>CAZURA010000112.1:0-18349 GCA_964622985.1 uncultured Bacteroides sp. | reverse complement strand
TGCTGGACAGGGAGCTTCATTGGGAGGTGCCTCCGCCATTTAGGATGATCTCCGAATACCGCAGCCGGCAGGGGATCGGAGGGGGGGCAGGTGCTGCCGGTGGGGCGTTATTGAAAAAGGACACCTCCCAAAAAGAAGAAGATGTCCTGTTATGTCGGGGTAGTAAGATTCGAACTTACGACCCCCTGCTCCCAAAGCAGGTGCGCTAACCGGACTGCGCTATACCCCGTTCGATTACACCGTGATTTGTATCAGGTGTTTTTCGCGGTGCAAATGTACAGATTTTTTTTTAAAGAATATATATCATGAATATTGGTGAATAGAAAATAAAGTCTCTTCCGAATGGTAAGAAACTATATGATGCAACCGGGAAACCTGCCGGGTGACTCAACTTACTCCTCAGCGTACTCATCAGCCAGTTGGTTAATCTGATCATCTGTTAGATTATCAGCTGCCACCACAAGCCGGTATTTGAATGTCACCGACTCCCCTTTTTTCATACTGTAATTTAGTTCAAGTTTGCCGTCTGAAAATATCTTCTGTCCCAGTGTGTTTGCAGCGAATAGCCCATAACCTCTTGCATGCCAATGGGTTGGATAGCCAGCATTAGATGGATGATCTATGATCACTAATGATACCTTCTCCCTGTTTATCTCACTGGCCAGTTTCATCCACCGACAGCGTGTACCCCAAACCTCTTTCCCTTCCACTCCTTCAGCACTTCTGTAGTTTCCTTTCACCAAAGTATTGTCCATTTTTTCGACTTTAGTCACATTACCATGAGAGTCAATGAGATTGGTCGGGCTTTCAGAAGGAAGTTCCAGTTCACGAGCCACACGAATGGCAAACATTCCCTCCTTATTGTCAGTGAAATTCACTTCGTCGATGACTGCTGTGAGGGTAGTGGTACGATCGATTATACGTCTATTCTCCGAAGCCAGGAACTTGAAACTGGTTTGTTCCTCCAACATGATCGTATTATCGGGAGATTTCCAGTCTGAACTGGTAACCATCAGAGCTTCGCCTTTACCATTATTTACCTGATCAACGGACCTGTGGAATATGGTTCCATACCGATCTCTTTTTTCGGGGGGAATAGCTTCCGAATGATTCCAGAAATCGAGTCCGTTCACATCGCCGTAATTTAACCAAACACCCACATGGTGAGGGTGATCACTTCGATCTCCTTCCTTATTGATCAATGGATAACTACGTGTCAGGTGATTGCCTGCCGGTGAGATGACCGGCCACAATACCGGCTTTTTAATGTTGTCGGGATAGATGTATGAAGTGAAAAGCTTTCCGTCGATCATAACATCTACTTTCTTCTCAACCTCGCTTACATGCAGGTCAATCATCGGTTTGGTACTGCATTGACTGTAAAGCAACACACTGCTGCTTAAAGCAGCTAAAACTAAAAATGCTTTGTATTTCATAGGAATGAATATTTCAAATTAGACTTGATTCGGAACCTCAAATCCTTCGCGGTAGTTTCGGGTAAGCATCTGATCTGCTTCAGGATCATTTACAAATTTCTCAGAATCAGGATTAAAAGTCAGGACTCGATCTAATCTGTAAGCAATGTTACCCAGATGTGCCAGTCCGGATGAGAGGTGTGCCGTTTCCACGGGACCGGTCAATATGGATGCATCGTGTTTACGAACCGCCTCAATAAAATTGGTAAAATGCCCATCTGTTCCACCCGCACCCCTGGCCATTTCTGTACCCGATTCTCCGCCATCTTCTCCTGACTTACCCGGTTCTCTGTTCTTACCTAAATAGGTCTTGTATTTATCATAGCCGTCCACCACCAGGATTCCTTTATCTCCATAGAAAATGTTACCTACAGAGGCACCCTGTTCTGTGTTTGTGCACCAGGGTCGCACTTCGAACTGAATGATCTTATTCTCTTCAGGGTAGTTATAAACAGAAGTAAGCACCTCAGGAACCTCTTTGCAATCATCCCATAGGAATTTTCCGCCCATGGAAGTGATCTTTGTGGGAAGGCCCACATCCAAACCCCACATACACAGATCGGTTTCATGGATACCCTGGTTGCCCACATCACCATTTCCATAATCCCAGTGCCAGTGCCAGTTATAATGTACCAGGTTTTCTGTAAAGGGTCGCTTGGGAGCAGGACCGGTCCACAGATCATAATCCAATCCATCCGGAACAGGAGAGAAACCCTTATCTCCAATATCGGCTCTCCATCGGAAAACCAGACCGCGTGCCATGTACACTCTGCCGATATATCCATCCCTTAATAATCCTATTGCCTCATTTACTGCCGGGGAACTTCGCAATTGGACCCCATGTTGGACAATGCGATCGTACTTCTGTGCAGCTTCAACCATTTTGCGTCCTTCCCAGATGTTATGAGAACCGGGTTTTTCCACATATACATCCTTTCCGGCCTGACAGGCCCAAATGACCGAAAGCGCATGCCAGTGGTTTGGAGAGGCAATGCCCACCACATCAATGTCTTTGTTATCCATCACCCGGCGAAGATCCTGCTCAAGTGACACATCCTGATTGTAGGTCTCTTTGAACTCTTTCTGCCGTTTCTTAAGAATATTCATATCCGGATCGCACAGAGTGGTGACCTGAACATTATCCTGGACCATAAAACCTTTCACATGGCTCTTGCCGCGGCCGTTCAGGCCCAATACGGCAGCATTGATACGGTCATTGGCTCCAAAAGCTCTTGCAGGTATAATATTCGGAGCAACTATTACTGCGGATCCTGCTGCAGCAGTTTTCTTGATAAAGGATCTTCTTGTTTCCATTTTCAGTTATGTTTTGTTGATTGTGGCATCAGATACCTATTAGGCGATCCGGAGATTACAGACTCCACCCCTTTCTGTACTCGTAATGAAAGAACTTATTGGCTCCCTCAAGGTTCGTGATCTTCATGTTTTCTGCATCATACTCCAGCGTTACATTGGTCTGTTGTGAAATAACGGCAATATTGGTCAGAAGCATGATCTCGGTAAGCTTGGCGGCTATATCAAAATGGTTTGCAGCTTTCCTGCCTTCCTTTATGGCCTGAATGAAATCAACATATACATTTTCGGGCCGGTCAAGCCATGGTTCGGGATCTTTAAAATCAGGATTTTCAGGGATCAGTTCCGGCATGGCACCATGGGTTCCATGCATGATCATACCTTTATCTCCGATATACAACGCTTCTCTGAGGCTGCGTCCGGCTTCCAGCTCAGCGGGGCGGAACGGTTTGATCCCTCCGTCACTCCAGGTAACAGTAACCGGAGGCATTCCTTCACGTGCTTCAAACTCATACCTTACATTTTCTGCCTGGGGCAGATAATCCTCAGTGTAAGGAGTGGTGGTAGCCTGGATCTTAACAGGCATCCCCAGATTCAATGCCCAAATGGGAGCATCAAATGTATGAGCACCCATATCCCCCATGGCTCCTGTTCCATAGTCCCAGAGTCCACGCCAGGCAAAATGTGCTATATCAGGATGATATGGCTTATCCGGGGCAGGACCTAACCAGAGATCATAATTCATATTTTTCGGTACATCCACTCCTTCAGGACGTTTATGATATCCCTGTTTCCACACCGGACGGTTCGACCACATATGTACTTCCCTCACATCACCGATGGCACCTGACTGGATCCATTCGACGGTTTTCATGGTCCCTTCGATATTATGACCCTGGTTTCCCATCTGCGTGACCAATCCTGTCTCATGAGCAAGCTTTTTCAGGAATCTGACTTCGTGAATGGTTTTTGCCATTGGTTTCTCTACGAATACATGCTTTCCTGCCCTCATGGCATAAGCAGCGATCACAGCATGGGTATGATCGGGGGTTCCAATTACAACTGCATCAAGCTCCTTATTCTCATCGATCATTTTACGGAAATCATCATATTTCTTTGCTTTGGGATAGCCTGCAAATATGTGTCCTGCATACTCTGAATCCACATCACAAAGGGCATAAATATTAGCATGTTTAAATGCCTGGTCACCTCCGGCATCTCCCATCTGGGTTGCCGAATCTGAAGACCTCCTTACCCTGGGAGCACGGAGTCCGGGGTACCTGTACCAGGTAAGTCCTGGCAATCCCCGGCGACGTTGAATGGGCACATCCGGTGTGGCAATGTTTTGTATATCGCTTCCACCCTGATTACCCAGGCCAATACCGGCCACATTGACCATATCACTGGGAGCGGTATATCCCTTTCCTCCCAACACATGACGGGGTACAATAGAAAATGCCGCGGTGGCCACAGCAGTTTTTCCTATAAAATCTCTTCTGGTAAGTCCATTCAGACTCTTACTGTATGTTTTCTTCTCTTTCATAATATAGTTTTAGTGTAAGTTTTACTAAAATACAACTATTGTTACAAACTCAGTTCTAATCTGTTGCGATACAATAAAGATATTCAACACCATGAAGCAGATAGGCGTCTTTTGTGACAGCCACTGATGACCAGAACCTGTCTTCCAGAACATTCTCCTGTAGCAGTTCGAATTCCTTCCCGGACTTGAATACGCGGGTTACCCCTTTTTCGTCTGTAAAATAGATCCTGCCCTCATGTGCCCAGGGTGATGACCAGCAGGCTGCTACTTTATCCAGCTTTTCAGTATATATTTTTTCTCCAGTTGTCGCATCAAAACAGTGGATCTCCCCTCCCCGGCTACTGACCAGGTACAGTAGATTTTCGTATAAGAGAGGTGAAGGATTGCCGGTTTGACAATTTGTATTGGACCACACTATATCCTTACTTATTTGCTCCGTACTATCAGGCGTAATGTCTCCTTCAGCTCCTGCCCGGATGCAATACAGAGTTCCAGGAGTGCTCCGACGCTCTGTATTCCCCATATAAAGCACCTCTTTGTTTGCCACCGGAGAAGGTATGTTATAATAGCCTCCCATGGCCAGTTCCCAATACACCTGTCCAGTTTCGGGATCATAAGCACGTGCAGTTTTACCACCCACTACCAATTCGGTCCGGACAATGTTCTTCCAGATGATAGGTGTGCTGTAGTTAGTTTTCTCCTGGCGCTCAACCCTCCATACTTTTTCACCAGTAGTGGCATCCAGTGCAACCAGGAAGGATTGTTCCTCATTATCCGACTGAATAAACAGTTTATCCCTGTATAGTACCGGTGAGGATCCTGTACCCCATCCATTGAGTGTTTCAAAGGCATCCAGGTCCTTTTGCCAGAGCAATTCACCCTCCATATCATAACAGAATAATCCGGTCATTCCGAAATAGACATAGAGTCGCTTGCCATCTGTGACTGGAGTTTCGGAAGCATAGTTGGTGGCCCTGTGCTTTTTTATTCGGGGATTTCCCTCATAAGCCACCTTTTTCCAGAGCTCTTCCCCTGTTTCCAGGTCGGTACAACTGACCTCCCATCGGTATATATCCTGCAAGTACTGTTTCTCTTCTTCCAGATCGGCTGGCGGACGTGGCGGTGGTTGTTGACGCTCACCTGAGGTATTTCCGGTTGCAGCACCAGGACGACGAGGCGGCCGGGGCTGGCGCTCTGGCGCTGGAGCCACCTTCACGGGAACGACCGTTGCAACAAATACCTTTTTTCCCCATACCACCGGGGATGCCCAGCTCTCACCTGCTATTTCCGTTTTCCACCGGATGTTGGCATCCTCTCCCCAAGTCTGAGGGAGTTGTTTAGCCTTTGCAATCATGTTATTCTCAGCTCCCCTGAACTGGGGCCAGTTGGAGGTGCATGACGAAATGACCACCATAGTAAGGATGATGGCAGGAAATCTGAAATACAGGTTCATAGTTTTAGTTATTAGGTTGGATTCATATTTGACTATCCTAAACCCCACTTGGTTTAATTGTATTGAATATGGGGTTCTGAATCTAATCAATTATGTGGTATTTCACATTTATAATTTGTTATTTTTACCGGAAATACAATACAAAGAAAAAGATATATGAGACAGAAAATCCGAATACAACAGGTCATATTAATCTTGGCCCTCATCGCAACCTCAAGTTTGACTTTTGCTCAGGAGAAATTTGGAGGTTTAACACTCTATACCCTCAGAAATGAAATGAGGGACCAACCTGAAGAAGTACTTAAAGAGGTAGCTGAAGTGGGATATAAATACATTGAAGTGGCCGACTACAGGGGTGGGAAATTCTATGGAATGACGCCTGAAGAATTTAAGTCAACCCTTGATGCACTGGACCTGGAACCGCTAAGTGCTCATATGGGTAGTGTTACCCTGGAGAACGCAGATCAGTTGATCGCAGATGTGAAAGCTGCAGGTATCAGGTATTTTGTGATCCCTGTACCTCCCATGGGATATTTTAAATATGACCGTGAAACACGGTCCATCTCCATGAGTGATGATATTGAAGGACTCACAGAAATCCTTAAAACTCTTGGAGAGAAGTGCAAAGAAGCAGGTCTGGAAATGCTTTACCACAACCACAACTTTGAGTTCGAAGAGAATAGTAACGGAATTGTTCCCATTGAATATTTCCTGGAAAACCTGGATCCTGAATTAGTCAACTTCCAGATCGATCTCTACTGGGCAGTCAAGGCAGGAGCAGATCCAGTAGTTTGGTTTGAGAAGTATCCCGGGCGTTTCAAGGTGTGGCATGTAAAGGATATGGATGATCAGGACAGATTTGCACCTGTCGGTACCGGCACCATAGATTTTGCAAAGATCCTGAAGAATAAAGATGTATCCGGAATGCAGTACTATATTGTCGAACAGGATCAGACTTTC
Source organism: uncultured Bacteroides sp. (assembly GCA_964622985.1). Lineage (GTDB taxonomy): Bacteria > Bacteroidota > Bacteroidia > Bacteroidales. Next base: position 11,607 of record CAZURA010000112.1, on the reverse strand, counting down.
GATGGTATGAAGCCCCTGGAGGCCATCAGGGTCAGCCATGATGGCTTGAAAAAGATTGGTTTCAAATAACCGGCACCCCACAAATGCTTTAGGCGTAATACTTTTGGAAGCTGTTCAGGAAGCTGAAGCTGAATATGCGAAACGTAAAACCACCCGAATTAACGATCCTGGGGAAATATGGGAAAGTATATTGTAGAGGTCTCATCTAAATCCAGGTAGGAATTACAGTTTCATTATAGATTAGCTCCAATTCGCAATTTAAATTCCAGCATCACATAGCGTCCGATGGTATTCCACTCGCGTTGTTCCAGGTAGTTGGTATCAGATATCTGCTGAAAGCCCACCTGTCGGTTCAGTAAATCATATCCTTTCAGGCTAATGGTGGCTCTTTCCCCGGGTAAGAAATAGTGGCTGATGCCGGTCGTCAACATCGGGATGCTCACGCTTTCATCCAGATTCTCCGCATTGTAGTTCACCACACGTGCTTCGGTCTCAAAACTCCACTTCTCATTTGGAGTAAAACGAAGATCCGTGTAGAGGGCGGTGTTGTAATATATGGTATTCATGGCAGCAATGGAGTATCTGGCATCAGTAATGGCAAGGTTTCCACCAATGGCCGCATCCCATTTCTGCTTCTTCCGGTTCTCAAGCCTCAACCTGATGGAATGGGTGAAGTTGGTTTGGGTATTATTCTCCTCATTGATGATACCCATCCCCCTGCTCCAGTTCTCGTGTGAGGTCAGGCTCACCTTCATACCCAGTCTACGGATCGGTGTGGAGAAGGAGATATAGGAGTACAGGGAATGGTGATCAGGGGTGTTTACCGGGGTGATCAGGGTGATCAGCTTCTCGTTGGTGGTCTGAGTCCAGCCGATCTTATCCCGGGTATATGCCCCCCCCAGCATTGCAAAGAGCGAGGTAAAGGAAAACTGATCGAAATACCACCATGAGGCCCTCAGGTTATGGTTGTATTCCGGATCCAGTTCCATGTTCCCATGCATGATGGCTAGCAGGTTCAAGGTGTTGGGCACCGGGTAGAGCTGATTGATCGAAGGCATGTTCACCTGGGTAGAATAATTCAGGTTGACCCTCCGGCCGGTCCGGTACCGGTATTCGTATCTGAAACCGGGTTGGATAAAGAAATATTTTGGCAAATCCACAGAGACTCCTTCCAGTATCTTGTCGAACTGTTTCCAGCTTCCCTTCAGGCTGAATTCGATTTGGGAGCGATTGGAGCTGCGTTTCAGTGAGAGTTTGGGACCCACCGAAAAACGATGCGTTGAAAAGGAAGGATAAAGGGTGTCCATGGTCACCACACCTTCCTGCTCGATTTCCTGCTTCCGGGTCAGGCTTTCGGTATGGGATCCCAGTTCAAATCCTGCAGTGATATACCAGAATTGTTTGATCTTATGCATGATGCCCGGACTCAGGCTCAACCCTGAGCGGTCGCTGCTTTCATCCCTGAACTGCACATAGAGATCCATGGCATCCGGTCCATAGAGGGTAATGGAATCCCTCCAGTTTAAAAGGGAATTGTCCTCGTGGTAATAGCCATTGACCTCAAAATTGAAATGCGTCCTGTCCTGGTTAAACTTGGCTACATAAGAACTCCTGCCGCTGACATCGATCGCCCACAATTCGGTTTCAGTGAAATTTCTCAGCTTGTTGACCAGGGAATCCTCAACTCCCGATTCGATCATTCCATTGCTCAGCAACTCGTTGAATGAGAAATTCAGGTCCCCGTCGAGGATCAGGTTGTGGTGCTCGTTGAATTTATGCCTTACCCCAAGATTAACTTTGTGGGGCGAGTTTCTTTCTTGATCCTCTACCTCGCCCTGCTGGTAATAGGATCCCTCTGGCAAGTAGTTTTCCTTGGTGGAGATCTCTTCCAATTCCTTTTTGTTTCTACTGGCCAAGTAGGAGACGAAATAGCGATTGGTTCCTTCGGCATTGTAACTCAGGTTAAGACCGCCGGCCAGGGAGCGGTTTTCCCCTTTCACTTTGGCGCCCCATTGCTTGCCATGGTTTTCGGTATAACCGAAATCGTTAATGTTGTTGGCCATCCCCAGTATTGCGCTCTGCAGTTTCTCTGAAAAGCGGTAAATTTTTCCGCCGGCGTTGTATCGATTGTCTGTACCGTAGGCGGCGGTCACATTCCCAAAGTAGCCCTTTTTGTGATCCTCGTTCAACATTAGGTTGATGGTTCGCTCCCGGATGCCGTCGTCCACACCTGTGAATTCCGATTCATCCGATTTCTTGTCATAAACCTGTACCTTTTTCACGGCCTCTGCGGGCAGGTTCTTGGTGGCCACCTTGGGATCCTTCCCAAAGAACTCCTTACCGTCCACCCGTACATTTTGCACATCCTCGCCCAGGGCTTTCATATTTCCGGCCTCATCCACTTCGATGCCCGGTATCTTTTTAAGAAGGTCCTCCACCACCGCATTGCTCTTGGTGGTAAAGGCATTGGCATTGAATTCCACCGTATCGCTTTTAAAAGTGATGGGGACATATTCCTCGATGACAGTCACCTCTTCCAGGGCATTGGGAGCCAGGGCCTGGATACCCAGGTCACCCTCATCCGGAGCAGGAATGGAGATCTCCCGATAGAGGGTCTCCATACCCACATAAGAGTACTGCATGAGGTAGTCTCCCTTTTTGATATTCCTGATCCTGAAAAATCCCTGATTATCGGTCACCCCGAAATAGATCAGGATGGAATCTGCAGGATTCAACAGGACCACGGTGGCATAACTCAGAGCCTTATCCTGCATGTCGCTGACCTTTCCGCTCAGCGTATGCTGGGCCACCAGCGGTGTTGCCAGCATCAGGACCAGCATCGTCGCAAGTATATTCTTATTTCTCAAAACGTACTTCATGCTACTTGTGATAGTAATTGGATTTGGCTGGACCATTTTGTTTATACTCCTCAACCTTCTCGTCAACGATCCGGTCAAAAGCCTCGAGGGATATCTTCTTGCCTGTATCCGGTTTGACTAGTTCTTCCGGGCCGGGCGGACTCAGCTCTACCGAGGTGGCCAGGAAGATGGTCTCTCCCAGGCGCTCTACCGCCAGCACCAGACCGGGCAGACCGTAATACTCGGCCGGTCCTGCGGGCACAGGGATTTCAGGAGTAAACCAAGCGGTTACCATGTCCCCCTCCAGGCCTCCAGTGGCCTTCATGCAGACATAGTCCCCGATCTTTTTTCGTTCTGGCTGAAGTTTCCAGCCCTTGTTTTCCAGGGGACTCTCAACCCGGAATTCCCGGGTCATGAACTCCAGCATCGCACAACGGTTTTCGTTCTTAAAATCCACGTAAAGCTGCTTTAAAGTTGGCTTTGGCGCTTTTCCGTAATTGACGAAAAACAGAGCTTTCTGATGAGCAACGGAAAGGGCATCCTCCGCCACGACGGCTTCGTTGTAAAGGGAAGCCTCAGGGGTGAACAGCAGGTGTTTCTCGAATTTCCCCTCCGAAGGCAGTGTCTTCGCGTAGGCATCCCACTCAGCGTTACCTGTAGCATTGAAGTTGTAGGTAGTTGTTCTCGTGTAGATAATGGTACCACCCAGGACTTCCTGTGCAGCTGCGCTTACTATACCTGAAACCAGCAGGATGGCTGATAGGATATATTTCATAGATTCAGACTATCTGTGATAATTTTCGCCCTGAGATCTTCCTCTCTGAGAATTTTCTTTCCACTCTTTCTCTTTTTCTTTTCGGATGGATTCAAATTCCTCCCGGCTTACCTTATTGCCTTTATCCGGTTTTTCCAAAGATCCTTCGGCAGGAGGGGTGAGGCCTACTGAAGTGGCCACATAGGCTGTTTCCCCGTTCCGTTCTACCGCCATGATCAGTCCGGGCAATCCGCCATAAACGGAGGGTCCCAGCGAAACCGGTATTTCCGGGGAGAACCAGGCCACAATCTCCTGATCATCCAGGGTCACAGTAGCACTCATGCAGGTATATTCCAGGACTTTTTTCTTTTCGCTACCCAATTTCCAGGCCAGGGCCTGAATATCCGATTTCACCAGAAATAACCGGGTTAGATACTCTACCTGTTCCAGCTTTTGATTCTTTTCAAAGTCAAGGAAGACCTTTTGCACAACCGGACGGGGAGGTAATAGCGAGCTTTCGTACATGATGGCCCGTTGAAGTCCGGGGGGCGTAGCTGCCTTTTCTGATTCGTCCTCGGTGAACAGGGCTTTCTCACTGTTGAAGTTCAGCACCTGAACAGTCGTTTCCTCCTTGGGAAGCGTAGCGATCCAATCTTGTGTCCGCTGGTCTTCTCCATGCGCTTTCTTGATGTTATCGAAAGTGTAGCGGAGAACCTTCTGGTAAGTGATGATGCCGGACAACCCATCCTGGGCAGAAATCCTGACCTGTAATACAAACATGATGAAAAGGGCTGCGCTAAACATTTGTATTTGCATTCTCATCAGGATAGCTTTTAATTGTTACTATGAGACTTCGTGAAGGCTAAAATACGATTAAGATATTTTTAAGGACAGACTAAAGTTACTGAAATGGACAAATTCAACAGTGAAATTCCCATTTGAACTAAAATATCTTCTTCAACCTTTCTGGAATTGTAAACAACGCAGCCTGGAAAAGCTGCTGTCTAAAGTCTGAACAAGGCTGTTGCAAAGAAAATCACTCAAACTCCTTCGGCGCCCCGCAGATCATTTTGAAAGGTTGTCTCCCTTGTTGCAGTACTGGTGTTTTTCATCAGGATCGACCAGAGCAAAATCGCCGGCTTTTAATGGGGTTTCTTCTCCCCTTTTTCGTTAACCAGAGCACCGGAGCCCTCGATCACATAATTCATGTGAAACATAAAATGATAGATTGGATTTGAGTCAGAATATGAGTACATTTGTACCATATTGGTACATAATTAAAATTATGATGATTGTCAGCAGCAGAGAATTCAGGGACCACCAAAAAAAGTATTTTGATCTGGCGGATCGGAATGAACAGATCATCATCCAGCGTGGTAAAGACAAGGCATACGTTATTGTTCCGCTTAATGATGCTGATCGCCTATCGGTAAACAATGAGTTGATTCAGACCGTGCAGGAAGCCGAAGCGGAATATTCGAAACAGCAATCCATAAGGATAAAAGATCCGGATGACTTATGGGGAAGTATACTGTAGAAATCTCCTCAAATGCTAGAAAGGAATTGCAGATGCATTTCCGGTCAGGCAATAAATCTTCAATCAGGAAAATCGAGCAGATCTTTCATGAATTATCTATTAATCCATACAAAGGGACCGGGAATCCTGAACCACTTAAGTATCATTTAACCGGGTACTGGTCAAGGCGCATCAATAAAAAAGACCGAATTATCTACAAAGTATATGAGGACAGAGTTGTTGTATTGGTCGTATCAGCCATTGGCCACTATGGGGACAAATAAGACCTACAGTCACTCAAACTCCTTCGGCGCCCCGCAGATCATTTTGAAGGGTTGTCTCCCTTGTTGCAGTACTGGTGTTTCTCGCTGGGATTACTAGCGTGAGCCCTTCGGGGTTGACCAAACAAAGTCCCCTGCCTTCAGGGGCTTCTCCTCCCCTTTCTCCTTCACCAGGGCTCCATCGCCTTCGATGATGTAAGTCATGTGTACTATAACAGTTAATCCGGATTCAGGGCAGAATATCTGAATTATCAATTTTATTATCTTAGAAGAGGTTATTCCGGATGCATATTGGTGATGACGGTGGACCGGTTCAAATAATGAAGGACATATGAGTGCTGACACACTGATACCGATATATACACTTATAATTTTCTCCGTCCTGGTAATCGGGTTGATATTCAAATCCGTGCGAATCCCCTATGTTGTCAGCTATCTCATTGTAGGTATTCTATTGGGTCCGCACGCCATAGGATTCATCACCGATACAGCCATGGTGGAACAATTTGAAACTGTGGGATTGATCTTCCTGCTCTTTTTTGTGGGTATGGAAATCTCACTGCAAGAGTTGTTGAAAAACTGGAGAATCCCGGTGGTCGGTACTCTCCTTCAGGTAGCTATCACCACAGGAGTGATCTTTTTGCTGGGCATTTTCCTGGAATGGAAACTGATCCGTGTGATATTGATAAGTTTTGTGATCAGTATCAGCAGTACGGCAGTGGTGATCAAACTGCTGCAAGAATGGAAGCAGCACAACACACATGTAGGCAGGAATGTGATTGGGGTATTGTTGGTACAGGACATTGCCCTGATCCCTATGATCATAGTGCTGGATCTGATGCAAGGGGAGTCAGCCCCCGTAAAGGATATTGTACTGCAGCTCACTGGCGGAATCCTGCTGGTCATCCTGATCGCCTATCTCTTAAGGAAAAAGGAAGTCCATCTTCCGTTTATGAGCTACTTCAGAGGTCATAAGGAGCTTCAGATCTTTACAGCGCTTGCACTTTGTTTCGGGATGGCTATGGGGACCGAGTTGCTCAAACTATCCCCGTACCTGGGGGCCTTCGCTGCCGGGATATATGTACGTTCAACCCGTGAAACGGACTGGATCCATATTACGCTGGAACCTTTTTACGTGTTTTTTGTAGCCATCTTTTTTGTCTCAGTGGGAATGATGCTCGATTTAAGTTTCTTTCTGGATAACTGGGGGATCCTCCTGATGTTGGTTGGACTTGTATTTATTTTGAATACTGTAGTCAATACCGGTATGATGCGGATGCTGGGGGAAACCTGGAAAGAAAGCCTCCTGGGAGGGGCAATGCTGGCCCAGGTGGGCGAATTCAGTTTTGTGATCCTTTCCGTGGGCGGTCAATCCGGCATTGTCACAGACTTTACCTACCAGACCATCCTTGCGCTGATCACGGTGACATTGATCCTTAGCCCCGCCTGGATCTCATTATTCAAGAGACTTACCAGGTAATCCCGGACCTGGCCGAATACAACTATTCAAATTCCTTCGGAACCCCGCAGATCATCTTGAAAGGCTGGTCGCCCTTGTTGCGATACTGGTGTTTTTCAGAGGGATCGACCAGGGCAAAGTCTCCGGCTTTAAGGGGAGTCTCCTCCCCTTTCTCATTCACCAATGCACCATTGCCTTCGATTACATAATTCACATGTTCGTAGGGATGCGTATGGTAGGGTGTATGTCCACCTGGTTCTACCGTAAAAACTCTCAGGGAGAAATTGGGGGTACCTTCTAAACTACCGATAGGAAGTTGTTTACTGGCACCCACTGCACCATCCATATGTACTTCGTTCTTCTCAACGTCTGAAAGGGATATGATTTTCATATTATAAGGAATTGTTTGATACGAAAATACCTAATATTCTGATTCATTCAAACGACTCTTTCTTTCCTTTCATCTGAAGGAGCAGAATTCCAAGCCGGGCCACAATAAAGGCGATGATACCAAAGAGAGGTCCTAACAGGGCCATTTTTAAGCCTCCGGCCATATGCTCAGGAGTAATTTCACCTGCTGCGGCAATGTTGTCAAATGCCAGAATGAGCCCGAATGTTCTTCCAAGATATCCCCATGCCAGTGCAAACCATCCTATAGATGCAAGTACGGACCGCGATTTCTTACTAAAGTCTTTCTCAAGAATTGCCTTAACAGCTAAGATGATAATGATCAGCAAAAGGATGAAGATAGTGTAGGTAAAAACTGGACCGCCATCGCTAAACTTTCCAAGAATAGATTTCATGTTCGTTTGTTTTAAAAGGTTTTCAATCGAAATGTACGGATGTTTTGCATTTGGATTTTTTATTTGCGGTGGCTCTCATACTTAACAGGATATTTAACGGAATTAGCACTGCAAATTGTAAAATCTCTCCCAAATCTGCAAAAACAGGCAATAAACCTGTTATTGGTCTATTATTCGCTTCAAGCTGGTGCTGTTTTCATACTTTTGTTATCATGAATAAGGTTATTCCGAAGATCATCTTACATGTTATATTCTGGATCGGAGTCTGGTTTTTCTTCTATTATTTCTTCAGCTATAACACCTCTGACAAAGGTTATGTGATCTGGTTTTCCAGTCTTCTTTTACCACTGACCATTGCAATTACCTATTTTTCAGTTTATTATCTAATACCTCGGCATCTGTTCTTGAAAGAATACAGAAGATTTGTCTTGTTCAGTTTTTACACTCTTGTGGCATCATCGTACTTCATTGTATTGATCATTTACGGATGTTTGATTTTTTATAAGAGATTTGATGCATCCAATATACCCCCCATGGTGAAGAACTTCTTCTTCATCCTGATTCTTGTTTACCTGGTGGTGGGCCTCGTAAGTTTTGTCACCATTCTGAACAGGAGTTTTCTCACCGAAAAGAGAAATAAAGAACTTCAGAATAAAATGCTTACTGCACAGCTTCAGTTTAAAGAACAGGAGCTCAATTATCTTAAAAAACAGATACATCCCCACTTTCTGTTCAACACGTTAAATACCATATATGGCCTGGCACTCAAACAGTCTGTCCATACACCGGAAATCATTCTGAAGCTTTCAAACCTTCTGGATTATATCCTTTACCAGGTTGACAAATCCAGGGTCAGCCTGCAGGAAGAGGTTTTACACATCAAAGAGTACATTGATTTGGAGAAAATCCGTTTCCAGGACACTCTGGATATTGAGTTTCATACAAACGACATTAATGAGGGGATTGAAATCGCCCCTATGTTATTAATACCTTTTGTCGAAAATGCATTTAAACACGGAGAACTGCATAATGGGTATTTAAAGATCCGAATCGATATAATGGTAGAAAACCAGATGCTGAATTTCAACATCAAGAATTCAGTGCTGGAAAAGGAAACTGAGAAGAGTGAGAATAGAATTGGACTGGAGAATATCAGGAAAAGGCTGGATCTGCTCTACCATGGAAACTATATGCTGGAGAAGAAGATATCTGAGGGGTGGTACCATGCAATACTTCATATACCTGAGTTAAACAGAATACACAATGGGTAAGCCAGTTAACTGCATTATCGTTGATGACGAACCGGTTGCCAGAGAAGTGCTTGAGAACCACCTGGGAAAAATCGATAGCATTCATGTAATAGCGAGTTGCAAAAGTGCCATTGAGGCTTTCAAAATAATCAATGTACAACCCGTTGATCTTGTTTTCCTGGATATAAATATGCCGGAGATCTCAGGTCTCTCTTTTGCGAAATCCATATCAAAAGAGATAAAGATAATTTTTACCACTGCCTACAGGGAGTATGCAGTGGAAGGTTTCGACCTCAAAGCCATTGATTACCTTCTCAAACCAATTTCTTTTGAGAGATTACAGCAGGGAATTAATAAATTCTTCGAAGAAAGTACGTTCATAGTACCTAAGCAATCCCAGGAAATACAAATAGAACAGAATGAATCCATATTTGTGCGATCGGATCGTAAAATGGTAAAAGTCAATTTCAAAGATATTGTTTACATCGAAAGCATAAGTGACTACATTAAGGTCCATTTTGATGGCGGTAATACTTTGGTTACCAGAGAAACTCTTTCAAATATAGAAGCCAGACTACCTCGAAATGATTTCATAAGGACACACCGGTCCTACTTAGTTTCTTTACATAAAATCGAGACATTTACCAGCGAAACCATTGGCATTGGAAAGCATGAGATCCCCATTAGCAGGAGTTACCGGGATGAGGTGGTTGAGAGATTGAATAAATAGGGATTATTCGCTATCGCTCATTCAAGCAAGCTTGATTCGGTCGCCCGAAAAAAATAACCCACAGCCTTCGCTGCAGGTTATTCATGCTTTGCGGAGAGAGGGGGATTCGAACCCCCGGTACCCTAATCGGGTACGCCAGTTTAGCAAACTGGTGGATTAAGCCACTCTCCCACCTCTCCGGTTATGGCTTAAAGCACGACAAAAGTAAAAAAATAGTCCCATTTGTACAAGCCCGTTCACTGAATCTCCTCCCCCCCTTCTTTAGTCTCGCCACTGGCTGATGTTTTTATATTGAAAGAGTATCTACGGGTGTAATCGGAAGGATATCCAAAACGGAAGCCTACAAGTATTTGCGAAGCAAATAATTTAAGCGACGGTTGGATATCCTTCCGATAATAAAGAAAAACGCCCGCCGAGGCGAGCGTTCCATATTGACCGGAGGATCTCAGATCCTTTGTATGATAATTTTACCCATGCAATAAAGGAAGATAGGTAGCAATTAATCCCACAGCCTGGTCTTTCTCAATCTTACGCGACTTCAGAAGGACTGACTGATTCTGGTATGCCTTTGCACTGAATTCATCCTTAATGGTTTCATTCTCAAACATGGCCTTGCGTATACCGAATCCCTCCTTGGTACAACTATACAAGAACCAGAACCCTTTTGAGTAGGCTATGTATGACTTGCAATGCCCTTCATCAAGTACAGCAATTTTCATATTATGCGCAGGGTTGTCATAGTAAACATTATAGACGGTGTACTCCTTTCCCTGATAGTGATACACATCATCTGTTCCGGTAACCACATAATCACCAGCAGCTGTACTGGTGGTTCCACTCAGGTACACTTCCGAGGCCCCTCCATCGGCAAAAACAAGGGTAGATACAAATAACAAGGCAAGTGCTACTGCTGCAAATCTCACTGTATAGTTCTTTGTTGCTTTCATAGTATTGAATTTTATGTTTTAATTACTATTGTACAATAGTTCAATCATTTCAATAGCTATGCCAAAAGCCTTATTATGCTTATTTACTGCATATTAGATCAATATACCTGAATATCTAAATATGGTTAATTCCGACCGGAAGTGGACACTATTGTTCGAATACGGATGAATGTGAACGAGTGTTAAAATTTTGGCAATCTGTGTGTTACATAACACAATGGGCCGATGGAAATCCATCGGCCCATCCTTAGGGTGATTAAGTACTGCTAAAAGTTGGAGGTTAGTTCAAGTAGTTACGCTTTTAACTGGGGAACGTAGGTAGCAATCATTCCAACAGCCTCTTTCTTATCAATTTTCTTCTGCTTCTTAAGAACAGTTTGATTATGAAACTTCTCACAGCAAAATGATTTACACGTCCAGGGATTTGAAAACATCACTTTTCTTACGCCAAAACCATGTCTATTACAGTTATAGAAGAACATGAATTCGCCATTGTAGGCCACAAAGGAAGTACACTTTCCATCTGTATTCACGGCAATCTTCATGTTCATATCAGAATCATCGTAATAGACATTAAAGACTTCGTACTCTCTCCCCTGAAAATGGAATACGTCGCTGGTCGTTTGTACAACGTAATCTCCTGCCGGGGAGTTAGTGGTACCCTTTAAGAACACTTCTGTGGTCTCTCCATCTGCAAATGCCAATGAAGTGGAAACGCACAGTGCGATGACAATGGTCATCATCTTTTTAAACAAACTAACCTTCTTCATAGCTGTATCAATATTGATTTTATTAAATGTATGAGCATAATTTGGCAGTCTCAAATAAGATCAAGCAACTACCGTTTAGAGATCGTAAAAGACAGAAATTAGAGTGCCAGTGACGGTGGACAGATTCAGGCTGCCACTGGACCTATGATAAGGTCTACAGCGAATACATTGCCGATGGGCCTGGTGTAAATGGAAATTACAACTGCAGAGTTTTCGGTAAATAAGAGTGCAGAGAAAAT
>CAZURA010000111.1:14802-18472 GCA_964622985.1 uncultured Bacteroides sp. | reverse complement strand
GGAACGCCCTGAACCGTGCTTCGCACTGGTTCTCGGGCTCTCAATCCCACGCGCGATCCCTCTTCTTGTTTCCTCATCCGGTAGTATCTCACACTACTGGGCCATGAAGGTCGGTAACACGCGCAAGGTGCCGTGGCGGCTCAACAACTACGGATGCCTTCCTACTAACACCAGAAGCCTCCGGAAAACACCTTGCCATTGAAGTGTACTTTGGTCGCCTTGGAACCGAGTGTCTTTCCTCAGCACGTTGACTTGACCACAAGCCGTAGAATACGGACAAGTGGTGCCACAACGACCATGCGTACGGTGTCCCGCAGGATTCGGCGACGCCGCAAGAGATCTGCAACCGGGGGAGAAAACCGATAGTAGACACGGACCAGCCAGTTCCCGAAGGCTACTGGCAAGAGATGCTCATCTCGATACTGGCGAAGAAGAAGGACTTCTGGGCAGTCCGACGAGCCATAGCATGCGGTTGCTACGAAACACCCCGACTTCTCAGGTGTGGCTGCTGCTCCTGGGGAAGCAGCACCAGACATAGAGTTGAGAGTATCAGCAAGGCGGGTGTCGGTTGGCCCCTCCCCCGTGTCTTGTGCATCAGGATTAGCGGTGAGCATATAGGTCGTGCCGCAATGCGGGCATCGAAGATGCGCAGTCTCCCCTCCAAGTTCCTTCTCCATGTACGCCTGAAGTGCTGCTTGACCGGGGTCGAGCGCTTTCTTGGGCGGCGCAATCTTGCTTGACTCAATGTCGTGGATTTTGTTGCAGCGCGGGCACCTGTTCTTCCCCTTCGGCAGGTTCTCTTGGCTCCAGCTGGTGTCGCTCATACCCCTTCTCCTTTTGTCATGGTTCCTGACGTTGCGTATGAACCGCTCCGGTGCGGCGGTCGCAGGCCTTACCGGAGTGGCGTTCAATCCTTATGTTGTTCGGAAGAGCCTGAGATCTGATTCTTGTTGCCGTACTGCTCGTCATACAGTTTCCAAAATGCCTCAGCGCTCATGAGGGTCATCAAGTATGCTCCGTCACCGCTCTTGGGTTTCCCTGGCTGTTCGGGCGTGGGGTAGAACCGAATAGTCTCCATGTTTCTGACTATGTCGATCCCTTGTGTGATGTTGCCTGGCGAGAACACGAGATCTTGCAGCTTCATGCCTTTGAGCGGCGTGAGGCTGGTCACTCTTGTACCTTTGATGCCTAGTTTCCAGATCGGCATTCCTGAAATGGGAGAGAGGTCTGTTATTGGATTGTTGTCACAGACCAGCTGCAGGAGTTCCATCCCCTTGAGGGGCGCAAGGTCCTTGATGTCGTTGTCTGCACAGGCGATGGACGTAAACGGCATGCCGCGAAGAGGTTCAAGCGTCGAAACCCCGCAACCGCTAAGATCCATCCCCCAGATGCCGTCCTTGCTGTTCTTGTAGATCTTGCCCGCACCATTGTAGTTCGGGTTCTGCGCCTTTACTACGGCATGAGCCTCGGCATCTGTCTTGGGTGCGGGTACCGGCTCTGAAATCGCTGGTTCGGTTTTCTTTTCTGTTTTGAGACGGTCACCTTCAGCAGACTTGCTCGGTGGTGTTGGAACTGGGAGCTTGGCCGAGAACTCCTCTTCCTTCTCGTCGCTCAGTGGCGTCAGGGAGACGCCTCGACGACCGAGCTCCTCTCTGATCAAGACTGCGGGTTTGCTGTCCTCTTCGTAGTCGGGAAGCATCCTTGTCAGGGTGGCATCGTCCAATGTTGCGATGCGCTTACGCATCTTGCTGTCACCGCACCCTATGCAAGTCGTGAGCAGTGCAAGAACTACCAATAACTGGGCGAGCTGTGCTATGGCTGTCGTCATCTGTCTTCTCCTTCCTTGCCGAACACTGGCGCTGAGGGTTCTCAGGCACCAGCCAGGAGTCCAGTGCTTCGGCGAAACGTTCATGCAAGAATGGTCCAGAACAGCACCCCAAGAACAGGCACCGCCAAGATAAGCAGAACGACACCCGCACACCCAGTCCCGGAAGAGGATGCTGGCACCGCTGTCTTGGGTGATCTTCCCGAACCGACCTGACTTTCATCTACAACCATGGCCGCGCCGCAGTTGCCGCAAGTAAGGTTAATCGTGAATCCGGCCTTGACCGTGGTCTCGAACATCTCCAGCGCTTCCTTAGTGTACTGTACACCACAACGTGGGCATTTCTTCAGCATCATAGTCTCCCTTTTCAGCGTACCCAGTACCTGTCCAGGCATCTTCGGCACTCGCGTATTTGCAACACTCAGATATCAGTTGGTGTGAGTTTACCCCCAGTTGGCACGGTGATCTGTCCACTCGTTTGCATCAACGGCCACGCAGATGGCCCGCTCGCATTCTTTGTAGTTTGCCGGCAGACGCGAGACAAAGCGGTTCGGACCGATCGCTTCAAGATTCGATTCGGTAACCATGGCGGAGTCGGCCACATACACAAAGGCCCCCGGCCCCAAGCCATGCTTGGACATGATGGAACTGATGCGCGAGAGCACCACGTTGTTCGATGTCTTATCAGAGGAGTTTCCATCCAGGGTGCGCCCGAAGATCGGCACGCCGCGATCCACACACAACAACTCGGTCATAAACTGCTTCAGGTCGGGCCGGTGATCTTTGCTATGCCCCCAGGTAATGACTGAACCGGGCGGAGGCGTGTCTGCTTCGCAGTCGCGGTAATCTCCCCATAGACTGGTTGAAGTCGTGTCGTAGCTCGGAGCACCCGTATCCAGTGCGAATGTGCCGGTAGCCCGGACGCCAAGTGCCGTGACGATCTTGCTTGGGCCTGCCTCGAAAATGGCATCCAGGGATCGGCCGACGTTGACATCGCTGAATGCATTGGCGGGGAGGTCCTCGCCCACAAGCAGCTCCACGTCCCGACCGGTCAGGAACTCTTTAAGGCGATAGAGTGGCGACCGGCCCGAAAGCGTGTCCAACACCATAGCTTGAACCACAACGCCGGGTTGAAGATCCATTTGGGACGCGACAATATCGTTCACAATGTCCACAACGCCGAGACGGCGACAATAAGCCGCCGCGCCCGGCAGATGCCCATAGTTGAAAATCTCCGCCCCTTCGAGTGCTTCCAGTCCTGCCGGTGGTGATTCAATCTTCATAAGCGCCCTCCTTCATAAGCGCCCTCCTTCATGAGCGCCAGGTTGATATGCGTGATCCGGTCGAGGATCTCTCGAGCTCGGTGATACTCGCTCACTCCAGCTTGAGCGGCATCCACCTGCGAGTTCGGGACGTATTTCTGCCGCTGCCGTCCGCCTTCCCGGACAACCAGATAGTGCCGGGGACCGTGTCGATCACCGCTGTGGCATCGACAACCAGGCCGGGAGCAGACCGAGAAGCGCTCTACCCACGAAGCGTGCAGCATGTGAGAAAGCGAGCCGAGTTCAGCAAGAAGCCGGGCGCGCTCATCGAGAAGTTTTTTCAGAGTTTTCTTTGACATGCCCGATGTATAGCGTATATCTCATACGCTATACCAGCGAAAAAGGAAGAGAAACAAACCGGTGATCGAAAGGAAAGTGAAGATCAAGCACTCGACCGCCTGAGGGGGAGAGCTCTCCGCAATCCGCGTGTACGAGTACGTGTAAGAGTACGAAAGAAGCCGCGTGTCAGTACGTAATCTTACACGTAATCGTAAAAGCCCAACTCCCAAAAAAAATTAGGGGC
>CAZURA010000111.1:0-14792 GCA_964622985.1 uncultured Bacteroides sp. | reverse complement strand
TTTTTAAATATTATTATTCCGGCGTTTTTTTCTTTTTATTTTTTATTTTTTCTGCAACACGCCCATCTCCCAAAAAGAATTCGGGCCAGATTAAATCATGAAAAGATCAGACGGAAAGGGTGTCGAATGTGGGTCTTGTCCAGATTCCTCGATACATTGTTGTACACATACCTCCATCTCCTTTCTGTTGCTCCCTGCCCATGCCATCAGGGCGTTGTCTTCGTCTTCGATGCGGGTTACGGAGTCAGCCTCCGGCGGTTCGACGTTGTCATCTTCTTCGACGTATCGCTTTCAGCACTGGCGAGAGAAAGCACCGCTTCACAAACGCCCGAAGGCTCGACTTTCGTTGGAGTAAACCGGCGATTGGTGGCGAGAATCTGTAGTACAGCCGTACAAGTTGCCTTCCAAACCAACTTGGCAGAAGAACCTGATCTCGGAAATGGCGGAACTCCAGGACCTCGACACAATTTGCTGAACCGTAGCAGGCGGTAGCGATGAAACAGCCTGAGCTTGCCTTATCTATCATCGGAGTTGGCCGTAGCGGGGCTAGCCCCGTTTTCCACCAGTGCTTAGCATCGGCAGCAGCCACCGCTAGGTCTAACCCGCGTTTCTTGGCGCCCTGTTCGCATATGAGTATCGGCATGAAAGCTCCGCTTGTCGCAGTCATCATTGCAGCACCCATTTGCTGCTGCATTTTCTGAGCTTTCTCCTGGATAGCATCCATGTTGAGTGCGTCGCGGCGCATCTCAACAAGTTCCTTACTGATGTAAAAATATCCGCTTCCCCGAGGAATGTTGGCTCCAGGATAGCCACATGGACAAGAATCATCTGAACATGTGCCACTCCCTGACGGGCGGGTACACTCGAAGTACACCATCTCAGGCTTACTAACCCCCATTTTCTTCTTTGCCCCCATTTCTTTATCGGAGACAAACTCCCATCCGGTTGTATCCGCCCCACTCGGATCATTCTTGCAGTTTGGACAACTCGGAAAGGTGTCACCCTCTTTGAGAAACTTCTGTGGTGGTTTCTTCTGCGCGGATGCTGGCGGTGCGTAGGGAACTCCCATGCTCTTCATCGCATGTTTAAGTACAGACGCTCCCATACCGTTCGGACCGCAATAGAGGCACTTGTACGTTCCTGTCCTTGGAACCTTTTCGCCTGATGACCAGTTGCCTTCCTTTGCCATGACGCTTCTCCTTTGTTGAACGGTGTGGTCAATCGACCGTCATTTGCCTACCTATTCAAATATCCTCTTATAGTCCGGATCTGTCCACCAAGCCTTGAATGCCTCGTTCCTCCGGCTCACCGGCGTCAAACCGGGATCCAGCTGAAGCGCTTTCTTCAGATCTCGCAGGGCGTTCGCTCTGTCCTTCTCTAGGCCGTAAGCCATAGCACGCATCAGGTATGCACTGGCCAATTCGGGTGCCAGCGATATTGCTTTGTCGCAGTCCAAGATTGCGTCAGCGTGGTTGCCCGTCATGGCATGAAGCATTCCTCGATTATAGAACGCATCAACGTGTTTCGGGTCTACCGCGATTGCTTTGCCGAAAGAGGCTATCGCCCTATTCATGTCCCTCATGTTCGTGTAGGCCCTGCCACGATTGTAATAGGCGTTCGCCATATGCGGGTCGATTTGCAGGGCCGTGTCGTAGTCCTGTATTGCGCGTGCGAGTGACCCGCAGTCTCGGAACAGGTTGGCACGATTGCAGTAGGCTGCTGCCATCTTTTGATCCAGCGCAATTGCCCTGTTGTAGTCCTCAAGGGCCTTCTCAGGATCGCCCCTGTCCTTGTATAGGTTCCCTCTGTTGCTATAGACGCCTGCCATCGTTGGATCCAATGCTGTGGCCCTATTGAAATCGGCCAAAGCCCTATCATACTGCCCTTTGCCATTGTAAGCCACGCCTCGGTTGGCGTATGCGTACGCACATTCCGGATCGAGAGCCAGTGCTGCGTTGCAGTCCTTTATGCCCTCGTCATACTGTCCCATTTCGGCGCGTGTGATCCCGCGAGAATAGTAGGCGTCCACAGATCTTGGAGAGAACGATAGCGCGAGGTCCAGATCACTTGTCGCTTTGTCGTGCTCGGCTAGCAGCCTGCGTGCGTTTCCACGATTGCTGAGAATGCTGGCGAGCAACTCCTTCACACTCAGATCTTGCAGGTATACCCCCTTCTTGATTGCGTCAGCAGCAATCCCGCACTCTCTGGCATACCATTCATCTGAGAGTTGCGCCCCGCCACTCATGACCTCAATGTTTATCTTGGTGTCTCCCTCTCTGAACCTGACGAACTCATGCCTGGGTATATTGACGGCAAAACAGCGAATCTTCAGATGCTGCGTTAAGGCGAGATACAAGGTTGAGAGTCCGACGCAACTCCCGCGTTTCTGATCGAGGACCTCGTTCAGAAAATGAACTCCCTCCTCATATCGGAATCCCTGTTCCTTGAAGAGGTAGTCGTTGATGATCTGCACGATGACATGCGGATCGGTCTTGTTGTGTAGCTTGGTTCTGAGTTCCTTCACCATCTCCTCAATCCTACGGACATATGTCGGAACATGAATCGTGGGATACATGTCTCTGGCAATGATCAGGCTGCCCTCAGCGATGTCGATCATCGCCTCCGGTCTGGCGAGATAGTGATCTTCTGAAAGCGTCACAGAAAGGCGCTTTGCGCCGCGATCCTCGGACTTGCCATGCGCCACGAGACCGATCACGGCCAACACTGCCGCCATTTGTGCCATGCATGTTTTCATTGGGTAACCCCTTCCTGGATCAGACCTTGCTCTGGCAGTTGTTCTACACAGGACCAGACCGATGGCAGGCCGCAAGTTGTGGCATGCCCTGTTCGTGATGGGTGTCGCCATATTCTATCGGCATGTCCCTGTTCTTCATTGCCTGAAGAGCCCAACCTTACAAATTTTCGAAAAACTCAGCGCTGTCCTCGGTCCAAATCTCGCTTGATGTCGGCCTTCATGCGATGGGCCTGTCGAAGCCCGGTTGTCCCCTTAGCAGAGGGATCCGTTTCAGCCAACTCAATGCTCTGTGAGATGTCTTCATAAGCCTGCCTGAGTTGGCCGAGGTTGGCATACACCAACGCGCGATTCGACAAGACGGTCCATCTCTCGATTCCAAGTTCATCGAGATCATCTTGCTCCAGAACGCGGTCAAACATTGAAAGAGCATCTTTCAGCTTTCCGCTACGGAAGAATTGCATCCCCGCATTGAGATAATCGTTGAACTTGTCTTTCCTTCCCACGTTTGCATTGGCATATGCTTCACTCTTTGCGAACTCCGCCAACTCATCGTTTGTCAGTTGTTTTGGCGGCGATGGCTCCGCTGTAGCTCGTTGAGCGTCACTTGGCGTTTCTTGGCCTCGCGAATATGCCGTGGCGGTTGACTTCCGGTCGCCATCGGAAGTCACAATCTCCAATGATTCCACAAGCTCTGAATGTCCGTGAATCTGAGCAATATCACGAGGGGTCTTCCCCGCTTTGGTTCGAGCAGTCACAGATGCTCCATGTTCTATGAGCAAGGGAATGACCTCACTGTGGCCGTTCTGAGCTGCCAAATGGAGAGCTGTGAAGCCGTCACTGTTGGCAGCGTTGATATCAGGGCTCTCAGCGAGAAGCACACGTACCATATCGAGATTCCCTAGTTCTGCTGCGAGCCCCAACGGTGCCCCCTTTTTCTTTGAACGAACATCAGGATTGGCTCCAGAGGTAATGAGGAATTCGACGACTTCGACATGCCCATTTGCTGCGGCAACGAAGAGGGCGGTCCCGCCGTCACCAGTTCGGTGCTCAATGACGGCCCCGGCTTTGACAAGTTCTTTAACGATATCCAGACGGCCCAATTGGGCAGCAGTGAAGAGTGGTGTGAAGCCGCCTCTGCGAGTTGTGTTGAGACTTGCGCCATGCTCAATGAGGAGCTTGACTATTCCGAGATGCCCCACATCTGCTGCTACATGAAGTGGCCGCCACCCATCACCAACTGATGCATTGACGTCAGCGCCCGCCAAGAGAAGACGCCGCACGACAGGCATGTTGCCTGTACCCACTGCTTCATGAATAGAATCCGATGTGGTGACCCTTTCCGTGTGGCTTCTCTTGGTCTGCTTCTCTCTGGCCATCGAGTCCTTCAAGATAGCAGCAATGGTGGCGTTCTCTGCAACTTCCAGTGGTGTCCTGCCCTTGCCGTCTCTTGTCAGTGGGTCTGCGCCGTTCGCCAGCAGAAACTGCACGACTTCTATCCGGGACATTGTGGCGGCCATGTGCAGCGCGGTAGTCTCCAGATAGGCAGCTGGACCGGCGCTCTTGTCCGTTAGGACAATTCCGTCATTGACCCCCAGTCCATCGTTGAGCAATCGCTCGGCTTTCTCCATGTTGCCAGTCAATGCTGCGTTGAGCATATCTAGCATGGAGGGGGCGATCTGTGGTGCCCCTTCCGCATTGACCGTGGACGGAGGCGGGACCGCCGCTTCGGGTGGTGTTTCCGACCGCTCCTCGGACCCCGTCCGGAAGGACGAAGCAGCAACCTTGGGGCGCAGTGAAGAGCCATCGGACGCAAGAGTTGCGCTGCCGCCTCCCTGCGCAGATGCGTCTGGAGAAATTCCTCTGCGGGCGAGTTCCTCTCTGATGATGATTGCTGGTCTGCTGTCCGCCTCGTAGTCTGGGAGTATCCTCGTGAGGGTGGCATTGTCCAGGGCGGCAACGCGCCTGCGCATCCTGCTGTCACCGCAGCCGGCACAGGCCATGACGAAAGCAAGGACCGCCAAGAGTTGGATGAGTCGTGTTGTGGGTGTCGTCATCAATCCTCTCCTTGTTTGTGCGCGTCTCATTCCTGCTGGAAATCGAGAAGGTGGGCAGCAACGTCGACTCCGAGCTTCGTAGACAGCGCGCTGAAGTCCACAACATCTGTCGACTTGTGGAAGTCGTAGATCTCCATGTTTACGGCCCACTTCTTGTCGACATCGAAGTGTTTGGGAAGCAGACGTGCCGCCGCCTTTGGATCTTCTCTGATGAAATCAATTGCCCTATTGACGGCGCGAACGTAGGCGGCGACCGCCTCTTTCTTGTTCGGCAGAATTGATACCTTGACATAGCTGCACGCAACCAAGGGAGACTCGGATCCTTCCTTCTTTCCTAGATCCCTCCAGAGTATCTTGAAATCATTCGGGTGTTGACGCATAAGCGGCAGTACTGTTGCTGACCATCCGTACAGAGCGTGAACATCCTTGTCGCTTGCGAAGCCAGCGACCGCTCCGCCTCCCCCCCAAAGCGTCACGTCGCGTTCCTCCGCGCCCAATGTCTTGAGGCCATGATCAGCAAAGGCCTGATTCAGCATAGGCATGTCGGTTCCTGCATCAGCGACGACAACTCCCTTGCCCTTGAAATCTGCCCAATCGGAAATCGCAGATGATCTCTTTACAAGCATTGCCTTTTCAAAATCGCTTGTGCGTGAGAATGGATGCACTGCAAGAACAACACCACGCCCCTGTTTCAGAAGGTAGTAGTCGTGTCCGTTGATGATATCCAACCGGTTGATGTCGAGTTTATCCCCCGTGCCGATCTTTATCGCCTTGATCGCGACCCCTTCTTCATCGAACAGCCCTTTGCCAAGCGCCACCGCGAAAGGAAGGGAGTAATTAGGATACTCATATGTTACCGTGAGTTCCCCGACCATTGGCTTGGTCTGTGTGGATGCCTTCCTTTTCTCCTGGCCGCAGTTCGCCTGCCTCCCGCAAGAAGTCGACATCCCGACGAGCGCGATCCCAATCATGGTACTAACGATTCGCGACTGTAGTCTCATTCGTACTCCCATCTTCTCTTCATCGAACGTTCCCTCTTCACTTTCCGCTGCCCCCAATAAATGCGCGGTTAATGTTCTCTGATTCACACTTCTGGCACTTCATCTACCTACTCATTCTCGCCTTTCCCCTTTGCGTCTCGGGCAACACATGCGATTCCTTCGCAAGCCCTGCTACTTCGGTGGCAGCTCAATTTCTAGTTCCGGCAAGCCAACTACGCGCAGTTGCTCTGGGTATTCACCGTGCACGGCCTTGAACAACATGGCCCAGAAAGCATCGGCCATCAGTATACGTTCCGTGAGCACATGTTTGGAATCGTGTGAGAGCGAGACGGCAAGAGGACCGTAGTTGTACCAAGTGACCCCGTCCTTGTTCCTGTGGATACTGTCTGGCTCGCCATATGTCGAAACAAGCTCCTTGACCGGCAAGGATGTCGTCTTTGCATCCTTTTCTCCGATTGAATGGGAAGCGTCAATGCTCGGACTGATTGCGCCGAAGTTAAGAAGCACGCTGTACGACCGGAGGAGGAAGTCCAAATCACTTTTGGAGAAGGCCTTGCCGTCTTGAAGTATGCGTCGCCAGGAAGCGTCGGGATCAGGGGAGAGGTATTCGAGGCCGATTGTTGCGCGTATTCTCGCCACAGCGTCCTCACTGCGTGAGGCATCTTCCAGCAGACTGAGGCTCCCCGGACTCTCCTTGATGAGTGCCTGCAAAGCCGCTGTGGCCGCCGCCTTGTCCTCGTCGCCACCGGTCAGCTTGCTGATGTTCGTGTTGAACCGTGCCAAGAACTCTTCGTCGCCTATCGTCTTCCGTCTTCCCTGCCGTCTACGGGCATCCGTAGATCCGTTACCACAGCCTACACATGCGAGTAGAAGTACTAATGCCAATCCTGAAACACATATCCTCGTCATGTTAACTCCCCTTTCACTGTACTTCGCCATTACTTGATCCGTTCGGTTCGGCTCACTGCTCTGCCGTCCGTAGCAACCTGCACTGCTTTGCCAAACGGCCGCTCATAAGCGGCCCCTCCCGCTGGCCACCGAAGAGCCTTCAAGGCGTCGGAGTGTCAGTTTCGACGACACGACGAAGAGTAAAGTGCCCATTCGCAATGGTCCAAGCCCCTACCCGGGAGTACGCGATTCCGCCCCCCGGACCGGCTCCGAGTTCAAGGAGAATGAACATTCCTTCGATAATTCCCTCGACCTCACCGTCTGGACCGAAACCGCCAGTGAAATCCCCAGATACTATCGTCTGACCGTCGGTGTAGTGGAGCTTGAAGCAGACTGACTCGTCTCCCCTCTTCCATAGGGAGAATGTCTGCATACGTACCGTCTCGCCATCCCCTTCCAGCCAGATCTCGTTGCTCGAGTTCACATCCTTTGATCCGGATTCAGAGTCCGTTGAGACAGAGCATCTGAGGTATTTGCCGACTAAGGGGAGTCGTGCGTAGCCGTCAGCAAGGCCATCCTCAGGCCCTCCGTTGCCGTCAAGCGGGGCTCCAGACTCAAAGGAGACGCTGAACTCCCAGGCTTGTTCTCCTCGGAATACAGACGGTTCGTCATGCTGAGCAGACTCTGGGCTCTTGCGACAACCAATCGCAACTATCATCACACACATTTGAATTACCAATACGGTTTTCATCATAACTCCTCCCTTCTTGAGTACTTTTGTGAACTCCGCTGTTGGAATCTCATTTCTCTCCTGTTGTCTTTTGCGTTATGCCGCGTAGGTGTGCCGTCCTGACTGACTTCACTATGTTCTGCATTCGCTTCTCCATACTAGTAACGCATCACGCGCCATCTCCGCATGATCATCATCGTCCACTTTGGCGTGCGATATCTTCTTCAGATAGTCAATGGCCTCATCACTGCCTATGCGTGCAAGGGCTTCGATACCATTCTGTACTCCGTTCTGAATTGGTGTTGTATGCAATACCATTTGCATTGCCGCCTCGTGCGAGGTATCTCCTTGACTCTTGAGCAGTTCTGCTGACACTTCTATGGCCTCCAATCTGACGCAGCTAATGTACTCAATTAGTGCAGGGACAGTGCTAGGATCGCCGATGTGACCAAGAGCTTCCGTGAGGGCACCCATATCGGACGGAAGCACTCTGTCGTAGTATTTCCACCGGTCCTTGAGGATATTCTGTAGGCATGCTGCTGCTGTGGGATGACCAATCTGCCCCAGTTTTCTACAGGTGCTCTCAAGCTCCGAGAAAGGCCTTCGTCCCAGCTTGTCAACGAGGACATGCACTTCCTTCTCAACCGTCTCCAGTAATGCGCGTACATCCTTGGATTCAGAGGCCCGAAGGCGCTCAAAATCCCCGGAATCCCCCTTGATCCATTCTGTCCATTCTGGCTCACCTAGCCTAGCAAGCACTTGGGCGAGGAAGCCGCGCGTGCGGGGCTCAGCTCGGAAAAGAAGTTGTTTTGCCTCTGCAGGCTTACAGTCGTAGCCAAGCTCACGTAGGGTTTTGCGGACATCATCGTAGATCCCACCTCGCGGGTGTCGAAGGCCTCGAATAAGCGGGTATGTCGGGATGTCGCGGTCAAACGACTCAAGCTCATCCCTTGCCTGACGAAGGGCGTCTCCATAGCCATCTAACCTTCCCATGAGTGACATGTACTGTTTTGGCAGCAATTGTGTTTTCAGTCTTTCTGCGGCAAGCTGCCTTGCATCATCGAATTCAGCGTTTTCTGCAACAGCTTGAAGCACCTGCGCATTGTCGAGTTTCTGAACGGCCAGAAGTCTAGCATCCTCAAATCGTGCTTCGCTGGCTACCGCACCAACAACCTGCTGGTTTGAAATACAAGCCAACGCAGCCTTCCGCACCATCGCATCCGTATCGCCCTTGACAAGCCCCGCAAGGAGTTCCTGATCCCCAATGTGCTTGATCGCAGCAAGACGGTTCTCTGCATGAGTTGATGATGCAACAATGCTGAGCAGCATCCGGTCGTCCTCTATTCTACCTATGGCAGCCATCTGCACAGCCGGTGACTCATGTGTCGTTGCGATCCGTTCCAGGCATTTAGGGTCAGCAACGCTATGCACTGCGGCTTGTGCTAATGTCTCATCATCTGTTGATGCAATGTAGTCCAAGAGGAATCCCTGATCCGTTATAGCCAAGAGCGCCGTCCTTTTCAGCGAGAGAGGGTCTGTGCCCATGGCTACTTCTGTCAGTAACGTTTGATCGGTGCATCGGGTAAGCGCGGCTTGCCTGATGGGATCGTCAGAGTCAGAACGAACAATCAGGCAAAGGAACTCATTATCTGAGATTCTCGCGATTGCGTTCTCTCGGACTGATAGCACGTTATGAGAGTTTACAACCTGTTGTAGGCAGACTTCGTCATTGATCTGGCGTACGGCCAAGTGCCGGATTGTGTCATCTGGGTCTGAACATGCAATCTCTGCCAATACACTTTCATCTGTGATTTTGCCTACAGCTTCTCGCCTCACTGGCGAGGTGGCATCTTCTCTTGCGATGCTAATGAGAAACTCCTGTTCATCTATTTTCCTCACCGCTACCCTGCGCACTTCAGGATCAACATCATCCACAGCTACTTGCCGCAGAATGGTGGCATCATCAAGTTGTGAAACGGCCTTCTTCCTTGTGCTAGGTTTTGAATGTTTCCATCGTGGCCTAAAGAGATCTACGAACCCCATTTATGCATCCTTTCCCATGGCGCTAACGTCCATGCACCACCCTTGATATCCCTGCAAATGTTATGACTACGCACCCACGCCCATCTGTTTGTCACACAGGCTTGTTGTGTCTGCTCCCTTCTCGTTTCCAAGATCGTGTGGTTGTCTGGAGCTTTGATCACTCACGCATCACCTGTCCTTTGCTATCCCCAGAAGCCTCCGGTGAACTCCTTGCCGTTGAGATACACTTTGGTGGACTTGTTGACCGACTTGATGAACTTGAGTAGCTTGCTGGCGAGATCTCGGTCATCGACCTCAATCTTCTTCAGTTCGCCACTTTCGATATCGTGTCTCACCCTGTGCCAAGTGGCCATGCCCACCATCATGTCGCCGTGCGCTGTGGCAAATGCTCTTGAAATGTCGCTGTCATCGAATGCCATTGTGTTGACTCCTTCACGCCCATGTTATTCTGTGTTAGGTGCTGGACGTTGAATGCACCTAACTGATGTTCCTCTCACCAAGCAGCTGACAGCTGCGTCCTCGCGGCTGTAGGCGGTATGGGTGTTCGGCATTGGGTAGTCACTTCTGCCACTGGCCCACGCCATCCCAAATCCGTGTGAGATCACTGCATGGACCCGGACCCATAGCACTGTGAATAGCTTGCCAGACCTCTTGCATCGCAGAGAATCCCCATTGGGCATTGATCTCCTGCCCGAGTGTGCGTACGAGGGTTCGGTGCCGTTCAAGCCCCGAATCCTGGCACGCTGTCGTATTTGTGACCTTATCAGCGATAGCCTGCGCGTATTGCTGGGGAGTCCATCCAGATCTTCCGCTCATATGCGTCTCCTTTTCTTCCATGGCATTGACGTGCTCTTGTCTATTTGTCGCAGAATGGGCACTCAGGCTTTCCCCCTCCGAGCATTTGGCTCGAGCCCCAACTATGTTGTTCGGGTTGAGTCTTGGTCATGCCGCCACATGTGTCGCAGATGACACGTTTGCATTTCGGACATGTGAAGCTCATCATGACACCCTTGCCGCATCTGTCACAGAAAGTTAGGCCGTTCTTCTCCATATCGTCCTCCTCTGTTGTTTTAACGTGTGCAACACTTCGTCGCTCTCGATTCGATTGATACTTCTATTTCCAGAATTGCCACCATTTTCTCTCTGTAGCGGCTGTCCCGGCAAGAGAGTTGCTTGCTGACGACTGTTGCGTTGGATGCTGGGATGACGCATGTGCTCTAGTAGTTACAGGGGTGGTTTTCCGGGAGTTGCCACCATTGCCTTCCGGCACCACGGATACGCGAGGGTTGATCTGCTCACATGGCAGAACATAGCGGTGCGTCTTCTTCTTCTCCCAGTCAGTGTGCAGGGTAGGGATATCTTGCTTGATCTTCTCCCAGACTGGGGCGAACAAGGCATTCTGCTGTGAGGACACGGCCTTGACATCAGCTTGTCCGGCGACTGATTGCCCTTCTTTGGTGATTGAGAACGATTCAGGCACGACCAACCGGGGTGCTAAGAGCCAATCATTGGCCTCAAGGTTCTTCAAAGCCCTATCCACATTCGCCTGCTTGCCAGCAAGTAAGTACGCACGGCCAGCCAAGGCATGAACAGCAGAGGATTGCGAGTCGGAGAACGCCCAGAGGTTCGTCGAGACATTCGGCTTGCTTCTGGCGAGATTGGGATCACTGCTGCGCGCGGCCATGTTGCCGTCTTTGTCCACATCAATTGGTGTATGCACGTTTAGGAGATTCGTAAGGTCCAAAGGGGCGCGGCGACAGCCGTTGGGTGTCGAGTGTTCAGGAAGTGACGTCTTGATCGCGTCAAACGCACCTTGAAACCAGTCCATCACCTCCATGCCGGGAGCATTGGCTGGCATCACCCCCTCGACTTCGATCGTCCTGCCGTCAGGGAACCCGGTGAGGACCGTGGTGCCGCAAGAAGGAGGGAATATATGGGCGAGATGGAAGTCCCACGCTGCAAGTGCTCTCAGCATCGCCATCTTCTCGTCGTCGCTGCCCGTCGCGACGTATAGCCGGATGCCGACTTGGTAGTTCAATTGCCCGTTTAGGAAGGCTCCGCAGAAAGTCCACAGGTTAGCTATGACTTCAGGTTCCATATCCGATCTCCTTTGGATTGAGGTCCGCACAAGAAAAGAGGCGCGGACACCTGTCCACGATCTCATCGAGGGACCACGAAGCCCCAGTAAGGAACATGAAACAGGGCCGCGCCCGAGTGGGCGCGTTCCCGCCAGTTCGTCCCTTACTTGAAAATTCGTGGTTTTCGATGAGATCGAATCTTGCGATAACGCAAAATCTGTTATGTTAGTCTATTCGTCGTCTCTATTTCGTCTCCTATGTCCATGCCGATGTAGGTAGCATCATGCCACCCGTCAAGATACTTTGTCTCACAATTGTCCCCGAACAAACAAGACAATGTTTCTGTTTATCCTTGACAAGCCCGTCGATCCTTCCCATCTCGCCTTGGTGTGTGGGCCACGCTTCATGCTCCGATTCCGAAAGCACGAAACCCCGGAGGAATGAAGAGATCACCGGTACTGGTGGATATGGGATGAGGATAGACAGCCTTCGTACGGCTGTCGAGATGGCGCAGAGAACAGATTGCTGGGCTCGGCTGTGAACACGTAGGCCGTCTTCGGCAACAGGCGTGTTCAGCACGGCGTTCGTGTTGTTCCGAGAGGAACGGACTGAAAGGACGTTTCCGCAGAGAGCCGAGTAAGGCGCGAAGCGACGAAACTCGTGACGACCCCGGCGCGGCAAGCTTGCGCAGCTCGCGCGACCGGCGGACACGATCAAGTGGCCACAGAGGCTCTTCTTGGGAACACGGTGGGGATGCACGGACAACGGTTGGATTTTGGCAATCACCGATGGCTTTGGGATGCGGCGGCTTGAAATCGCGCGCGCTATATTGAGGGGTCAGGGGAAACTTCCCCTGCCTTCTTTTGCAGGCACTCCCCCGCGCGCGAGCCGCGTGCCGAGCGAAAGCAACGAGCCCGCCCCTTGAGGGGCGAAAAGGCTCAATGGGTGGCTGAAAACTAGGTGCGTGAAGCGCACACCTTCCTCTCTGATCCGAAGTGCATACGAAGGATCAGACAGTGTCTTTGGCGTTTGGTTTACAGTCCGATTGATTGAGATTATGGCACGACGATTTTGCGGGCGTGGACCTGAAGTTTGGCATTCAACTAGATCATAATCCGCCTTTGTAAATTCCCCTTGCATATCCCGGCGTATTTTCGCATTCTAGGCTCTAGCACATATGCTAGACCACTAATTACAGGAGGTATCAGATGGGGTATCCGACAAAAGTTCAGCTCATCAGCAGAAAAAAGACCGCAGACCAGTACTACATAAACTTTCCTACCGCCATTGCCGAAGCGATGGGATTGACCAAGGGCGAAGTCGTCCGCTGGGAGATCCACGACAGGCGCACCATGGTTCTGGAACGTCCCGATGCACCACCTTCGCCGCTGGAAAAAAAAAGGGCACGCTGAGCGATCACGTCCTGGCAATTGTTTCAGAGCAGGCCGAACTGGGGGCCGAAGGAGAGCACCAAAGCGAACTGGCTCAGCATATGTTGGCCCATCTGCTCTGCAAGGAGCGCCGTACAGTAACCGGTCTGCTCAATACATTGGGACGGCAACAACAGGATTGGAGCAAGGCATACAGACTCTATCGCGAACATGTAGACAGCACAGCGGTGTTCAGCCCCATTCTCGATGGCGTACTGGAGCTGCTTCCGGAGGGTTCAGCATTGGTGATCGGCGTGGATGATTCACATCTTAGAAAGACGGGCCAAAAGGTTGCTTCAGCCGGATGGTATCGGGATCCTCTCGGACCGGCGTTTCACACCAATCTGATGTGGTCTCAACGCTTTATCCAATTGTCAGCGGCTGTACCCGATCCGGCCAACCCAAAACGCTCACGTATGATCCCGATCGCCACGGAGATGATTCCCAAGCTGCCAAAGCCAGCGAAAGATGCATCGCAAGAGGACTTGGATCATTATGAGAAGATCAAAGCACTCAATAGCCCTGGGGCTCATGCGATCAGACTGCTTCAACAAGTTCGTGAACATCTCGATGCTTCCGGCCCACATGCAGGGAGGATGATCTGGGTATGTGGCGACGGCGATTACTCCAACTCCACTTTGTTGCCACATCTTCCGCCCAAGACTCTCTATATCGGAAGAACGCGTACCGACATCAACTTGCGGAGCGTTCCCAAGCAGCCGCAGCGACGCTCGAGCGGGCGTCCTCGTTCATACGGAAAGCAGTTACCAACGCCTGAGGCCCTTCGCAAAGACAAGTCCGTTGACTGGGAGCACCTCACCATCTGCAACGGTCCAAAGGACACCAAGGTCCGCTATAAACGCATTCCTCAAGCAAAGTGGCATATTGCAGGTGAGAAAGCTGTCGTCCAGGTCGTGGTCATTGCTCCGCTACGTTACAGGAAGCGAAAGAATGGCCCTTGGCTATACACCAAGCCTGCTTATCTTGTTTGCACCGATCCCAACATGCCGGTGGAGCAATTGATTCAGGCCTACTTCTGGAGATGGGGGATCGAGGTCAACTTCAAGGAGGAGAAGCAGCTCTTCGGCGCGGGGCAGGCTCAGGTCCGCAGTACGTCAAGCGTCTCGACCGCTCCGGCCGTGTGCATTGCCACGTATGCCGCGTTACTTCTCGCAGGCATACAAGCCTATGGTTTTCATTCCAAGCCGCCATCAATCAGCCCGCCAAAGTGGTACAGGCGCAAGAATAACTTACGTGTTACCTCTTCGGATCTCATTAAGCAGCTCCATCAGGAGCTGATGCTCTCCGCCGCAGGCAATTTATCGCCGCTCGCATTCAGCAGCCGACCGGGCATGAGCCCCGATAAATCAAATATGAGGGCTGTGGCATGAGCGATGCCGAATAGATACGCCCACGGGCATGATGAGAAGATGCCAAACTTCAGGAACGTGCCCGCACAATTGACGCGGGGTGCGGCGGGTGGAGGGGCGCGGGTGGCTTGGACACTGCGGCGGGATGCCGACTGCGGCAAACGGGACAGCCGGATTGTGGAAGGGTGACAGGGCCACGATTCCGGCGGCACGATTGACTCAGACGGCATGCGGCCGCTAAACGAGTATGCACGTAGCGACAAGCAGGATGGCTCCCGGAGCTTGCGAGGACAGACATACTGCTTCTGGCTGCGTGCCTTCCTTTCGGGGGCAGATAGGTCGGGGTCTCTCCCTCTTGGGGGAGCTTGTACGGCGATGGGTTATCGAGGCACGCCGGTTGTCACAAGCAGAATGTGCAGTGCCCTTCGCCGTACTGCTGCGGG
>CAZURA010000110.1:0-18898 GCA_964622985.1 uncultured Bacteroides sp. | reverse complement strand
AAGCAATTAACCCTCTTTTGATACTCCGCTGCTTGCGGCGGGGTAGTTCATTCCAAAAGGCCAGGTAGAGATAATTAGCGGAGTTGAGGATGTATCACCAATCGGTGCCTTGGCATGGGCTTTAACTTTGGGCAAAAGTGTAATTCCGGTTAAGGCTGCCAGGGTGTTATTAATAAACGTCTTTCTGTTCATCACATCAAATTATTTTGTTCATACCTCCCGATCTTTCTAAAGCTACATATAATCAGTTTGTATTCTATGAGTATTATCAGTAGTTTGACTGATAGATAAAAGAGGATGAGCAATGTGTTCAATAATAGAGTAAATTGTGTGAAGTTATGAAAGCTTTGGTCTTTTTTCTGTCAGTGCTGATGTTATTTGGTTGTCAGGGATCATCTGAATTGAGAGATAGCAAACCCAATATCATCCTTATTCTGGTGGATGACATGAGCTATTACGATATGAGCTGCCTGGGTCAAAAGGAGTTCAAAACCCCCAACCTTGATAAGTTATGTCAGGAAGGCCTCTTTTTCAGTGAGGCTTACAGTGGTTCTCCCGAGTGTGCACCCTCACGTAGTTCGGTCATAGAGGGAAAACATTTGGGCCATAACCGCATACGGCTGAATAATTCGGTTCGCGGACAAGACCATTTACTTGATGAAGATATCACCATTGCCGAAATGTTGAAGGAGGCGGGGTATACCACCGGTTTTGTGGGGAAATGGGGAATCGGTCTCCCGGAAACTGAGGGGACTCCTGACCGGCAGGGATTTGACTACTCCTTCGGATTTTATGATCAGCTCAGGGCTCATACCTATTATCCTCACTATCTGTATGAAAACGGTAAACAGATAGCTATCCCCGGAAATTATGGTTTTGATATGGACAAATGCTATGCTCATACCAAAAGCGAAGAGGGTCTGAATATATATGATGAGGATGGAAAGCTCGTACCCAATGGGATACGGGAGGCTCATAAGGCCAGGAATTCACAGGATCTTATTCATCAAAGGGCTCTGCTGTTCATCAGAGAGAACCATAATATGCCGCTTTTTCTCTATTATGCCACTCAGCTTCCCCATGGTCCGTGTATTACTCCTGACCTGGGTGAGTTTAAAGACAAACCATGGGATATGAAACATAAAGAGTGGGCAGCCATGATGACTCATCTGGACCGGCACGTGGGAGAGCTGATCGATTTGACGGTGGAGCTTGGTATAGACAAGAACAGCATTGTATTATTTGCCAGTGATAATGGATACTCCCACTACGGATATTTCAACAGAAAGCGATGGGAGGATGATCCGGTATTTAGAAACAAGGGACCATGGAAGGGGGGTAAGTTTGGTTCTTTCGATGGGGGAATGCGGGTACCCATGATGGCTTACTGCCCTGAGAGAATACCACGCGGAACTACAATCCATCAGGTTGTTTTGTACGACATTATGGCAACGGTTTGTGATCTGGCCGGAGTGGAACCATCCCAAAACGATGGGATCAGTTTTGTTCCATTACTGGCCGGAGAGACTGAAAAACAAAAGGAACACCCTTTCCTTTATTGGGGAGGCGGTACATATATGCCACAGGCACAGGCTGTGAGACTGGGTTCTTGGTTTGGAATGAGGGAAAGTAGTGCAGAACCCATCCAGTTATGGAACCTGCAGAACGACGTGGGATGTGATCGGGATGTTGCCAGTAATTACCCGGACATCGTGGCTGAAATCATTCAAATCATGGAGGAGGAGCATGTGGATAGCAAATGGTTTCAGAATCCTGGAGAAGCACGCGATGAAATTGAAGCTAAACGGGAAAAGGCATTGGAATTGAACGGCATGCAACTGGGTACACGCGCGAATTCTACTTACCCCCAGGGTATGGAACTTTCCAAATCAATGATCTCCAGCTCAACCTACCACAACTTGCGAGGGGGAATACGAAATTCGTTGATCAAGTTTGAACGGGAGAAGAGGGGGAGAGTGGCCTTTCTGGGAGGCTCTATCACTTACAACGGAGGTTGGCGCGATTCGATCTGTCATTACTTGGTGGAGCGTTTTCCGGATACCGAATTTGAATTCATTGCTGCAGGGATTCCCTCTATGGGCACTACGCCTGGTGCCTTTCGCCTGGAGCGCGATGTACTCAAGAACGGTCCGGTGGATCTTCTTTTTGAGGAAGCTGCTGTAAACGATGCCACAAACGGTCGCACTTCCGAGGAGCAGATAAGGGCCATGGAAGGTATCGTAAGGCATGTCCGTGAGAGCAATGCAGCCAGTGATATTGTGATCATGCATTTTGTGGATCCCGATAAGATGGATTCCTATAAGAAAGGAATAACACCACAGGTCATTCAGAATCATGAAAGAGTGGCAGCACACTACCATATCCCCACCATCAACCTGGCCCATGAAGTCACAGATCGCATTGAAGCGGGTGAATTCACTTGGGAAGATGATTTTATCAATCTTCATCCTTCTCCTTTTGGGCAAAGTGTTTATTACAGGTCCATAAGTGCATTTCTGGAAAGAGCATGGTCAGAATCTTCTGCTGAGGAGAAAAGAGTGACAATCCACCCTGCTCCAGACAAGCTGGATCCGGCTTGCTATGACAACGGAGAGTTGCTGCAAGTGGATGATATCTCTCATGAGGCAGGATGGACCTATGTGAAGTGCTGGGAACCCGTGGATGGAAAGGCCACTCGGACCAACTATACCCAGGTGCCGATGTTGATCGGTGAGGAGCCGGGAAAGGTGTTGGAATTCAGATTTGAGGGTACTGCTGCTGGAATGGCTGTAGCAGCCGGGCCCGATGCAGGATTGATTGAGTACAGCGTGGATGACAATCAATGGGAGAAAAAAGATCTCTTTACCAAATGGAGCCCGAACCTGCATCTGCCCTGGTACCATACACTGGCTTCAGACCTGGCCCCGGGCTCACATACGTTAAGGATCAGGGTGTCGAAACAGAAGAATACTGCCAGTAACGGGCATGCATGCCGGATAAGGTATTTCTATATAAACAGCATAAGATGAGAAGATTAATAGTATTACTTTTAGCTCTTGTTTTATCATCCTGCGAGAGTGAGATCGATCAAGGGAGATGGAAGGAACATCACCTGATCTTTGATGAGCTCGCATCGACCTGGGATGAAGCCATGCCACTTGGGAACGGAATAGTGGGTAGCCTGGTCTGGCAAAAAAAGGGGAAACTCCGTTTTTCTCTGGATCGGGCCGATCTATGGGACCTGCGCCCCATGGAAAATATAGATTTTGATACATGGAAGTTTGAAGATGTATATGAACACTGGAAGGCTGACAGGTATGAGAAGGTTCAACAGGCATTTGATGTACCTTATAATAAGCTTGCGGCACCCTCCAAGATACCAGCTGGAGCTTTGGAGTTTAACATCGAATCGCTGGGAGAGGTAATTTCAGTGAAGTTAGAAGTTGAAACAGCATGCTGTATCGTCGAGTGGGATGGCGGGATAAAGCTTACCACTTTTGTGCATGCCGATAAACCTGTGGGGTGGTATAAATTTGAAAACTTATCTGATCCGGTTCAGATTTCCCTGGTGTCACCTGCATATCATCGGGAACATGATGAGGGATTTACGAGTCAGTCACGAAATGATTTGAATCAGTTGGGTTATGCGCAGGGGAATATCGAGGAGGGGGAGAACTCAATTACTTACGATCAAAAAGGATGGGGAGATTTTTCCTATCAGATACATACGCAATGGGAGAAGAGCAGAGATGTACTTACCGGGGTCTGGTCCGTATCGGCCGCCAACAGCCACTGGGAAGCTACTCCACTGGCAAGTGAAGTGGTTTCGGAAGAGTTATCGCTTGGTTATAAAAGCTCGCTGGATGAGCATTTTAGCTGGTGGTCGAATTTCTGGAATCAGTCTTCAGTAAGCATTCCCGATTCCCTGCTGGAAAAGCAGTACTATTTGGAAATGTACAAATTTGGGTCAGCAGCGCGTAAAGATGCTCCGCCCATTGCCCTGCAATCGGTCTGGACAGCCGATCATGGAAAGCTTCCTCCATGGAAAGGAGATTTCCACCACGACCTGAATACACAATTGAGCTACTGGCCTGCCTATGCAGGAAACTGCCTGAATCTGGAGGAGGGATTCCTTAATTGGCTCTGGAAATATCGTCCCGCATTCAGGAAATATACCAGAGATTATTTCGGAGTGGATGGACTCAATGTCCCGGGAGTGACCACACTGGAAGGCGAGCCCATGGGGGGTTGGATTCAATACTCCATGGGACAAACAGTTTCAGCCTGGCTTTCTCACCATTTTTATCTCCATTGGCGCTACTCCATGGATCGGGATTTTCTGGAAAACAGAGCCTATCCCTGGTTACAAGAGGTGGCTGTTTTTCTGGATCAGATATCTGTGAGATCAGAGGATGGCAAGCGCAGACTAAAGATGAGCTCCAGTCCTGAGATCTATCATAATTCCCGAGAGGCCTGGTTCGCTGAGACTACTAACTTCGATCTGGCACTTATCAGGTGGAATTATGAAAAGGCTGCAGAATTGGCCATGGAACTTGGATGGGATGAGGAGGCCAGGAAGTGGAAAGAGATCCTGAAGGAGTGGCCGGAGCTGACCGTGGATCCGGAAACCGGATTTATGTTTGCCCCTGGGTTCCCATACGACGAATCACACCGGCATTTTTCCCACCTAATGGGGTATCACCCTCTGGGACTTGCTGACTTTTCAAATGGAGAAGCAGATAAAAAGATCATACGAAATACCCTGATGAACCTGGAAGAGCAAGGCTCCGATTACTGAACTGGATACTCTTTCAGTTGGCAGGGGAACCTGTATGCCCGTGCCTTTGAGGGAGATAAAGCTGCTGAAGCATTGCGCATATTTGCAGAGTGCTTTTGCCTTAAAAACTCCTTTCATGTGAATGGGGACCAGTGTAAAGCGGGTTACTCCACAATGACTTATCGTCCGTTTACCCTGGAAGGCAATTTTGCATTTGCATCAGCCATTCAGGAAATGCTGATCCAGAGTCATACCGGTATTGTCAAACTCTTTCCAGCCATACCAGGTAGTTGGGAAGACGCTCAATTTGATCAGCTTCGTACGCAGGGTGCTTTCCTGGTATCGGCAAAACGGCAGGACGGAAAAGTTGAATTGGTCACTGTTACATCGGAGACTGGTGGGTGGTTCAGGTTGCAAAATCCATTTGAATCCGAGGATTTTCAGGTGCTGAATACAGAGTATAGTGTAGACTCAGGGATCATCTCCATAGAAATGAAACCAGGGCAGGAGATAGAATTGTTGAAATAATCCACTCAGACTACAGAGACTCAATGGCAGAGATGAGCTTTTTAGTTAGCTCGGCCGTGCCATCCTGATGTCCAAACTCTTTTGCCATCCAAGGGCAGGTTCCGGAAGTTATGAATGCTATGGATCAAATTCCAGTAAAGCAAAAAATGTGATACCTTGTGTTAGTAAGTTCAATTCGGTTTAAGAGTACGCATTGACGAAATTGAAACCATATTCAGGGATTAATAGCTTGCTCGTTCAACTTCTAATGATCAGTTTGTTATTGTGTTCAGGTTGTAGGGGATTATTCAATGGAGAGGACTCGTGTAGTGAAAAAGATTTCATCGTAATAGGAAATGAAGAGTGTATGCTTGTAGAAGTGTATGACCCACCTCTTGAGTCAAACTGGGATTCCATCAAGATTCATCCAAGGAACATAACTAATGAGTCTATTTTTTTTACAATATACACTTCGGGCCCAACCGGCTGCCGGAACTTCAAAAAGGAACAGATCGTAAGCGCCTCGGAAGGAATCTCTTTCTTCTATAATTACGAGGAACACACGGAATTTTTTAGTGCAGAATGGAAGGAATACATCTACACCTGGGAAGGCGTGGAAATCAATTGGGTGTTGGAGCATTTGAAATCATTTGAAGAATCTGATGTTGTCTTGGGGGTTAGAGATATGGATGTTATCAGTGTGTTCCAAAGGACTGATACGATATATAATGAAGGAGAGTTCCGTGAGGGAGGATCTTTGTGGTACATATATGATAATCGATTGAATTACAGTATGAGTACAAATCCATCAGCCGCCTGCAGGATAGATTCGGATAGCTCATATGTGCGAAACGATACCCTGTTTGCCTACTTCACCACTCATGATTACCACTATAATTTTAATACTGAGTTATATGATCCTGAGGGTGCATATATTGCATTTAGGATTCCCTCTGAAGGAAGAGATCTACTTGGGTGGCTGAAGATCAAGACTAACGGATCAAATCTCACCATTTATGAATGTGCTGTCCAGGAATGGTTTTGAGAAGATTTTTAATTTCTTGAATCCCGCGAGCGCATTTGCTCCGCTGCTTGCGGCGTGATTAGCGAGCACCTTCAATCCCGGATAAACTTACTTTATTTCGAAAGTGAGAGTTGCCCAGTTGGATTCATAATCAATGCCCTCCTCTTCGCTTTCCACCATATGAATGGTGGCCACATACCACTTGCCGGCATCGCTAAGATTAATAGTGAGCACGCCATTATTATCAGTTCTGGTTGAGTTCTCTTCTGCTGTGGTATTTTGTGTTTCAGATCGAAAACTGTAATGGACAACCTGATTGGAAAGTGGTGATCCTTTGGATAATAGTCGAAAGGAAATCTGATCGCCCTCTTGCAAATCATAAGGGTTATTGAGCGGAATAAACTCAATGGGATAACCCAGTTCAGTTGCGAAGTGTTGGGTTGGTTTATCCCCCACCTGCAATAAAGCTTTTACATGTTTAGAGTATTTTTCATTGGCAGATAGATGAGCAGTCCCTTTCTTTTCGCGTTCAGCGATCATATCTGCTAATCCTTCATGCTCCAGATACTCCTTGAATTCTTCAGCAGTCAATTTGATCATATTGGGAAGTGTGGAGATGCCGGCAACGTATGTACCTTCTCTCCCTGATTTGAATCTGAGATAAGTTACATCACCATTATCGTAATAGGCACTCTTATCTGGATTGGAATTGTATTCCGGTCCAATGATCTTTGCTTTGGTGATTCTGTCACGGCTGATCACATTCTCACTTTCATCAAACGTCCCGTTAAATAGATAGAGTTCACTGGATGAGTTGGGTTTCAAATAATAGGAATCCGTTTTAAGAAACAGTTCATGAGCTGAGAAAAGCAAGCTCAGGCCGGTAAGTAATAACACTCGTTTCATGGAAATAGTATTTATTGTTGATAGCCATATAAATGTAAGAAAACCGCTGAATGATTCCATGAAATTACTTCGAAAATGAGGCTGGCACTATAATTGAGGCTATTTCCATGAATCAATAAACCAACCACCATGGACCTGAAAAAATCAAAGCAAGCAAACCTTGAGGTCAAGCGTACTTCAAATTTCATAATAGGAATTATCATCACCTTATCTCTTATTCTGATCAGTTTTGAGTGGACGAGTTCAATAAATATTAATACTGATCTTGAAGCAGTTAGTGAGATCATTTTTGAAGAGCAGATGATTCAGATCACCAGAAGGGAAGAACCGAAACCAGAGCCGAAACCTGAATTGCCCAAGATCATGGAAGTGATCAATATCATGCCAGATGATGTTGAATTGGAAGATGTGGTTTTTGATGTTGAGGTAACGGATAATACATGGGTTGATTATGTAATCAACGTTAGGAATAGTGAAGAAGTCCTTAGTAACGAAGATGAGATTTTTGTTTTGGTTGAAGACATGCCACTATTTAACGGGGAAAATCCTGACATAGAATTCACAAAATACATTGCACGGAACGTAAAATATCCTAAGATCGCATTAGATAATGGTGTGAGTGGTCGTGTTTTCGTTCAATTTGTGATTGACCCGCATGGCAATCTGGTGGATGCAAAAATTGTGCGAAGTGTAGATCCGGCATTAGATAAAGAAGCGCTAAGAGTAGTTACCTCTTCACCAAAATGGACACCCGGAAAACAACGTAATAAAGCCGTCAAAGTGAGTTTTACATTCCCAATCAGATTTGCTTTACAGCAATGAGAAAGCCTATGTTTACCGCAGGGTTTCCTGGAATAGTTTGTATATCCTGCGGTATTCATCCGACCAGCTTGACGATTCTGTAAAGCCATGTCCTTCTAATGGAAATACAGCCAATTCCCAGTTTTCCTTTTTCAGTTCGATGAGCCGCTGAGACAGCCTTACCACATCCTGAAATTGCACATTGGTATCGATCATACCATGAAGCATCAGCAAATTGCCTTTTAATCCCTCCGCATAGTAAATAGGAGAACTGCGTACATAGGCCAGGCTATCGGTTACAGGTGTATTCAGGATATTGGAGGTATAGTAGTGATTGTAATGAGCCCAGTCGGTCACCGACCTGAGTGCAGCACCACTGTTGAACGTATCCGGGCTTTTGAACATGGCCATCAGGGTAATGAACCCTCCATAGGAGCCCCCGTAAATGCCAATCTTATCCCTGGAGATCCCATGCTTTTCTACCAGATAAGCTGCTCCGTCCACCTGGTCATCCAGATCTTTGCCCCCCATATGACGGTATATGGCCGTCCGCCAGTCCCTGCCATATCCTGCACTGGCCCGGAAGTCAATGGCCAGAACGGTGTATCCGTTATCAGCCAGCAGGTTATGGAACATATACTCACGGTAATATGAGGGCCACCAGTAGTGCACATTTTGCAGATAACCTGCACCGTGTACAAAAACAACTGCCGCTCCGTTCTTTTTTTCCGGGGAGGGTTTGTACAGGGTGGCAGGAACCTTTTCACCGTCCTTGGCTGTAAAGCGAATGATTTCCGGATCCATCCATGGATATTCATTGAACTCTTCTGAAGTGGACTTTGTCAGTTGAACCATCGATGCACCGGGTGTATTGGGCATTACATATAGCTCCCACGGCTTATTGGCATAGGAGTACCGAATGGCCAACTGCTTTTCATCCGGCGAAACCATTACTTCGTGTCCCCCTTTCAACGAAGTGATCTGTTTCCTTTTACCACCAGAGACAGGCATGTGGTAGAAATGATGTTCATGAGGACTCTTTTCATTGGTGGTCAGATAGAAGGTCTTCTTATCTCTGGAAAGTTGAACGCTCAATACTTCATATTTTCCCTTGGTCAGCGCTTCGGTCTTACCCGTGGTCACATTTGTAGCGTACAGGTGAGAATACCCGGTCATTTCAGAATGGTACCAAATGTGATCGTTATCGATCCAATCCAATGTACTGGCTCCTCCCCTGGAGTAAAACCCTACACCGGGACCGCCTATCCATGCATCATCATGTTGCCTGTCCAGCAGGGATAGCTTACCATTTGACAGGTCGAGAGCCATAATCCACCGGTCCTTCCGGTCTGCCGAAACCAGGTTAACCACCGCTTTACCATCTTCTGAAAACAACGGCATTCCTATAAAAAGATTTCTGGGAACTTCGTATGTGCCAGAATAGTCCTCGGTATCCTTCGCGTACTCTTTCAGGTATTCAGGCTTATCGAAAATGCCTTCGATATCTTTTGTTTCAACTTTGTATACACTGTCCGCTTCCAGATTCAGGATCCATAATTCATAACGCTGGTCAGCGCCACCCACCTTCGATCGGGCATTGATATCTTCTGTATACCCCGACTCTGTCACATAGTTGGGAACGATAGTACGTTTGTCTTTTGAGGGGGCCATCAGCCTGTACACCACGTATTTAACATCCATTGAGAAGGTAAGTCCGGTCATCATTTTGCTGTTCATATACACGGTATAGGGTCGATCCACCTCGGTCTGTTCATTGCGGTACTTCCGGGCGTCCGCTTCATCCTTTCGCAATTGAAGGATTTCGAAATGGGTCAGCTGATCCTCTTCCAGCCATGCTTCTCGTTTATCTTTCTTTGCTTCTTTTTGCTTGTTGCCCTTT
Source organism: uncultured Bacteroides sp. (assembly GCA_964622985.1). Classification (GTDB taxonomy): domain Bacteria; phylum Bacteroidota; class Bacteroidia; order Bacteroidales. Next base: position 8,983 of record CAZURA010000110.1, on the reverse strand, counting down.
CTGAAATCAGTCAGCTGAGTGGTGGTACCCTCTTCAATGCTCCACTGAAACAGATTATTCTCTTTTTGAAATAGGATGGATGACTCGTCACCAGAAAAACGGGGATAGGATTCTCTCTCGATAGTGTTCGTTATCTGTTTTACCTTCTGGTCGGAGAGGTTGACCAGAAAAATGTCTCCCTGCTTTTGATACACTTTCCAGGCAAAATCTTTCGTATAATCACCCTCATTTTGCATTTTCTTCAATTCATCAAATGATAGCTTTTTGATCTCTTTTGTCTGAATATCTGCTTTGTATGTGGAACGTATTGTGTCTCTGTCAGGATTCCAGCTGAAGTAAATGGATTGATTGTTTTCGGCCCACTCGATCTGGGAAGGCAGATAGCCAACAAAATCATCGCCCTGCATGATCTGATCAATGGTAAGTAAGGAAAGATTCTCAGTTTGCCCGAATCCTAAAATGGCCAGGCTCAGGATGGTTAGAAAGAAGATCTGTTTCATTGTTGTATTATATTTTCAGTGATAAGGACTTTATCAGACATATCATAGCCAGAGGAAATCTGATCATATAGTTCTATGGCAGCTTGAATATGAAATAAGCTCCAATTTCCACTATTTGATGAAGATACCAATTTCCGCGGATTCTAGCTCAGGAGAATTCTGATTGTGTATCTTTTGCAGGGATGTTGTGTATAGCTCTTTCAGCGATAGCCGTAATGGAAAGTGCAGGATTTACTCCAGGATTAGCCGAAATCATCGATCCATCAATTACGAACATGTTATCATAGCCAAACACTCTGTTGTATTTGTCGATCACTCCAGTTGATACATCACTTCCCATAACAGCTCCTCCAAGAATGTGCGCGGTGGATGGGATTCCTCCCAGTGCCTCCAACACAAATGAGGAGGGTTTGCCATTTATTATTTGGCTATATTCTTTGGTAAGTGCTATGGATTCAGGGATGTCGGGGCTTGGTTTCTTCCCCTGGTTTATTGATGAAACCAATCTTCCAGCAAAGTTCTGCTTGAATTTTAAAGTGGTATCAATGGTTTGCATAAATAGCAATACAGCTGTACTTTTTGCCCAATCATTGATAAGATAGATCCGAAAATAACTGTAAAAGAATCGAAATAACCTGTAAATCAGTTTAAGAAACCGGGTGCTCAGCCACCTGCCAGTAGTGTAGGGAAGATGAAGGATTTTCCAGAAACCCGAGCCTTTGGCATATCTGACAATTTCCAAATGGCTGTTTTCGTCTGTGTGCAAAATACTACCAATGGCTATGCCTTTGGACACATCTATGCTTTTATCAAGGGTAGAAACACTGACCAGGGTCTCATTATTAGTTCGGATGTCGTCCCCGAGTTTATCGGAAAGATTGGGCAGTGACTTCACTTTTTGTTGTAATAACAACTTTATAGTTCCCATTACCCCTCCGGAAAAGACAACACCTTTAGTTGTAATCTCTTTTCTCTTTTTTCGAAGACCATTGCTCGTCTGTATAACTATTCTATAACCTGTTGAACCTTTGTGACCATCTAAAGGCACTACCTTAATCACCTCATGTTCTGCAACTATTTCTGCCCCCTTTTTCTGTGCTAAATAGAGATAGTTCTTATCCAATGTGTTTTTTGCCTCGTACCTGCAACCTGTCATGCATGCCCCGCAAAAATTGCATCCTGCCCTGTCAGGACCTTCACCCCCAAAATAGGGATCTTTGACGGATACTTCAGGCTTTCCAAAATATACAGCCACATGGGTGGGTTCGAATCCATCTTTGAGATCAAGCTTTTCAGATAACTCCTTAAGAGCTATGTCACCATCGTACAATTTCGGATTCTCTGTTGCCCCTAACATATTGAGTGCCTGCTGATAAAAGGGATTCAATTCTGATTCCCAGTCAGCGAGCCCGGTCCAGCTTCCTGAGTTAAAGAAAGAAGGTTTTGGGATCGGCAACGTATTTGCATATACCAGGGAGCCACCACCCACACCCGTTCCGGATAAAATGGCAACATGCCTGAGGATACTGATTTTCATGATCCCGTAGAAACGGAAAGCTGGCATCCATAACCAGTTCTTCAGGTTCCAATTGGATTTTGGAAAATCAATAGCCTTGAACCACCTTCCCTTTTCCACAACCAGCACCTTATATCCTTTTTGGGATAGTCTCAGGGCACTAACTGAACCTCCAAATCCGCTCCCTACGATGAGGTAATCAAAATCGTACTTCATGACGGCGACAATAATAATAAAAAAAAGCGCCCTGTCAGTATATCGACAAGGCGCTTTGAATTTTCCTGTTGACCCGCCAGGGCTCGAACCTGGACTCTTCTGAACCAAAATCAGACGTGTTGCCAATTACACCACGGGTCAGGAGTGGTTACGAAAACCGGGTTGCAAATATACAAAATATTCAAATTATTCTGCAATTTTTTCTAACCCTTCCTCGGTCATTTTCCAGGACTTTCCAGCCATATTCCAATCGGAAAGGTGGTCGACGTTACGAACACCTTCCAGAATGTCCCTGGTCTGCCGATCGAGAATAACCACTTTACCCTCAGGTACACGTACAACGGTTTCCACTCTGGGGAATCGCCACTTATGTTCCAGGCTTACCGAAAAATAAGGATCCAGTTCCAGGGTATTGCCATGAGTACGGAAACTGTATTCTATGTTGGCTGCGTTCTCTTTGGCATGTTCCCATGACCGGCCTTTGGAATCCTTATCGATTTCCACAATGAATTGATCACCTTGCGCTCGTTCGATATCGAGATCGATCCGGCCGTAGAAAGCATCAGCGTCCTCCAGTAAGTACCACCTGTCACTCAGATTCAGAACAGACTCATCGTCCAGGTAATCCTCCTGGTGATCGTTCACCTTGATAATTAGCGTGTCAGAGTCTATAGCAAGCTCTTGCGAAAGACTTTCTCGGCCAAAATCGGAGTAGTCTCTGCTCTCAAAAGCAAATATGCCGATGATAAGAAGAAGACTCACAATCCAGAGGGTAACAGCACCTACCCCCAATCCGCGGTTCTGCGTTTTCAGGTTGAAGATCAGTTTTATTAATCCGTAGACCATAGCAGCAATGGGAATAAGGAGCAAGAAGGTTATGGCAATGATAAGAAGTGTTACTGATACCGGATCTGTAAATGGCAAAAGCAAATCGCCCAGGGAAAAACTGTACGATTCGAACGGAAACATATGTATTCCAGCAAATGGAAGGGCGATAAGTCCGATAAGAATCCCAATCCCGGCAATTACCAGGCTGGTTCCGATGATGATAAAAATGACTTTAACGAACACCAGAAGTATTTGTCCCAAAACGTCGAAAAAATCCGATGTAGCCCTTTCTGTCTTTCTATAGGTGTTTGATTGTCTGGCTTTTGAAACATTCTCTTTGACATTCTCTTTGGCTTTTGAGTAGTTTTCCTTGACGTTATCTTTTACATAATCGTACTCTTCACGAATTTTTTTTTCCAGGTTGGAAACATTTACCTGTTCTCCACGCATCTCAAGCTTTTGTGCGGCTGTCTCTGCTTTAGGCAATACGATCCAGAGTATTATATAAACCAGTATGGAGGCACCTCCTGCAAAAAAGAAGATTACAAAGAGTAACCTGAAGATGACTGGGTCAACCGCAAAATAGGCTCCCAATCCACCACAAACGCCTCCGATCACTGAATTTTCCGGATCACGGTATAAACGCCTGCTACGTGAGTAAGATTCATGAAAAGTGCTTCGATCATCAGACTCTTCACCCGAGTCAGCAATATCCTGAGGATTGCCCATAATATTGATGACTTCATTGACGATATCCAGTGTAATTACCTGGTTCTCTGCTGAGACTCTTTCCTGAAACAGTTCTGCTATCCTGGATTCAATATCATCAATAATCTCTTTACTTTCCTGTTTATTAGAGAAGTGCCTGCTGATAGTGTCCAGGTACGTTTTGAGCTTTTCATATGCGTCGTCATCGATGTTGAAGATGATTCCGCTTAAATTTATTTTGATTGTCTTCTTCATGGTATATGGCTTTATTTATAGTTCTTGATTGATTTTACCGAATTGATCAGAGCAGACCAGGAATCATCCATCTCTTTCAGGTAGGCTCTGCCAATCTCAGTCAGGGAGTAATACTTTCTGGGTGGCCCCTGGGTACTCTCTTCCCACCTGTAATTCAATAACCCTGCATTCTTTTGCCTGGTTAACAGTGGATATAAGGTGCCTTCAACGACGATCAGATCGTTTTCCTTTAAAGCATTGATAATGTCAGAGGTATACAGGTCCTTCTTAGCCAGTATCGACAAGATACAGTACTCCAGAATACCTTTACGCATCTGTGCTTTAACGTTCTCTATATTCATAGGGCATCTATTTTATTACTATGTTTTAACTAATAGGTGTTTATGCAAGCAATATTCCAATACAAAGATATATAAAAAAAATAATACCATGCAATACATAGTAGTAAAAAAAATTAAAAAGCCATTATTTTGTATATTGTCTTCCATGAATATTAGCGGTAATATCAGAAAAATGGCTTCTACCTACGGAGAAGTCATCCAATATAGTTTACCGGTAGGAGAGCTTAAAGTAGATATGAATAGTCTGATCGGGAGTGAGTTTAGCATGGAATTCCTGGGAAAGATCCACTGTATCAGATGCGGGAGAGAGACCAAAACATCCTTTGCTCAGGGCTATTGTTACCCCTGCTTTACTTCAGCTCCGGAAACCGAAGAGTGTGTACTTAGGCCTGAACTGTGTCGTGCCCAGGATGGAATAGCCAGGGATATGCAATATGCTCAGCAGCATTGCCTGATCGAGCACGTAGTCTACCTATCCTACACCAGTGGTTTGAAAGTGGGAGTCACACGAAATACACAAGTGCCTACACGATGGATTGATCAGGGAGCTATTGAGGCCATAGAATTGGCCAGAGCGCCCAACAGGTATAGCGCCGGACTACTGGAAGTGGCCATGAAATTCCATTTGAACGACAAAACCAACTGGAGAAAGATGTTGTCAGGATCTGGTTCGGGGGAAGTGGATCTGGTGAAGGAGAAGGAGAGAATAAGTCTGTTAGTGCCCGACGAAATGAAGCCCTATTTAACAGTAGATGATCGTGTTTGGAGATTCACTTATCCGGTTTCCAGCTACCCGGAGAAAATCAAAAGCCTGAACCTTGATAAAGAGCCTCTGGTGTCAGGGATCCTCACAGGGATTAAAGGTCAATACCTCATATTTGAAGGAAACAGGGTTATCAATATCCGGAAATTCGGAGGATATCTGGTCAGAGTAAACGGGGATGCTTAACTTTCCAATAATTGAATCTCTCTTCTTAAGTTTTCCCAGTGAGATTCATCCATCTTGGCACCAATCACTTCAATGACCCTGCCCGCCAAGATGGAACCCATCTTACCACAGATTTCGTGACTGAGACCCTTTGAATGCCCGTAGAGAAAACCCGCAGCGTAAAGATCTCCTGCTCCTGTGGTATCGATGGCTTTTGAGGGTCTGACTCCTACACGAATCACTTCATCCCCACTGATGCAAAATGAACCCTGTGCCCCCATTTTTATAACTACCGTTTCTACCATCTTTCGAATCTCCATGGCTCCATCCTCAGGTTTTTTTTTGCTAATCGACCTTATCTCCTCTTCATTGCCAAATAGAATATCCACATACTTGGCGATCATAGTTTCGAAAAATTCAATGTTTTCCTCCACCACATTATAGCTGGCCAGGTCGAGGCAAACCTTCAAACCAGCATTGGTGGCCAGGCGTAACGATTTTTCAAACATTTCCTGGTCCTGAACCAGGTATCCCTCCACATAGAAGTAATCGTATCCTTCAAAAATGTCGTGTGTTATATCATCCGATGAGAGATCAACGGCTGCACCTAAATATGTAGCAAAAGTTCTTTCTGAATCAGACGAGATCAACGCTATGGCTCTTCCTGTTTCATTCATGGTCCTGAACAGGATAGGCTTGATATTACTCACTGTCATATCCTTTTTAAAGAAGCGGCCTAAATCGTCATCACCCACAGTCCCCACAAAACCCGTTTCAATGCCCAGGTGGGCCAGGCCATGAATGGTATTGGCAGCAGAGCCTCCGGAAGCTTTAGACTTGGGTAATCCGGCAGTTTCTGCATGGATATAATTTGAAGTATCCAGGTCAACCAGGGTCATGCTCCCTTTGGGAAGTCCAAATCCTTTCAGGACATCGTCATTTTCAATCCGGGTGATAATGTCCACCAGCGCATTCCCCATTCCAAGTACTTTTGCCATGTCGATGTAGGTTTAAATGCAAATATATAATTATTCAACTAGTTGATATTCATCACATATTTATATTCGGGAAGGTTTTTTGTGAAATGTATTGTTTTATTGACGAAAACAGATTATTTTTGCGTCGCTATTTTAAGCCCAGTTTTAGAGACTGGAAAATTCCTCAGTAGCTCAGTTGGTTAGAGCGGCGGACTGTTAATCCGTAGGTCGTAGGTTCAAGTCCTACCTGGGGAGCCTAATTTCTTGAAATACAAGCAATTGTATTTTTTCTGTTCACAAAATTGTTCACCAGGAGCTCCCCGCACATCGCGAGGAGCTTTTGTTTTTTCACCATTTCAGATCACTCAATCAACAGAATTTGGAAGTGAACTAAGTAATAAGCCTTCCCCTCCACCACAAAAACATTTCGAAGATCCTCGGTCATCTTGATTGCCTCCACCAGCACAATCATCCCTTCCTCCAGCTTCCCTACGGGGACAACAACGATCACCCTGAACGGACAGTAGATCCTTCGCAGCCTTCCCTTCCGGTTCACCACAAGGATGCTGTCGATACTCACTACCTTGAACAGCTCCCGGATGTACTCCCGGTTATCCATTGGCATACTCCGATTTCAGCCAGGTGTGGTTGTTGGCGACAATTACCGTCAGATCATCCAGCACAAGCTTCCTCTTCACCACCTTCGCAATCAGGATATCCCCATGCCGATCCTGGCAGACAACCTGCACCTGTCCTCTTCGTAACCTCCTCACACTCCAGCTTTGCATAGTCACCTTGATCAACGCTGATGAAGATTGGTAGGAGAGGATCAGGTCAAACAGCCAGTAAGCGTCTGCAGCCTCACGAACAAAGAAGCAACCCTCGCTGAGTCGGAGCTTCCAGTTGGCGGAGATCCTGTGCAAGTATGTTTGCTCTGAGGACTTGAAGTCGGACAACCGTTCCACAAGCTCCTTCTTATCTATTTTCTCTTGTGTTTCCATATGATATGTGTTTTTAGTATGATTAACTCAGGTACCAGAAATCACTCTTGTTCCGGAGGCTCTCCGCCATCATGGTGATAAACTCGGTAGAACCCACGTTGCGATCCAGGTAGGTATCGATGTATGAGCTCTTCACAGCTCCGGTGAACAGGTTATACAGTCTCCATAGATCAATGCCACCATCTCCGTTCCGGCAGAAGGACTCGTCCTTATAGTAGTCACGAGCCACAGTTGTAATCTGCGTGTCACTCAGATGAAGTTCAGGAATCTCCTTCTTTGTCTTTCCTGGTAAGAACTGGTACATCCTTGCTCGACCGATCATCTTGGCGAATTGACTCTCAGCGATTGCATACCCAGACAACGAGCGCAGTAAAGCGATCTGCTTCTCTGCATTGTAACTGGTAAGTAGATTGTATACATTCTCCATCAGCTCACTCACAGACCTTGCCCGGATGTCCAGAGAAACCCCGTCAGTTGAAACACACAAATTCGTACAGACCTGATTCTTAAAACCCACGAAGACCTTGAATCTTTCCTCCACTTTCCGAGCATAGAGATTCTCCTGGTTATATGCACGTACGCCCCCAATGGAGAGCGACAATGTGTTTCCATTTACCTCCTCCTTGATTTCCGGCAGATCCAACAAAAATGCCATTCGTTCGAAATAAACCGTCTTCTCATCCTCACGCAGCCTGTTTACCGGCTTTCCCATGGCTTCGGGAACACGACCCTTGATCGGATGACTAACACGCACGCATGGCTTTAGAATTCGCACCCCGCTGAACACTTGCTGAGTTATGGAGCCAACAGCCTCAATAAACTCGGTGTGAGATATAGTTGATTCAAGGTCTTTCGCAAAAGAGGGTATAATAGATCTGGTCCGCAGCTTCTCCGGGGTGATCTTTATAGTGTTGGAGACGATGAAGCCGTCAGAGGATATTTCATCATTTGCCGATTCAACTTCAGCAATCGGTGAGCTGTTGACTTTAGTAAGTTCCATGATTTTCAGTTTTCTGGGTTAGCAATAAAATCTTCTTTGCCATTTAGCAGCTCTGCTTTTCGTTTAGAGTAGTGCGGGGATAAACTTTTCCGGAACTCGGGATGACGTTGATAGAGAGAGCGGAGTTCATCCAGGGTAACTGCACCGTAGATCTTTTTGATCACCGCCTCGTTGCTGACACCGGACTCACACCATTCCTTTATCCGGGTTCCGGTCTGTTCTGAAATGACGAAAGGAGGTTGATCAACGAAAAGTCCAGTTCTGTCTTTTGAACAGGTTGCCTGGTGCTTAATGTCGATATCGAAGTTGACCGTAAATTCGTAATCAAGTCCATCACGGGTAATACCCTTGAGTCCGACCTTCTCCGGTACGTACTTCCCATTCTTCTCCGATAGAACGTAATCCTGCTTCGTCCGGATCGTGGCAATTAAATGGCAGGGAGATTGAAGCAGTTTATGAATAAAAGCATTGTGCCTGGGTGTGATTTTTGACCAGGCTGTAAATGAGTTACCGACAGAATTTCCATGAATATCCAACACACCTCCAGTTCCATCCCACTCATGGGTTATGCTGTCAATTATAATGACCTCAATAGAAGCATTCTCGCACGTTTCTATGGCATTCATATACCGTTCCGGAGTATAAGGTGCCTGAAGAGTGCATATTCCAGCGTAATTGAGCACCCTATTCCAATTTAAACTGAGCAGTGCATT
>CAZURA010000109.1:0-19444 GCA_964622985.1 uncultured Bacteroides sp. | reverse complement strand
ACTAGTAGAAATGAGTTACAAATGGCACGGAAGAACTTGATTAAGAGAGCTATCTCAAGTCCGCTGATTCAGGCATTCCTGATCTATGTGAGCGGGGGATGGATAGCACTGGAAATAACTGATTATATCATAAATAATTACGGTTTGAATGAAAGCGTCAGGGATGTGTTATCTATTGTATTGCTGGCGGGCTTGCCAATTGCCGTTTTCTTAGCGTGGTATCTCAGCAGGGAAAAGGTTGAGCAAGCAAAGGAGGTGGCCGAAACATCTGCAGATAAGAAATCGCAGAGGATATTTCGAGTGTTGAGGAAAAAACCATGGTTTTCCATTCCGGGAACAGTTGTGCTTGTACTGCTAATTATATCGGGCGCAAGATACATTCACAGGCAGAATAAAATCAGTTGGGTAAAAGAAGAATTATTACCGGAAATTGAACTGTTGAAAAACGAATTGAACACCATTGAGGCTTTGAAACTTGTACAGATTGCAGAGAAATATATACCTGATGATTCAACGCTATTCACATTAACCGAACAGATTACCTGTAGATTAACAATTCTCTCAGATCCGCCAGGTGCTGATGTTTACATAAAAGAATACAACGACACAGGTAAAGAATGGCAATTACTGGGAAAGACTCCCCTCGAAAGCATCAGGATGCCCATAGCATTTTTCAGGTGGAGATTTGAAAAGCCCGGATATGAAAGTGTACTGGCCGCCATGCCTTCTCCGAAGGCTATGCCTACACCAAAGTATGATTTGGATACCATATACAGAACACTTCATAAGCACGGGGAAATTCCTCCGGGCATGGTATATGTGGAAGGAGTTGGAGGTGAAACAGCGGGTGATTTCTTCTCAAAGAAACATGGATTTTTCATTGATAAATATGAAGTCACCAACAAACAATTCAAAAAATTCATGGATGATGGCGGATACCAGAATCCTGATTATTGGCAAGATGTTTTAAAGATGAATGAAACATCCTGGGATCAAGTCATGGAACATTTTAAAGATGCTACCGGAAGACCCGGACCGGCTACCTGGGTGGCAGGTGATTTTCCTGAAGGTCAGGATGATTATCCTGTAACCGGTGTCAGCTGGTTTGAAGCTACAGCTTATGCCGAATATGCAGGGAAAAATCTGCCAGCCAGTGGTCACTGGCAGAGTGCTGCGGGTCTTGATATCTTTTCTTATTTCTGGCATTTTGCACCAACACTATTTCCATTGAGTAATCTGGTCGGGAAAAGCCCTGAACCCGTGGGGAATAATCCCGGATTAAATTGTTTTGGTACTTATGACCTGGCTGGAAATGTCCGGGAATGGTGTATGAACGAAACCGGGATTGGCCGGATCGTTCGGGGAGGGTCGTGGAAAGATGCGAACTATCTATTTACTGATATGAGCCAGCTTCCGGCGATGGATCGTTCCATTGAGAATGGATTTCGATGTGTTACATACCTGGATAAAGATCACATACCTGAAGAGATTTTCCACCCGGTGATAATGTCTGATTCAAGGGATTATAATCATGAAGAGCCCGTTCCAGAAGTAGAATTTCAAATCTATAAGAAGCAATTTCTCTATGACAAAACAGAATTGAACACTGAAATCGAAGAGAGAAAGGAAACTGCCAAAGAGTGGATAGAAGAAAAAGTAACCTATGATGCTGCCTATGAAAACGAAAGAATAACTGCGTATTTATACCTTCCAAAAGGTGTTTCTCCTCCTTTCCAGACAGTGATCTATTTTCCACATGCAGGTGCGGAAGAACTACCGGTTTATAAAAGCGCTGATGATCGTATGTTTAGTGAGTTTGATTTTATAATAAAAAACGGAAGGGCCGTTTTATTTCCTATCTATAAAGGCACATATGAACGAAATGTGGAACGACCTTTAATTCCCAGAAGTTACGCATATAATGAAATGCTAAGTAAACAGGTGAAAGATATTAGCAGATCGATTGACTTTTTAGAAACCCGTCCGGATATCGATACAAGCAGGCTTGGCTACTATGGAACCAGCATGGGAGCAAGGTTAGGTGCAATCATATTGGCAGTTGAAAGACGCATAAAATTGGGACTCCTGGCTTCTGGTGGGCTTGGGGGATACAGAAGATATTCTGAAGTTGACGAAATTAATTACGTATCAAGAGTTGAAACCCCGGTTCTCATGATAAATGGAAGATATGATTTTATATTTCCACTGGGAACCAATGTTCAGCCCATGTTTGAACTTTTGGGTACTGCGGAAGAGGATAAAACCCTGAAGATCTATGATACACCTCATTACATACCAAGAAATGATCTGATCAAAGAATCGCTGAACTGGTTGGATAGCTATTTTGGACCTGTTAACAAATAAACCTGAGTCCCGGTTTTGTCTCAAGGATTAATCCGGGATTATCGGCGGCTAATCAGGGTTTCCAGATAACGGGATTTTATCTGCCGGCTGGCTAGTACTTGTTTGATTGGAGGAAGTTTCAGAATAACACCCAGCACTCCGGCCAGGGCTCGATGACTCCATAACACATGATTATCAAAAATCAGGTTTTGCAGTTTACCTCGTTCAATGGCCATCATCACTACCCTGTGTGTTCCATCCAGGGGAGTTATAACTCTAGCCGATCTGGTCTTTAGATGAACCCCTTCCGTTGAACAGGTACGAACGCAAACACCACAACCCAGGCAAAGGTCTTCATTCAACCTGGCCTTTTTCATTTTGGGTTTAGCCGGATCATTAACGGAAACCAGTGTCATGGCTTCAACCGGACATGCATTTACGCACTTTCCACATCCATTACAATTCTCTTCATTGATATGAGGCAGGAAGTTGGTCGTGTGGACCGGATTTAGAATTGCAAACCGACGAGCGGCAATCATGGCCTCACAACAACATCCGCAACAGTTGCAAATGAAGTTTACACGCGTTCTAACATTTTCACCAAACTGGACCAGGTTATGTGCATAGGCCTCTTGCAACAAATCGAGACACTCTTGCACTTCTACATTTCGTGCATTCCCGTGTCTGATTAGTGATGCTGCGGTAGTATTGAAAGTCATGCATATTTCCTGTGGAGCAGTACAAGCCCGGTCCATATGAAGCATTTTATGACGACAGTAACAGATACCCACACCGCGATGTGTGGCCGTTTTTATGACTTCAGTTGCCCGTTCATAATCCAGCACAAAAAGTGCATCCTGATCAGAAAGCGCCGGTTCGTGAACAAAGGTGCGCCCAAGTTGAGTTTCACCCCTGGTAAACAATTCCCGGATAAAATCTTCCTCAACATTTAAGTATTCATAAAACAATTCGCTCAGTACTTTCTGTTCAATATCACCCCGCACACGCATCATCGAAAACTCAAAAAAGCCTGCCATAGGAGGTGGTAACGAGTAAACGGTCTCTCCATTCTGCTCGATATCAACCAGGATAGCGCGGCCTGCCAATGTATCCAGAGTCTTGTGGGTATCAGAAAGACTCATCTTCCAGATCCCGCTTGCTTTTTTAGCTGTGAAGGGTTTTATTGGCAGGTATGAAACAAGTTCAGCCTCTTTCTCACTGAAGAGTATTTTTAGAATTGAAAACAGCAGCTCAGAAGGGGGAGCCCCCTGGGGAAACCGATTCAGTCTGTCAGACAAATCTGAATAACCGGACTTAAGGGTGCGATGAGCCATAGTTCTCCTTTTGTCCTATAACTACTAAATATAGTGCATTTTGTATTCACCTGCTGTATAAAGTAATACATAAGATCCGGAAATCTCTGGGATGTACACATCCGGATCCATTCAAGAATCAGGGTCGTTAAAAAGGATGGGAACTATTTCTCAGTTTAGCGGAATTGTACTTACATTGATAGTTCCTTTTTCATTAACATTAATGTTGGTGATACTTTGAACAGATAATTGAGAACTTCATACATGAACACTACATTCATTATCAGCTTACTTTCGGCCTTATTATTTGGTCATCATTTATGTGCTCAACAACCTCCCGACTGGGAAAACCCGCAAGCTGTTGGCTTAAACAAAGAACCTCCCCGCGCTAGTTTTTTTGCTTTTCAGAGTGAACAAAATGCACTGACACTGAGAAAAGAACAAGCCACAAATTATCTCTCTCTCAATGGAACCTGGAAATTCAACTGGGTGAGAAAACCTGCCGACCGTTTTTTAGATTTTTATAAGAATGATTTCAACACAGAGAAATGGGATGAAATAATCGTGCCCGGGAGTTGGGAATTGCAAGGGTATGGTGTTCCGGTTTATACCGATGTATCCTACCCGTTCCCCAATAATGAGCCTCACATTCCGCATGATTATAATCCTGTGGGCTCATACAAAAGAACCTTTTCGATCCCGAAACGCTGGATGGGCAGGGAGATCTATTTACACTTCGGCGGAGTCCGGTCTTTCTTTTATGTGTGGGTTAATGGTGAGAAGGTAGGATATTCGAAAGGGAGCAAAACCCCTGCTGAGTTTAATATCACAAAGTACGTAAATGCCGGAGAAAACCAACTTGCAGTTGAGGTGTACCGGTTCAGCGACGGAAGCTATCTTGAAGGTCAGGATTATTGGAAGATAAGCGGTTTCGAAAGAGAGGTATACCTGTATAATCGTCCTGCTGTTTGCATACGCGATCTCTTTGTCCGTGCCGGACTGGATGCAACCTATATCCATGGGATACTGAATCTCGAGGTGGAGTTGTTAAATCACAATGACAGAACAGAAGACTATATAATTGAGTATAAAATAAAGGAATCTATACATGGGAAGCAGGTTGCCTCAGGTGCGAAAAAGGTTCACCTTTCTGAACACAGTGTGGTACATTTTTCAGAAGAAATTCCATCGATACGAAAATGGACCGCCGAAACCCCTGAACTCTATACCCTAATCATCAGCCTGAAAAACAGGAAAGGAAAGACTGAAGAATCCATTGTCAGGCACATAGGATTCAGGAGTGTAGAGATTAAGTACGGGCTGCTGCATGTTAATGGCAGACCGGTAACCTTAAGAGGGGTAAACCGCCACGAACACGATCCGGTTACCGGACGTTCCATCTCCGAAGAGTCGATGATAAAGGACATTCAGTTAATGAAGCAGTTCAATATCAATGCAGTTCGATGTTCACACTATCCCAATCAGGAGCGTTGGTATGAGTTGTGCGATACACATGGACTTTATTTAATTGACGAGGCCAATATTGAAGCACACGGCAGCGACCCGTACAATCCCGAAATGACGTTAGCGGATAAACCTCATTGGGAGAAGGCATTTATGATGCGAACCGTTGCCATGGTGGAAAGGGAAAAGAACCATCCTTCAGTAATTATCTGGTCACTGGGAAATGAGACCGGGAAAGGGCGAAACTTTGAAAGCACCTACAGATGGATAAAACAACGGGATCATACACGTCCCGTTCAGAGTGAGGATGCAGGTGAAGACTGGAATACGGATATTTTTTGCCCCATGTATGCCCGTTTTCACAAGATTCACAAATACCTGGAGAAATCACCCGAACGTCCGATCATTCTTTGCGAATATGCCCATGCCATGGGGAACAGCGTTGGTAACCTGAGTGACTACTGGGATTTGGTAGAACGGTACGATCAGTTCCAGGGCGGGTTTATCTGGGACTGGGTCGACCAGACTTTTCTGAAAGTGACCGACACCGGAGATACCATCTGGGCGTATGGGGGCGATATGGGAGTCTTCAGAGTCGCTAACGATTCCAATTTTTGCGCCAATGGTCTTGTGGCTGCCGATCGAAGCCTGAATCCCCATATATGGGAAGTTAAGAAAGTGTATCAGCCTGTAAAGATTGAGAATATTCCACTCTCTGCAAACCAATTGTCCATTACAAACCATCACGATTTTAAGTCGCTAAAAGAGTTTCAGTTCATATGGAGTATTATATCAGATGGCATTACTGTTTTATCAGACACCCTTCCCTCTCTTGATATTTCTCCCGGAGAAACAAAGCGGATAGACCTTGGTTTTCAGCAGCCCGGATTAAAAGAAGGAGCTGAATACTTTCTTCAAATCGAGGCCTTTCGTAGAACATCCGAGAACCTTGTTCCTGAAGGGCATCTGATTGCCTGGGAGCAGTTTAAACTCCCCTGGTACTTGCCGATATCAAAACATGGTGCCGAATCCTCGCCCATAGTTCAGACTGAGGATAATGACGGTATTAATATCCAGATTGAGAATGGGATGATCAGGTTCAGTAAAGAAAGCGGAGTGTTGGAAAAATATAGTTACAAGGGGCGTACGTTAATCAAATCAGGGCCGAAACCCTTCTTCTGGAGGGCCATGACGGATAACGATATTGGCAACGGGCTCAATATAAAATCTGCCAAATGGAAGTATGCCGGCAATAACAGAAAACTGATCTCATTCAATATAGACACAACCAGTAAAACAGAAACCGGGATACTCACTACATTCAGCCTTCCCGACTCATTGGGAACCTATCAACTGAACTATAAAGTGAAAAGCAATGGGTGGATAAGGATTGAGGGGCAATATATCCCATTGTACGGGAACCAATCCCACCTGCCTCGAATGGGAATGAGATTTCATCTTCCCATGGAATATTCTGATGTGGAATGGTTTGGCCGGGGTCCGCATGAGAGCTATGCGGACCGTAATACATCAGCCTTAATCGGGCATTTCCGGGGAACTCTGTGGGAACAGTATCACCCATATGTCCGTCCACAGGAGACCGGTAATAAAACAGGTGTCCGCTGGCTCGCTTTGCATCATCCCGAAGGTGGCGGTTTTGTAGTTGCCGGAGAGAAGCCCCTGAATGCAAATGCTTTACCCTTCGACTACACAAAGCTCTATCATGTACCTTTTAAAGAAATGCGAAAACATGGTTCCGAAATCAAACCAGACGGTACCCTATCGCTGATGGTCGATTTGAAGCAAATGGGGCTGGGGGGTGATACGAGCTGGGGTGCACCGGTCCATCCGGAGTACATGATCCCCGCTAAAAGTTACAAATATGCCTATTGGATCGGTCCGTTTGAAAGCGGAGATAATCTGTTTGCAAAAACCAAAGAAATAAACAAGGAGTAGATTTGTAAAATGAACAAGGTACATTGGATCATAGTGGTCCCGGCTCTTTTACTGGTAAGCTTTAACAGCAAAAAAGAGGCATGGATCAAGGAGCATGCCAGAATAGAAATTCCAACCATAGTTGGTCAATGGGTACATGTATTTAATCCCAACGATACACGCTCCCATATTGATACAACCTGGTACACTAACGATCACTGTTTTTCCAAAGGAGCTGGAGGAAAGTGGCATGCGTACGGGATTATCGGACATAAACCTATCAGTCCATGGACCGGAGAAACAAAGTTCTTCCATATATCTGCAGATTCCTTTAACCAGGCTAAATGGGTGGATCATGACTATGCGCTAACCACAAAACCGGGTGTTGAGCGTGTATTATGGGCGCCCCATGTGTTTCATGAAGCCGGAGTGGATACCTGGTACATGTTTTACAATATAGGCAACCGGCAGGAAAATGCCCCCAATTATGCGAGCTGGGGGCAACTTTGTCGTGCCGAATCAAAGGATATGTTCCATTGGGAAAGACATGCCCTGAATCCTCTCTTTAGTGACCCGGGACATGCACGTGATTCATATATTCTGAAGGAAGGGGATTTATACTATTACTATTATACACGAACCTTTGATGAGGTAGATTTACGTTCCTGTGTGGCGGTCCGTACCAGCCCTGATCTGAAGCACTGGAGTGGTCCCAACATAGTACATACCCAAGCTTATGAATGCGATTGGGGTGGAGATGCTGAATCGCCATTTGTCGTGAAAAAGAATGGCCTCTTTTACCTGTTTATCTGCCGGGCCATGACAGAGTATAACCAAACGCATGTCTACTGGTCAGCAACACCAGATCACTTCCCCATTGAGAATTTTGTGTGTGAACTGCCCACACATGCCTCGGAAGTAATACAAGTTTCAGATGATGAATGGTATATATCCAATACAGGCTGGGATAAGAAAGGATTGTATATCACTGAGCTGGAATGGAGGTAAAATATTCTTGTTCTATCTAATATAAAAGAGATGAAAGACAATCAGAAATGCGATCCCAGTACCGGGTGCTGTGGTCCTGTATCCCTCACCAGCTCACGAAGAGAATTCATGAAAACGGCACTTTTAGGGGTAGGAGCGTTCGCCTATCCGTCCCTGCCGGTTTTTGCGGGACCGTTTGAGTTTGACGAGGGTCATTTGATCCCTGAAGATAAAAAGCTATCTGCAGAATGGATCAAATCCTTATATGAGAGAGGGGAACCGGAAGTATATAAGTCCGGTAAAAATCAATTGAATTACATAGGTATGCCGGTTGGGGGGATCGCGTGTGGGCAGCTCTATTTAGGCGGAGACGGTCGATTATGGCTGTGGCACATATTCAAAACAGAATATGGCAGGGAAAAAGACCACGGCCAAAGGTTTGCATCCATGACACTGGGAGGACATTACTCCAATCCTGATCAGGTATTTACCAGGGAAAAGAGACCAGTGATCCAGGGAGCTGCCATTCAAATCAAAGACCAGGGGACTACCCTAACGAGAAAGCTGGATAAGACAGGATTTACTGATATTGAATTTCGAGGGGAGTACCCTGTTGGCAGAGTAAAGTATATAGATGAGGATATGCCGGTAGAGATTCAATTGGAAGCGTTTTCACCCTTTATTCCAGTCAATCCCGAAGATTCTGCCCTACCGGCGACAGTTCTTTCGTATAAGGTAAAGAACAAATCTCAAAAGAGGGTCGAAGTGGAACTGGCCAGCTGGCTGGAAAATGCCGTCTGTCCTTACTCTGATGTCAGAAGCTTGGGGATCAGGAGAAACACACTGGTCAGCAATGAAAACCGCATCACCATACTCAGTACGGCCGAAGCTCTTGCTGATAAAACGAAATCCGTCAAAGAGGATGTTGTTTTTGAGGATTTTGAGAGTGGGAGCTACGAACGATGGAAGGCAGAAGGGGAAGCCATGGGAAAATCTCCGGTAAAACAAGGTGAAGAGGGTTTCTATGAGAAAGGCCAGATGGGAGATTATTTTGTTTCCAGTTCAAACGCCCGGAAATTAAAAGACCGTTCCAACAGATCCACCTATCCATGGGGCCGGATCATACCCTCGGATGCTTACATAGGGACGTTAACAAGCCAATTGTTTACAGTTACACACGATTATATCACCTGTTTAATGGCAGGAGGATACCATCCGGGAAAAACAGCATTGAACCTGATCATCAACGGGCAAATCATGCAATCCATTACTTCTGGAAATACCAATACGTTTGAAGAGAGGTTTATGGACGTAAGAAATTATATCGGTCAGCAGGCCAGGCTCCAGATTGCAGATGATTTCCAGGGATCATGGGGAAGTGTGGCGGTTGATCATATTGTCTTTACGGATAAAGACCCCCTGCATAATGAATTGAAGGACCAGCACGGATACGGTTCAATGGCCCTCTCTTTATATCAGCCCGGGGATCGGAGCAAGTCGGCTCTCAATATGCCTGGAAAAATAACCCCGGAATCTCTATTTGATTCGTTCAGTGACTCAGATGGATCTTCTGTTGGTTCTTCCATACGACCATTTGATGAAAACTTAGTAGGTGCTTTGGGCGAAGACTTTTCCCTGGAAGCCGGCGAAGAAAAAGAAGTAACTTTTATTATTTCATGGTATTTTCCGCATTTTAACCAGCAGAAAGTTGAAAGCGGAGAACTTCTTCAATTAGAGGATATTGCCTTTCTGAAGAAGCACTATGCAAACTGGTTCAGATCAGCCAATCAGGTGGCCGATTATGTTAGTAATGATTTCCACCGGCTTGCGGGTTTTACCAGGAAATGGAATAAGACCTATTATGATTCTACATTGCCGTACTGGTTGCTCGACCGGAGTTTTATTTCTCTGAATTGTCTGGCGACCAATACAATGTTATGGTTTGATAATGGACGCGTTTGGGGTTGGGAGGGAGTAGAGTGTTGTCAGGGCACATGCCAGCATGTCTGGCAGTATGCCCAGGGAATGGCCCGTATTTTTCCACAGATGGAAAAAACGTTAAGGGAAATGACGGATTTCGGTTATAGCTTCAGAGAGGACGGCGGTTTCGGGCATCGGGATGAAACTGCGGGCGCTTATGGAAAATCCGTTGCCCAGGATGGTCATTGCGGTACGGTCATGCGGGTATACCGTGAACATAAAATGTCTGCGGATAATACGTTCATAAAAAAACATTACCAGAAGATAAAGAAGTCTGTCCGTTTCCTGATCCTTGAAGACAAGGATAAAGACGGATTGTTGGAGGGCGCCCAGCATAACACGCTGGATGCCGCATGGTACGGACCGATGGGTTGGATCAGCTCTCTCTATATCGGTGCTTTAGCTGCCGGGAGGGAAATGGCCCTTGAAGTGGGAGATAAGGCATTTGCCCGTGAATGCGAGGGATTGATCCACAAAGGGAAACAGAACCTGGTATCAAGATTGTATAACGGGGAGTATTTCATCCATTTACCTGATCCGGAGCATCCAAATGCCATAAATTCCAATGATGGCTGTCACATCGACCAGGTGCTGGGACAGAGTTTTGCCTGGCAGGTAGGTATTCCGGAAAGGGTCGTTCCGGAAGAGGAGTGCAGATCTGCCCTTGAATCCATCTGGAAATACAACTTTGCCCCTGATGCTTTTTTCTATCAAAAGCAGCATAAACCCATCAAAGGAGCCAGGATATATGCCACAGAAGGGGAGGCAGGAACGATCATGTGCACCTGGCCCAAAAGCGATGGTGATGAAACAGCAGTTCCGGGAATGGCCGATCGTTCAGCTGATTCAGAGGTTTGGCTGGGTCCCGGGGCCTATTTTGATGAAGCTATGAACGGATTCGAATACCAGGTAGCTGCACATATGATCTGTGAGGGATTGTTGGAAAAGGGGTTGGCTACTGCCAGAGTTGTTCATGACAGATACAATCCGCTGATACGAAACCCGTATAATGAAATAGAATGCAGTGACCACTACAGCCGGTCCATGGCAAGTTACGGGGTGTTTTTAGCCCTTTGTGGTTTTGATTATCACGGACCGAAAGGGTATCTGACATTTGATCCCAAACTGACTCCTGAAGATTTCAAGGCACCTTTTACTGTGGCAGAAGGGTGGGGCAGTTTCTGCCAGAAACGGACAAAAAACAGCCAGGAAAACCAGTTGGTTATGGAGTATGGCCGGTTACGATTAACTCAGTTTTCTGTCCGGCTCGCTGATCATGCCGGTCCAGTCTCTGTCACACTAAGTAAAAACAATCAGCAAGTAAGTGCAACCGGCCGGTACGATTCAACCAGAAAGTATTCCCTGCATTTTGAAGAGGTGTTGCGTGCGGGTGATATCCTGAAGTTAGAAATAGAATATTAATCCATTATCATTCATAACAGATCCACCATGAAACATATCAGATCTCTGTTACCCGTATTTCTTTTTTTATCGATCCCTCTCCTTCAAGCCCAGGATAAGATGGTTCGCCTGATTCCGCAACCTGCTGAAATAATCTTGCGTCAGGGGCATTTTCAGTTAAATGAAGAGCTGGCGGTTTATGCCAGTAATATAAGTCTGTTCAGGCTTGTCGATTACACGATAGAGATTCTTAAGGAGGATCTCGGAGTGGCTGCCAAGGTCTCTTCCGGTCAGGAGGAAAGCAATACCCTTCAACTGCTGTTGGACGGCTCTTTTGAAAACAAGACACCAGAAGCATACACCCTTGAAATCAGTCCAAAGGGGGTAAAAATTGTATCGTTAACCCCACAGGGATTGTTTTATGGTGTTCAGACATTCAGGCAGCTGGCTGCAAGTAATGGATCTTCCCGAACCATTCCGTCTCTTCTGATCCATGATGCCCCCCGCTTTCCCTGGCGGGCATTTATGCTGGACGAAGGACGCTATTTCAAAGGGAAAGAGCAGGTATTCAAACTCCTGGATGAAATGGCCAGGCTGAAAATGAATGTCTTTCACTGGCACCTGGTGGATGATCAGGGTTGGCGCATAGAAATAAAGAAGTACCCCTTGCTTACCGAAATAGGATCCAAAAGGCCTTCCACACAGGTTGGGCCTTTAAAGTGGAAAAGCCCGATACAGTCGGGAGAAGTGCATGAGGGATTTTATTCCCAGGATGAGATCGGGGAGATTGTTGAGTATGCCGCGGAACGGTACATTACCGTTGTTCCGGAAATTGAAATGCCCGGACATTCAACAGCAGCCATTGCTGCATATCCCTGGTTGGGAACCTCCGCGCAGGCCATCGATGTCCCCATTGTATTTGGAGTGGGCAAGGATGTGTACAATGTTACTGATCCCAGAGTCTACAGATTTCTGACTGACGTGCTTGATGAGGTCATGGATTTGTTCCCATCGAAGGTAATCCATATCGGGGGAGACGAGGTAAAGTACGACCACTGGAAGAATTCGGAACCGATACAGCAATACATGCAGGAGAATGGACTGGAAACGCCTGCGGATCTGCAGATCCATTTCACCAACAGGATCTCACAGTACATGGAGTCGAAAGGCAGAAGGATGATGGGGTGGAACGAGATTATGGGGCACAACCTGCATGAATACCAGACAGCAGAAGATACAGAAGTAAAAGAAAAACTGGCCGGGACATCGGTGATCCATTTCTGGAAAGGGGATATCCGGCTGGTGAATGCCGCGGTAGAGGGAGGATTCGACATTGTGAATTCTTTGCATACCGAAACCTACCTGGATTATTCCTACCATAATATTCCCTTGGAAAGGGCATACCGTTTTGATCCCGTACCGGCTGATCTGAGCAAAAAACATCATCATAAAGTGCTGGGGATGGGTTGTCAGATGTGGGGGGAATGGATCCCCACATCCGGGTACATGGATTTTCAGGTATTCCCCAGGATTGCTGCATATGCTGAGGTGGGCTGGACTCCGGCAGGACAGAAGAACTTTACCGGTTTTATGGATGCGCTGCCACGGTTGTTGAATATCTGGAAGCAACGGGGAATATATTACGCCCCTTTGGAATGGGCACAACCGGACAGGCAAAAAGAATAATTACTTATAACCAAGGCCATTACTATTCTAATCCGTATAAGTCTTAAATTGCAGAACTGCAAAAATTGAAACCATGTTGTTTCTAAAGGAGATCCGTTATAGAAAGTTCAATTTTTTTCTGGGTGTAGCAGGTATGGTTGCCGCAGTTGCAATAGTTGTCCTGTTTTTTGGAACTGTGAATAGTTCAAATCCATATTGCGGAATCTAAAAACAGAATCTATTAGTAACCTAACTATCTAATGAAATACTACTATGAGATTGTCTATTTCTATTCTTTTGTTTGTGTTGACTCTCCCGATTATTAATACATCAGCACAGCAAAGTAATACGTACGATGCAAAACTCCGATTGGCAGAGGAACAACTCAATTTACTATTGGAAGATGCAAACCGGACAAATCGAATTCCACGCACCATTGGGCAAGATGGAGAAATACACTGGACAAACACCGGTTTTGACTGGACCGAAGGCTTTTTCTCTGGTACCTGCTGGTACATGTATGAGCACACAAAAGATAAAAAATGGGAGGAGGCGGCAAAAAAGTTTCAAAGTTTGTTTGACGATCATCGTTTTCTTACCCTGTATCATGATCTTGGCTTTGTGTTTAATTGCTCCTATGGAAATGGATTTCGAATAAATAGGGATCATAAATCAAAACAGTTCCTTATTGATGCAGCAAACTCATTAATTCGCCGGTATAATCCCAATGTTGGGTGTATCATGTCCTGGAATGTTGACAAGGGTTGGCAGGCAGAGCGTGGTTGGAAGTATCCGGTGATCATCGACAATATGATGAACTTGGAATTACTGTTCAATGTGAGTGAATTAACTGGCGATAAAAAGTACCTGAAAATTGCTGTTGAACATGCTCGCGCCACCATGAAAAATCATTTCCGAGATGACTATAGTTCGTATCATGTAATTGATTATGAACCAGAAACGGGAAAGGTAAGAAATAGACATACGGCACAGGGCTTTGCCCACGAATCGAGCTGGGCACGTGGCCAGGCCTGGGGGTTGTATGGCTTTGTTGTGTGTTACCGCTATACAAAAGATGAAGTGTATTTGCGTCAGGCAGAACGTATTGCCCGGTATATCATGAATTCTCCTCTGATCCCTGAGGATAAGGTTCCTTACTGGGATTACAATGCGGATAAGGTTCCCAATGAACCTCGAGATGCTTCGGCGGCAGCTATCACTGCTTCTGCAATGATTGAACTGAGCGGATACGCCGAGGTTGATTACCTGGATTATGCCAAAGAAATTATTAAAAGTCTTTCATCTGAGGAATACCTTGCGAAAAAAGGAACTAACAGGCATTTCGTTTTAAAACACTCTGTGGGAAGTATTCCCCACAACAATGAGATTGATGTTCCACTGAACTATGCAGACTACTATTATGTAGAAGCATTAATGAGAATGAAAGCATTGAATAAGTAGTTGTGATGGCTTTTTTCTATTTGTCGGGGTAGTTAGGTTACTCGACACTCTGTGCCCATGGTACACTGTCTATCGGCGGTACAGCAGGCGATCCAGTGAGTATTTCCGGCTTCCCACCACCAGCAGGACGATATAGATCACCATGTACAAAAGGGCCATTTCCTTTTTCCGGAAGGGATCGGGCCCGTGTATAACGAAAGCAGCCAGCCCCATAGTAATAATCAATGGGATGGACGCCAACCTGGTTCCCAGCCCAAGGGCAATACAAATGGAACAAAAGAACTCGGCAAATACGGTCAGAATCAGAGAGAAAACGGGTCCCAGTCCGATTGGATCGCCAAAGGAGATATCCCCGCCTCCCAGAAGCTTGTTCAGTTTAGGCCAGCCATGAGTGAGCATACTGATGCCGACTGAAACCCGGAGGATAAGGATAACCAGATCAAAAGCCCCCTCGCTGGTTCCTGTGTTGAATAATCGTTTCATATTCATTACTATGGGTAACTGAGTAAAGATTCTTTGAAACTGCTAAAATAGGTATTCCATTAAACTAATACTGAAAATACGGCCTTCTATTTTCTACCGGTCGTATCATTAGTAAAGGAGAGACATACCAGGAGTATTTGAACAGCTGATCGGCAATGAACTTTTTGAAGCGGTGCATAAGCTTCCCGATTCTTTGGGCCGTTAAAACTGGAGGAATCTTGGAGGAAGATTTTACATATAAAATACCCAATCAACTGATATCAAGTCGATTGGACTTTGAACTAGTCGGGGTAGCGGAATTACTCTTCAATTCATTAGTCATAATCACAGCTTGATTATCAACCTTTTGCTTACAAAGTCTTTTGACCTGATGGTAATGAAGTAGACTCCTTTCTGGAAGGAGGAGAGGTCGAGCTGAAAGGTATTCCCTTTCAATTCATCAGAGAATATGTTTTGACCGTTCATTGTGGTAATCTGGATATTCTTCAAGTCAGAAGTACCTGTTTCGATGTTTAACTGGCCGAATGTTGGATTGGGGTAGAGATGGAGGCCGGGATCTGTTCTTTCCTGTATGGATGTAATATAATCCTGAGTGACCACTACCAGATAGGTAGTACCATACCCGGTGACAAGAAGGGTATCGGAACGTGTAGCACCGGTACTATTGGATTGTAAAGCGTCCACTCTCACCTGTGCAATACCCGTACCAGTTGCTGGATCCACTTCCAGCCAGGATCTGCTTTTATCAATGCTCCAGTCCACATTCGATGTGATCTGGAATGTGGCCATTGCTCCCTTTTCAGCACCCAGTTGGATGGGATCCGTGCTAACCTCAAATAGTGGCTGTACCCCATTCTGTTCCACGATCGCTGTATCGGCACATGCATCTCCGGTAACAGTAATTACCGTACTTCGCGATTCAATGGATTCATTGGCATCATAAGCTATCGATATGGTATTTCCGTCCGCACTGGCTGACAGCCATTCGGCACTCTCATTCACACTCCAGGTGACATTAGAAGTAACTGCAACATTTGTAGTTCCTGCTCCGGAGCCGATAATCCGTATCTCCGGGGTTACAATGAGACTGCAGATAATCCCTGCCTGAGTAACAGTTACATTTTTGGATGGTACACCATCGGCCGAAAGGGTAACAATAGCCGAACGGTTTTCAGTGGTCACATTTTCATCAAAGGTTACAGTCATTAACTCGGAACTTGTTTTGTCGACCGATAACCAGGAAGCATCTTCACTGACTGACCAGTTTGCGTTTGAGGATACATCAAAGGTGATTGTACCCGGTGCTGATCCCACTTCCCTGGAAGGGGTATTCACTTCCAGAAAAAGATCCGCTGCCCAATCCACCGAAAGGATATATGGCGAACAATTATAAGTACCTTCCAAAGAACCCACAATGATGTAGTAGAATCCTGTTGAATCAATTTCTACGCTGATATTCTCGTCCCCAGCGGTAAAGGAACCAGTCACATAACCATCGGATTCGTTGTTGTAAAGCTGCAGATCAAATCCATCCGGCACATTGGACAGGGTAATATTCAGGCTGCCCGGTGCTTCTATATTCAATCTGTAATGATCCCAGTCACCCGATAGATGTAGAGTACCTTCAATACTTTCGGTTTGATAATAATTACCACCTATTGCGGAAGAGAAGGCAAATTTACTTGGGCTTTCGATGGCATCATTGGGTTCGTAGCTGTCCTCACACGATGTACTTTGTTCAACGATATAAAAAGTCCGGCTAAATACAGATGTGGAGCTTGCTGATACACTCTGCATCCTAAGCTGATAGATTTCAGGTGGCAAATCTGATGGGATAGTCCATAGATAACTGCCATCACTGGGAGTGGAACTTGTAATGACACCTTTTGGGAAGGCTGGTGAGTCACTAGTTTCAGAATAATAAAGATCAATGCGAACATTTTCACTGATATTATCGGTCCAGGTTATTTCGTATGTGGATCCCATTTGCCAGGTATCGTCCCAGGTTGGAGAGCTTATATATATTCCTCCAGCGCTGTTCTCTAAATAGAAACCTGTTATATCAGATTCATTCTCACCACGTATTATGATGTTGTAAATATCAGTACCCCAATCTGGAACGGTCCAGGTAAAACTTCCATCATTAGGTGTGGATTCCACAATTATTTCATCAAGTGAGCCCCTCCAGAAAAGTTCAATACTTACACTGTCACTGGTACCTCCTGTCCAGGTGATCTCGTGTGTGGTCCCTCCAACCCAAATTGTTCCACTAATGGGAGAGGTTATTGTCAATTCCTGCCCAAAACAGAGTGATGCCAGAAATATTGATATCCCTAATTGCAGAACAACTGATCTTCCATGGCGACGCAGATGCAACTTCTTTGTGGTATGAGTTATGCCTAGACTGACAACCTAATATACAATATGTGTTTTGCAACTACTTATAACAAAATGTTAAAATATAAATGATGACCAGCAGGATTACCCTGTGGTAGGCTGCAAATTCCTGTTTCTGTTCGTCAGAACTGATTTTTGCCTTGTGCTTTCTTCATTTAGGGTTGGCAGGTATTACTTACTACAGTCTGTGGTGAAATAGACATTAGGGCTTCCTGATCTGCTAAGCTTTAATCTTTCTGGAGGGAATGGCATCGTCCAGACACAGACTTCGATAAGCGAGGGCATATCTTCTAGTTTCAGGGTATGCAGATTCGTGTTCTGCGAGATATTCAGAGTTGTCAGGTCGTTATTACTACAGTACAACCTTTCCAGTCTTGGATTATTATTTAACTCAAGATCAGTCAGGTAGTTACCTGAACAATAAAGATTTTCTAACAGATCATTATTCGATACATCCAGTGTGGTCATGTTAATCTCGGAGCAGTTAAAGGATTTTAAATCAGCCAGATGCGATACATCAATATGATTCAAAGGATTCCTGCTGCAGTAAAGAATTTGGATCAGTGGGTTATGGGTCAGATCCAGTTCCGTCAGGTTGCAATCCCAGCATGACAGCCTTTCCAGTTTAATGTTCTGGGAAAGATCGAGTGGAGATTCCATCGGGTTGAATTGACAATATAGTTCTTTCAGAGCTCCGTTCTGAGTCACATCCAGGCTGGAGATGTCTGTCAAGACAATATTGAAGATGCTCAAGGGAACGGTTATTTGAAAGATCCAATGCAGAAATCTGGTTGTTTCCAATAAGCAATACTTCAAGATCTGTATTATTTGACAAATTCAACAATTATATTGAGTTTTAAAGGCTTAATAAAACCCCAGCCCTTAAACGAGAAGCAGGGGGTAGAGTAAATGGCTGACAAAAAACCTCATTACTGCATAGGCTCATACTTACCACGACCAAAACAAGAAGAGGCCGTCATAAGCCAATATGAGATGGTTTCTTTTTTACTTAGGTTTTAATTGTAAATTGATTACGATTCTCTTTTGTCGGGGTAGCGGGATTAGTCGTCACTCCGTTCCTCCTGATCTCCGGTGAGGGGGTGTCCTATAAGAGAAAAACCACAAAACTCCGTTTTGGTTTTCGAATATATTCTACTAAATATCGCTGCATCTAGCTCATTTAATGTTATTTATCTCATACATGGATTTATTCTACTAAAGACGTCAATTATTTGAGGAAAACCGGGTAATATGGGCGTGCATCTAGAATGAGTCAACCTTCTTTATAAGCTCATCTATGACTCCCTGAATAGCATGCCTGACTTTTTTATACTCAATGAACTGCCAAGCTCTTAAAAGAGGAATAAAATTCGGATTGCCTGTATTTCGTATTTTAATCGATCAACAACAGGATCATCCCCCTGTTTCAGTCTTTCAATTCGGCGACAAAACTGAAATCACTGCCATCAAGAAGATCTTCGAGCTTCTGAAACAATTCCTCCGCGTATGTTTCCCTCTCAATCTCCCAACCCTTTTCAGTATAGACTATAACAGGAAGCCGAGAGCTGTATTCAATTTCAAGATATCCTTTCTCGAGAACAGAGTCGATCCGGGATGCTATTTCTGCTTTTCCCGGGCCAGGAAACAGAATCTTTCTCCATACCCTGATCCTGTGACCGGTCCGGCAGATCTTGTTGATGTTCTCTCTGATATACCGCATCTGTTTATTGTGTATCCGTTTGCATTTGAAGGTAAATTGATCCAGTACATAGGACGAATACAACGCTCAGAGAAACAACCTGTGTTTTTTGATTACCGGGATTCCCGCATTGATCATTCTGAGAAAATGTTCAAGCAAATAATGCGTTATTACAAGAAGCTGCAAAAAACATATGCCTCATAGACACCGGGAAGTCCCTGCTTGGATCAGCAGAGGGTTATTCTATAATGATAATATTACACAATAGTTCGTTAAACAAAGACATAAAATTCTGATTTTCAATGAAATAAGTGAC
>CAZURA010000108.1:0-19619 GCA_964622985.1 uncultured Bacteroides sp. | reverse complement strand
GGGCCTTTCGTCCTTGTTATCAACATTTTATACATTATAGACAGACTCTAATTATGAAAAAAGGAAGATTTCTTAACATGGATGAAAGAAACATGCAACTCGCCTTACGAATCATGGCTGTCATGTACATCCTAACAATAGTGTCTCTACAGGTCATAGTGATCTATCGTCAGTTTGCCCTGGGACAATCCGTCAGGGATTTCAAAGACCTGGCAGCCGTCATGATAGTGAATTCACTCTTTCTGATCAGCGCCTTACTCTTTTTCGGAGCCATACCCATACAGCGATTGAAAATCAAAACCATATTATTCGGATACCTGGCTATCATAGCGCTTGGAACCATTTTCACTTATGTAAAGTACAACGTTTTCCAAAAGATGGATTTATCCGGAAGAGATCTCTTTGATAAACTGATTATCGTTTACGCTGTTAGCGGTCTGATCGTACTGTTTTGGGTATTGCTGGCAATTCTCGGTAAGCACAAATTACATAAAAGCCTCGAGAAGGATTAGAGGCCGCTAAATCAAAAAAGATGCATATCAGCACAAAAATGTTTTCAGTTGCTCTGGCTGTTTTGCTACAAACTTGCGAACAGCCAGTCACTGATCATGAGTCTTTCGACCTAATTGGCGAGTCAGATATTTGGCGGGGCGGTGCAGATGTGGAATGGATCGCAGATGATATTGTTTCCATTGACAGGAATGGAATAAGAGTATTTCGTAATAACGGTCAGGGTCATTATAATGAAGATATAATAGGTATATCAGATACATGGCGGGGAGGAACGGCCATTGCCATATCAGAGCACCACCGGATTGCCAGTATAGACAGAAAAGGTGTACGAATTTTTATAGAAGAGAATGACATTTTTGAAGAAACCATTGTAGCTGAATCGAATATTGGAAGAGGCGGGGCTGACATCGCCTGGGATGGTAATAATATAATATCCATAGACAGAATTGGGATTAGAATTTTCAGTCACACTACTGCCGGGGAGTATCATATCCAGCAAATAGCTGAAACTGATATCTGGGAAGGGGGTGCAGCTATTGTGGTAAGTGACGAAGGAACTATTGCCAGTATTGACAGGATGGGTATCAGGATCTTCACTGTAAATGACAATTCCTATGTGGAAAGTACAATCGCTGAAGCAGAAATTTGGAGAGGAGGAGTGGATATAGAATTCCATAGTGATGATATCGTTGCCATTGACAGTAAGGGCATACGATATTTTCATCATCTCGGAAACCACAAATATGAAGAAACTCGCATTTCAAATTCTTATCCATGGAAGGGAGGTGTGGCAATAGAAGTCTCTAATGAAGGAGAGATCTATACTATGGATCGGTTAGGAATCAGGCAATTTACACCCTCCAATACTATTTACCTTGAAGAAATAATTGTTGCTACAGATATATGGAGCGGCGGAGCGAGCTTAGGACTAAAAGAGAAACTGCTGGTCTCCATAGACCGTAATGGTGTACGTCTGTATTAAAGATAGGGAAACAAATCTCAGAGGTTCATCTGAAATCGTAAACTCGGTTTACTGCTTCGAGCTCGCAAGCTCGGTTCCCCGCTGTTTCCGGGAGGGGGTAGTGAGCACCTTAGTTCCTCTCAGTAACCCGTGAGAATCTTCAAACGAAAAGGGAAGTCCCAATGGCGCCATGGCGCAGATACCGTTTATTTGTAACATTGGAGAAGGTGGAACGTCTAAATTAAAAGGCCTGACATGAATCAGAAAACTTCAATTTAGATGATAAAAAACTACCTTCTTACTGCCTTCAGGAATATTCTCAGGTATAAAGGATTTTCACTGATCAATATTTTCGGGCTATCCTTAAGTATGTCAGTTTGCATGCTGATCATAGTGGTTATTCTTGACCAGTTATCTTATGATGATATGCATACGAAAAAGGACCGGATCTTCAGGGTTCAGCAGGTAGATAGCTTATCAAGTGTTTCCCTGAAAATGGCTTCCAATCCTTATGCATTAGGTGTTGAGCTTCGGGATAACTATGCTGTTGCAGAGAAGGTGGTCATTTTAAACAGCACCTTCAGGGGAGATGGACTGTATAATGATACACGCCTGGAACTTAACGGCTTATATACCAACACTTCCTTCTTTGATGCTTTTGATTTTCAGTTACAGGATGGTTCAGTGGAAGGAATCCTGGATGAGCCCTATACCATGGTATTGAGCCGGGAGACTGCAAATAAGTTTTTTGGCGATGAAGATCCCATTGGTAAGTTTATTGAGATCGATACACTTGGAGCATACGAGGTGAAGGGCATCGTAGCCAAAACGAAGAAAAAATCCCATATTCAGTTTGAAGCACTGATCTCCCTCTCAACCCTTGAAATCCTTGATAGCAGAAGGGATGAACCAAGATTTGTAAACAACTGGGAAACGGGTTGGGGCAGTTGGATCTATCTTCTCCTCAATGAAAACTCTGACCTGGGGAGCATTCAGCAGGTATTGGATCAGATCAGTATGGAAAAGTACAAGGGTAATGAGGAGACTAATTTCTCTTTCTACCTTCAGCCCCTTAATAAAATCGTCCCGGGCCCTTTGCTGGGCAATGAAATCGGTGTTTTTCTGCCCAAAGTCTTCATTCTGTTCCTGGGCGGACTGGCTTTGGTAATCATCATTTCTGCCTCCTTCAACTATACCAGCCTCTCTGTTGCCCGTTCCATGTTAAGAGCAAAAGAGGTGGGCGTAAGAAAGACATTTGGAGCATTCAGATCCCAGGTGATCCTTCAGTTTTTACTTGAGGCTATGGTGATCGCAGTTATTTCACTTCTCTTTGCCATTGTCCTTTTACAATTTCTTCTACCCGCATTCTCCGGTATGCAGATGATGTCTCTGCTTGAAATCAGGCCGGAGCAGAATACCACCCTCTACCTCTGGTTCCTGATTTTCGCTCTTGTAACCGGGTTACTTTCAGGTGCTCTTCCTGCAGTGGTCATCTCTGCATTGAAGCCGGTATCTGTTCTTAAGGGTATCACCAATGTGAAGTTCTTCAGCCGGATCACACTCAGGAAAATACTTCTTGTATCACAGTTTGTATTCTCGATGGTTTTCATTATTTCCATATTACTGATCTTCAAACAAATGAACTTCATGATCAATGCTGAACTGGGTTTTGAAGCTGAAGTAGTGTACGATATAGACCTTCAGGGAAAGGAATTCAGCAAGGTGAAAGCGGAATATAACCAGCTTCCTGAAGTGGTAAACATCACAGCATCATCTCATGTTCCGGCCGAAGGAAATGTCTGGGGGGTTGATATCCGGTTGAAACCAGAAGATGAAAAGTATGAAGTCCATTATTTTTCCGTAGATGAGAATTATATCGAAACCATGTCGCTGGAATTGATAGCCGGGAGAAATTTCCCGGAAAACATGAGCACAGAAAATGAGAAATTTGTAATCGCCAGTGAAATGATCATAGACCAGTTCCAGTTGGGAAGTGCACAGGATGCGTTGGGGACCACTTTGATCCTGGAAGATTCAACCATGGTCGAAATCATAGGTATCATAAAGGATTATCAGTACGCCGCCGTATTTCTTAACCAGAGGCCTTTGCTGCTCAGATATCTTCCCAACGTTCATTATCATGCCTTTCTTCGGCTGGACTCTCCAAATATGACTGCTACTACCGGTAAACTGGAGAGAACTTGGGAAAAGGTTGATCCGGATCATAGTCTTGATGGTGACTTTCTTGATAACAGGATTAAATACTACTATACCTTTTTCGAGGATATTATGTATACCGTTGGTTTTGCAACATTGCTGGCAATTATTATAGCCAGCTTTGGTCTGCTTGGAATGGCTACCTACAGTACACGAACCCGGACAAAGGAGATTGGCATCAGAAAAGCATTCGGTGCAGAATCAAATCAAATTGTTCTCCTGGTATCAAGATCTTACCTGTGGTTGATGCTAATAGCTGCAGTAATTGGTGGCAGCATTGCTTACCTGGCCAACAATTTATGGCTTCAGTATCTGGCGAAAAGTGTGGATTTTGGGATTGGTACCATTCTGGCCGGGGTATTCCTCGTGGTATTTGTTGGGCTTCTGACCATCAGCTCCCAGACACTCAAAGTGGCTCAAACAAAACCTGCCCGGACATTGAAGGACGAATAAAGCCGAAACTTCATCCACCCCCGGCAAAACCGACTATTTAGCTAATCCTTGGACAGCTGGCATTTTTTATGAGAAACAACCCAATTGCTCCATCAGATCCCGGATCATCTCTTCAAGATCATCACTTGCACTACCCTGACAAAAATCGTCACAACGTTTACAGGCATCGTTGAGCTGCTCACAAGCCCCCTCATAATCTCCCTGGCTGATCTTAAGGTCTGCTGCCACCAGCATATTTCTCAACGCACGTAATCGATGTGTGGCAGATACTCCAGGACCGGCTCCCACCAGAGATCCATTGGCTACCGAAGCATCAAAAAAGGCCAGAATTTCCTGAATGGATACAGGAGGCGGCTGTGCGGAAACCCCGACACCTGAAAGCTCAATGGTAGAAGTGCCAGACGCTCCGTTGGTCCAGCTAATGACAACCTGGGCGCTGAAAAAACCCTCGCTTGCCGGAGCGAAATCCACTCCAAAATAGATGTTTGACCCGGGTGGGACTACCGTTTCCGCCGGAGGCGGATTAACCAGGCTGAAGTTCCCACCTCCAGCCTGCAAGTGTGTGCTTTCGATCATTAAATCTCCGGACCAGGTATTAGTTATGGTGAACTGTGCAGAAGCTATATCCCCCAAATTCAGCTCCCCAAAATCATGTTGTTCCGGCACAACACTTATCTGAGCCTGAACCGGAGCTATACCCGGTGCCATTATCATGGTGAGTACAATCACGAAAGAAAAGACAGACGTTTTCATATTAGCCCTCCTTTTTAAAAATTGGATGGAATTGAACGGTAAAATCAGAATCAGCAGGATAGATCCGGCAGGTAGATGGTTCTCACTACCGCCTAACATTCAGAAGTTTTCCACTTATAGAACTCCGCGTCAATCTTATTACAAAGTTACAACATGGTATACCGGAAGTCAAGAATTACCCCTATGGCAATTCTCAAAACATACAAAGCTACATGCAGGTATATTGTACCTTTGAGTAGACCAAAAACCGCTGCTATGATTAAAAAAACAATTCTTCAGATGAGTCTCCCTCTCTTTCTGGTTTTCTCCTCATGCACTTCAGAACCTGTTGTACCTACTGAAGAAGAAGCTATTGAAAGAGTTCTTGTACTGGAACGTGAAGCCCTGGACAATTGGTCAGCCGGCAATCCTGCCGGATATGCCATTAACATGTCGGAAGATGCCACCTACATGGACGATATTGGGGCCCATTCCCGTAAAGACGGATTGGAAGAGGTACAGAACTACCTTACAACACTTGAAGGAATGATTCCGAAACACAGCTATGAAATCAAGGATCCAAAAGTTCAGGTCTTAGGGAATGTAGCTGTTCTGACGCTCAGGTATCAGGGCTATGAGGATGGAGAAGCAGGACCGCCCTGGAAAGCCACAACAGTCTACCATTTCACTGAAGGAGAGTGGAAATCTGTACATGCTCACTGGTCTCTGGTCAAAGAAGAGCCTGAGCTTTAAACATCTAAATCTAAAGTGCCTGCCGTTCTTCAGGAGGTGTTACTTACTTTTGTTTAAGTAGCGCTTCAAAGCTTATTGATATTGGGTATATTTATAAGCATTGAATTCACACGCATATACATCCTGAAACCATTACCTGATATGAAAAAAGCCCTCAGCTTACTCTTTATTCTTGCCATACTTACCAGTTGCAAGGACCAACAAAAAGAAATCCCTTCCATCGACCCTGCATTTACTAATTACATTTCCGGGTTTACCAGCGGGGTGATCTCCGCCAGTTCCAACCTCACTATCCACCTGGTCTCCGATGTTCCTGAAACTACCATGGAACAGCTACTGGATCAATCGCTGCTGGAGTGCAAACCCTCGGTAAGAGGAAGCTATTTCTGGGTGGATAGCCGAACCCTTGAATTCAGGCCCGAGGAGATGCTGGACCCGGGTACCCTGTACCAGTGCAAATTTCACCTTCATAAGCTCATGGAGGTACCGGATCCGTTTTTGAAAACCCTGGAATTTCAGTTTCAGACCATTCAGCAATCCATTCACGTGGAATTGAAAGGGCTCAATAGCCTGGATGAAGAAGATCTCCAGTGGCAGCAGCTGAAGGGCACTTTAAAAACAGCTGACTATGCCGATATGGAACTGTTGGAACAGGTCCTGAACGGATCACAGGATGGGAAAGGGTTGCAAATTAATTGGACACACTCGGGTGAAGGAACGCAGCATGAGTTCATTATCGACAGCATCTTCCGCACCAAAGAAAAAGAGCAGGTGGTGGTTCAGTGGGACGGCAAAGGTATCCGAAGTAAGGACAAGGGTGAAAAGGTAGTGGACATCCCTCCGTTGGGTGACTTCAAACTGATGAATACCCATGTGCGGCAACAGCCGGAACAGTATGTCAGCCTCTTTTTCTCGGATCCCATTAGCAAAACTCAGGATCTGCGCGGTTTGATCTACCTGGAATCGGGAGAGGAGGTCAAGCTGGAACTGAGCGGAAGTGAAGCGAAGGTCTATCCATCTGCAAGACTGCAAGGTACCAACACCCTGATCATCAGTGATGCCGTAAGGAACAGCCTGGATTACAACCTCATTGAATCGTACCGGCGTGAGATCGAATTCACCAGCATCAATCCCGATGTGACCCTGATGGGAGACGGGGTGATCCTCCCGGGAACTGACGGATGGGTCTTTCCTTTCAAAGCGGTCAACCTGAAAGCTGTGAACGTGAGGATCATCAAGATCTTTGAGAACAACATCGCACAGTTCTTCCAGGAAAACCAGTATAACGGTGATAATGAAATCAAGCGGGTGGGCCGGATCATCCTGAAAAAGGAGATTACACTTACCTCAGATAAACCCATTGACTATGGGAACTGGAATATCTTCTCCCTGGACCTGTCGGAGCTGATCGAAACCGAACCCGGTGCCATCTACAATGTATCCCTCTCTTTCGAGCGGTCCCAGTCCTTCCTTCCCTGCGCATCAGAGAATAAAGATGACCGGCTGGAACCTTTTCAGGAGGACAAAGAGACTGAGAGGTTCAACAATCCTCCCAGTGGTTATTATTACTGGGGCTACGGTTATTATGAGGATTACAACTGGAACGAGCGGGAGGATCCTTGTACCGACTCCTATTACATCTACAAAAAAAGAAGAAACGAGGCATCCAGAAATGTGTTTGCCTCTGACCTGGGTATTATAGCCAAAGCCGGTACGGGTACAGATCTCTTTGTGGCAGTAACCAGCCTGGTCACCACGGAACCCATATCCGGTGTTGATGTGGAGATCTATAATTACCAGAACCAGTTGATGGAGGTGAGGCAGACCGGTCAGAAGGGGATGGTGACCATACCACTGGATACCAAACCGTACCTGCTCATTGCCAAACAGGGTACACAGCGCGGGTACCTGAGACTGGATGATGGTTCTGCCCTTTCCACCAGTATGTTCAATGTGGGAGGCAATAAGAATTCCAGAGGTTTAAAAGGATTTATGTATGGGGAACGCGGGGTGTGGAGACCCGGCGATTCCATCTACATGACTTTTGTGCTGGAAGACAAAAACCAGATCCTGCCCGACAATCATCCGGTGAGGTTTGAACTCTATACTCCCGAAAACCAGCTCTATCTCAACAAAGTGAGGACCACCGGACTGAACGGGGTGTATGATTTCAGGACCGCAACAGAAGCAGATGCCCCTACCGGGAACTGGCTGGCCAAAGTCCACGTGGGAGGAACCAGCTTCACCAAGACGGTGAAAATTGAAACGGTGAAGCCCAACCGCCTGAAAATCAATCTCGATTTTGGTGCTGAGATACTGAAAAGCGGTCCCATTAGCGGAATGTTGAATGCCAAATGGCTCCACGGTGCAGTGGCCAGAAACCTGAAGGCAGATATCGAGATGGATCTCCGGTCAGCCACCACACGCTTCCAGGAGTATCCCGACTATCTGTTTGATGATCCGGTAAAGAGTTTTGAATCAGAGGCAGAAATGATCTTTGAAGGGAAACTGGACAGCCTGGGTAATGCCAGGTTTACTCCAGGTATCCAGGTGGGTAAGGAGGCCCCGGGTATGCTGCAGGCCTTTTTCAAGACCCGGGTATTTGAGAACTCGGGCGATTTCAGTGTGGACCGGTTTCCTGTGTTGTACTCCCCTTACAGCAAGTATGTGGGAGTGAAGATCCCCAAGGGACCGGGCTGGAACGGGGCCCTCTATTCCAATGAGACCAATCTGATCCCCATCGTGACGGTGGATGAATCAGGGGATCCTGTGGATATTGAAAACCTCACCATTGAGATCTATGATGTACGATGGAGATGGTGGTGGGACAGAGATGAGTATGACGACCTGGCCTCCTATGTGCGCAACCGGAGCCGGAACCTGATCAAACGAGATAAGATCAGCACGGTGAATGGCAAGGCCATGTACGAGATGAATTTCGGGGAGAGGCTGTGGGGAAGAAAGCTGATCAGGATCACCGATCCCAGAGGAGGACACAGTACCGGTCAGTCCTTCTACCTGGACTACAGGGGCTACTGGGAAACTGCCTCTCAGGAAGGACCCGGAGGAGCTGAAATGCTCACCTTCACCACAGACAAGAAAGAGTACGGGGTGGGGGAAGAGATCACACTGAACCTTCCGGAGATCACTGAAGGGCGCGCACTGATCAGCATTGAAAACGGATCCAGGATCATAGAGACTTTCTGGGTGCAATCGCCCGTAGAGAGTCCCGTCACCCTGGAAGCCACAAGTGAAATGGCTCCCAATGCCTATATCCATGTCTCCCTCATACAACCCCATAAAAACACAACCAATGACCGGCCCATCCGGCTGTATGGGATTCAGTCGGTCAGCGTAGTCGATCAGCAAACAATCCTGCACCCCTTGTTGGCAATGCCCGATGAACTTGAACCGGAACAACAGGTGGAACTGAGTGTGTCGGAAAAGGAGGGAAGAGCGATGACCTACACAGTAGCCGTGGTGGATGAGGGTTTGCTCGATCTTACCCGGTTCAGGACCCCCGATCTATGGAAGCAATTCTTTGCCAGAGAGGCCTTGGGCATCCGCACATGGGATCTCTATAAATACGTCCTCGGAGCCCTGAAGGGAGAGATGGCCGGTTTGCTCTCCATCGGAGGAGATGAATTTATCAAACAGGATGACAAGAAAAACAATAACCGCTTTAAACCGGTGGTGAAGTTTTTCGGACCCTTTGAACTGAAACCAGGTAAAAGTAACAGTCATACGTTTACCATGCCCAACTATGTGGGTTCGGTGAAGACCATGGTGGTGGCCAGCCATAAAGGTGCCTACGGGAAAACCGACAAGGTCACCCCGGTAAAAAAGCCGTTGATGGTACTGGCCACCCTGCCCCGGATGGTCAGCCCGTCCGAAACCCTCACCCTTCCTGTCACCGTCTTCTCCATGGATCCCAAGGTGAAGAACGTCACGGTGGAAGTGAAAACCAATGAATTGTTTTCTGTAGAGGGTACCCACACACAGAAGATCACCTTTGATCAGGAAGGGGACCAGATTGTGGACTTTACACTGAAGGTAGCCGAGAGAATAGGTGCCGGAAAAGTGGAGGTGTTGGCCAGAAGTGGAAATCAGAAGGCCAGTGATCAGATCGACCTGCAGGTGAGAATGCCCAATCCCAGGATCACCAGGACAGAAAATGATATGGTGGAACCGGGCAAGAGCTGGAAGAGTGTCTATGAAGCGGTGGGTATGGCCGGAACCAATAATGGGGTGCTGGAGGTGTCTGTCATACCTCCCATGAACTTGGAGCAGCGGTTGAAATACCTGATGCAATACCCCCACGGATGCGTGGAACAAACCACTTCCGCCATATTCCCCCAATTGTTCCTGCACAGGTTCATGGAGTTGGATTCTCAGCAAAAGAACAAGATCCAGGATAACATTGCAGCAGGGATCAACAGGATCAAAACCTTCCAGATCTCCAGCGGGGGACTCACCTACTGGCCGGGATCCTCCAGTTCGGTGAGTGAGTGGGGAACCAGCTATGCCGGGCACCTCATGCTTGAGGCTCAGGCTCTGGGTTACCATTTGCCCATGGGATTCATCAACAACTGGATCAAATACCAGACCCGGATGGCCAACAGCTGGGATAAGGACAGGGACTATTATGGTTCCCGCAGAAGTAATGAGATGAACCAGGCCTACCGCCTTTATACCCTGGCACTGGCTAAAAAACCTGCACTGGGTGCCATGAACCGGATGAGAGAGATGAAAGAGCTCTCCGTTGCTGCCAGATGGAAACTTGCCGGGGCCTATGCACTAATCGGCAAAAAGGAGGTAGCCGGGAAGTTGGTGACCGGTCTTACCACCGCGGTCAAATCCTACAGGGAACTCTCTTACACCTATGGAAGTTCCCTTCGTGACCAGGCCATGATCCTGGAAGTGATCATCCAGATGGGAGATGCGGTAAAGGCCAAGAAACTGGTGGACGAAATCGCAAAGAAGATGGCTTCCCGGGAATGGTACAGTACCCAGACTACCGCTTATGTATTGCTGACCATAGGGAAATTTATTGGTGAATCGGATGTTTCCCGGGCCATGGAGTTTGAATATACACTCAACGGAAAGAAAGAGAAGGTTACTTCAAAAGCCCCCATGGCTCAGATTGACCTGCCCTTTGAAGGAGACCAGGGAGGAAAAATCGAACTGAAGAACTCAGATCAGAGAAACCTGTTTGTCAATCTGCAACTGGATGGCATACCTCTGGATCAGCAGGTGGAAGATGAAGCCTCTGATCTCAGAATGTCGGTCCGCTACCTCAATATGGAAGGGAATGAGATCAATCCCTTGCGTCTTGAACAGGGTACCGATTTCATAGCCGAAGTACAGCTGGCCCACCCGGGTATCCGGACGACTTACAAAGAGATCGCACTCACTCAAATGTTCCCATCCGGATGGGAGATCAGGAACCTGCGACTGGATAACATGGAGTCCACCCATATGAAGAGTCAGCCCGACTACCAGGATATCCGGGATGACCGGGTCTATACCTATTTCAGTTTAAAACAAAACGAATCGAAAACCTTCATTGTCATGTTGAATGCGGCATACCTGGGAGAGTATTTCCTGCCAGCCGTCTATTGCGAGGCCATGTATGATAACAGCATCCACGCCACGAAGGCCGGAAAATGGGTGAAGGTAGTGCAGCAGAAATGACATCCCCCATTCCCTCTTGTGAAAGGGTTGTACGGTTAAATAGTTAGAACAGAAAACTATGGGTGTGGGATCAGGAAGATGGATGGCCAGGAATAAGAACCTGCTGATCGCCTTAGTGGTGGTCATCATCGGTTTCTTACTCCTGCCCGTGGCTAATTTCCAGGATCCCACCAATACGGTGCTGGAAGATTCCAACGGAGAGTTGCTTTCTGCCAGGATCACCACAGACGGCCAGTGGAGATTTCCTGACTGCGACAGCGTTCCCTATAAAGTGAGCCAGTGCATCCGTTACTACGAGGATCAGTACTTCCTGATCCATCCCGGGATCAATCCGGCGGCCTTATGGAAAGCGCTGTTCAGAAACCTGAAAGAGCGAAGGATCGTGAGCGGGGGAAGTACTCTCACTATGCAGGCGGTACGCCTCTCCAGAAAAGGAAAGCCCCGTACCATACCCCAGAAGGTAATAGAAATTGTGCTGGCCCTCCGTCTT
Organism: uncultured Bacteroides sp.; assembly: GCA_964622985.1. Lineage (GTDB taxonomy): Bacteria > Bacteroidota > Bacteroidia > Bacteroidales. The sequence goes on along the minus strand of CAZURA010000108.1, from coordinate 7,806 downwards.
GAACTGCGCCTGACCAAGGAGGAGATCTTCAACCTCTATGCCTCCCATGCCCCCTTTGGAGGCAATGTGGTAGGCATTGATGCCGCCTCCTGGAGGTACTACGGAAGACCACCTTATAAACTCTCCTGGGGTGAAGCAGCCACCCTGGCTGTGCTACCCAATGCTCCCTCTCTCATCTACCCCGGGAAAAACCAGGAGATCCTTCTTGCCAAAAGGAACCGGCTACTGGACAAACTGGAAGATAAAGGAGTGCTCGATCCTGTCAGCTGCGACCTGGCCAAATCGGAACCCTTACCTTCCAGACCCCATCCCCTGCCACAGATCACCCCACATCTTTTGGACCGGGCTGAAAAAGAGGGCCACCTGGGAAAACGCATGGTAACCACCATCGACAAAGGATTACAGGAGAGAGTGACCAGCCTGGTGGAAAGACACCACCGCCATCTGCGACAGAATGAGATCCACAATGCAGCCGTGCTGATACTCCATATTCCGGACCGAAAAGTCATCGCTTATGTGGGGAATACCGGTTCTGAAGACCCAGGCGGCGGACGCCACGTGGATATTATCGGGGCACCCAGGAGCTCCGGCAGCATCCTGAAACCCCTGCTCTATACCTTTATGCTGGATGAAGGGGAGATCCTCCCCCACAATCTCGTACCCGATATACCCACCCACATTTCCGGGTATACTCCTTTAAACTTTGACCGGACCTACAGCGGAGCCGTACCCGCCAGCACCGCCCTGGTCAGATCCCTCAACGTCCCGGCCGTACGCATACTGCGTGAATACGGACTGGAGAAGTTCCATTCCAAACTTCAATTCCTGGACTTCACCACCATCAATAAGAGTCCCGGACACTACGGACTCACCCTCATCCTGGGCGGCGCAGAGGTGTGCCTGTGGGACCTCTCCCGCGTCTATATGGGCATGGCCAACACCCTCAACCACATCCAGGAGTATGAATACCGGTACGATCCTTCAGCGTATTCCAATCCTTCCTATCTGTTGACGGACCAAAATCCTGATCTGAAAACCAGCTCCACCCCCGATTTGAAATCCAGCGGCATCATGAGTGCCGGTTCCATCTGGCAATGTTTTGAAACCCTGACGGAACTGGAACGCCCCACCCAGGAGGGATCGTGGGAGCAATTCTCCTCCTCCAAGACCATAGCCTGGAAAACCGGGACCAGCTTCGGATACCGGGATGCCTGGGCCATCGGGCTGAATCCGGAATACCTGGTTGGAGTATGGGTGGGGAATGCAGACGGTGAAGGACGGCCGGGACTCACCGGGGTGAATGTGGCCGCACCCCTCATGTTCGATGCCTTTGGATTGTTGCACTCCTCTGCCTGGTTCGAGCCTCCTTATGATGAAATGACCGAAATCGAAATCTGTACTCAGAGTGGTTTCCGTGCCGGACCCGATTGCGACCAGACGGAGACACAGAGGGTCCCCCTGGCTGGTGAAAGAATGGAGGCTTGCCCCTACCACCGCATCATCCATCTTGACCAACAAGAACAGTTCCAGGTCCATAGCGATTGTTACAATATCGACCAGATGGTCAACACCTCCTGGTTTGTGCTCCCTCCTGTAATAGAATGGTATTACAGAAAACAGAATCCCCATTACCACACCCTGCCTCCACTCCTATCCGGATGTGAATCAGGCAACGAAACAGCTATGGAGATGATCTACCCCAAAGAGACCCGGCAGGTGTTCATTCCAAGGGGCCTGGACGGCCAGCTTAGCCGCGTGGTATTCGAAGCAGCCCACCGCAAAACAGAAGCCTCCATCCACTGGCACCTGGATGACCAGTACCTGGGCGAAACCACCCTCATCCACCAGATGGAACTCCTTACCCCCGAAGGCTGGCACACCCTCACCCTCGTCGACTCCGACGGCAACTTCCTCGAGAAGCAGTTTGAGGTGGTGAGGGAGTGAGTTGGTGAGCACCATTCAAAGTAAAGATTATTCTTAAATTTAATTGGCCAAATATCAGGGACGCTGACACCAAAAACTAAAATGCCCGATGATGATTGTGTAGAATTTTTGCAGGAGTATCTGCCAAAACTTGGATATCGGTGGAAAGGTTTTCGCAAGGTGAGAAAGCAGGTTTGCAAACGGATACGTCATCGGCTCCGTGAACTGGATTTGTCTGATCTTCCAGCTTACCGTCAATACCTGGAAAGCCACAGGGAAGAGGAGAAGATACTTGATACGTTGTGCAACATAACGATCAGCCGTTTCTATCGTGACAAGGCGATTTATGACAGGCTGAAAACTGAAATCCTCCCTGTATTGGCTGAAAAGGCTGTGCATAACCAGCAAAAACAAGTCAGGTGCTGGAGTGTGGGATGTTGTTCAGGAGAAGAACCCTATACATTGCAAATGATATGGAAGCTTTCGGTATTACCTCAGGTGGAATCGGATATTCCCCTTCGGATTATTGCCACAGACAGGAATATTTCCCTCATTGGGAGGGCTAAGAAAGGTATGTATGGCGAGGGTACTTTCAAAGATATGCCCGAGGAATGTAAAGTTCAGGCCTTTGAGAACAGGGGAAATAATTATCATATGAAAAAAATCTTTACACAGGATGTGCAGTTTCTGGAGCAGGACATTCGAGAAGATATGCCAGAGGGTGAATTTGAGCTTATACTATGCAGAAACCTGGTATTTACCTATTATACGGATGATCTTCAGAGGGAAATTTTTTTCAGGATGATGACAAAGCTTAAACCGGGAGGTTTTTTCATCACAGGGATTCATGAATCCGTTCCGGAGGGACAGAATATTCTGACTTCTCTTGGTAAATGCATCTACAAGAAAAGCACTTAATAATTACTCTGGTACAATCGCTAAGCGTGCTATAGCTTTGATGAAAACTTCACTACGTGGGGCTTTACCAATCTCTCGTAGTCTTTGTAAGACAAACGGATCAATTCGGTATGTGAACCCGCGTTAAAAGCGATCTCCTCGTCCTCTGCCAGTGATGCGGCCACAAGGACCTCTATTCCGTAAAGATTCCCAAAAGGCGGCATAGCACCCACTTCGCATTCGGGAAACATATCTGCAAATTCCTGCTCACTGGCAAGTTCTACTTTGCCCGCGCCAGTTACTACCTTCAAGGAAGCGAAATCTATTTTATAGGAAGCGGGCAGAACAGCCATCGCCATCTTCCCGTCGGCTTTGATCATTACTGTCTTGGCCAATTCCTTTCCCGGAATATGTGCAGATGCAGCAATTTCCTGGGATCTATATGCCTTCGAGTGACTGATGACGACGTATTTGATGTCGTTGTTGTTTAGAAACTCTAATAATTTTTTGACTGGCATGGTTATTTTCTTTTTAGTTCAACAAAGGATATCTGGTTGAAGTCATGGAATACTTAAAGGTACGAAATTGTCAATTGAACTGCTCAAATTAAATAATGCCTGTTTCCCGCTCCAGCAGTTCCAGGTCCCGATTTGTCCTGGCAAACACGCCAACATTCCCGATCCTCATATTCATTATACCGGCATCCCTAACAGAATGATAGGTGCTGATCATTTCGGTTACAGTGGGCGGTCTTGCATCCTTCAAAAGGTATTCAGGGAAAAAGGCAAGCAATGTAAAAGGTATTTGTGGATCAATGCCGGCCAATAAACGAGCAATACTCACCAGCTGGTTTTCCTCAACCCATCCCGGGATAAACAGGCTGAGGACCTCCATCTGAAAACCCAGGGAGATCATTTCTGCAGGCAACTGGAGGATTCGTTCATTATCGGTACCACACAATTTTTTATGTGCCTGGGGATCAAATGCTTTAATGTCCAGCCAGAAAGAATCTACACCCGAATCACGCAACCTGGTGAGATTGCCGGGTGTGAGCCCATAACCGTTTGTTTCAAACAGGACATGCATATTACCGGTTCTGCTTTTGATTTTTTCGGTAAGCTGAATATAAAAATCAGGACAACAGGCCAGGTCACCACCGGTATAACCAACTATATTCCTGGCCGGTCCATATCCCTGTGGACTTAAGAGCACCTGGTTTGGGTTGATTCTACCCGGACATCGCGAGCTTTGTCTGCCAAGCATCACACAACTTCCGCAGCACATGCAGAGATCAGAAGCATAATAATCGAGTGATCTTTCAACAGGTTCAAAAACAGTGACATTGTTTTCATATTCAGCACACAGATCAGCAATCTCATTAGTTGACATCCACTCTCCTTTTACATTTTTCGTGAATGCATGACTATGGCACTTGCGACAGTTTAGATTACAACCCGACATATATATGCTGAAATAGTGTTCAGGACGGCTGAGATGTGCCGCAGATATCACTCTGTGCCAAGTCCCGGTACTATCTTTTCTGAGTGTCACCTCACATGCCCTTTCAGATTTCCCTCCACGAGTGTGCGTCAGGCAATCGCCAATTGAATAACCCTGAGTAACAAGTTGGCATTTCATAAGTAATTATCCACTTATTTTATAGGCCTTAGGTAAGTTACAATATTCTCATATGATGACCATCAATAATTAACTTTGTAGATAGCAGAACAGAGAATCAATGCTCAAACCAATCCATATTCGTTGTTATGCTGAACTCAATGATTTTCTTCCGTTTGAAAGAAAACAAAGAAACTTTACACTTTCATTAAAAACACCTGTTATTGTTGCTGAAGTCATTGAATTACTCGGCATACCCTTATCAGAGGTCGACCTTGTGATGGTCAACAGCCAACCGGTTGAGCGAAGTCACCGTTTGCGTAAAAACGATTATGTTTCAATATATCCAACTTTTGAAACCTTAGATATAAGCAGCTTAAAAACCACACAAAAACAACCCTTGCGTACTACCACGTTTATCCTTGATGCTCATCTTGGTAAGCTGGCCAAGTATCTACGAATGCTGGGATTTGATACCCTCTACAGGAACGATTACGGAGATATGGAAATCATTGAAATCGCTAAGGAACAAAAACGGGTTATTTTGTCGCGGGATAAAGTGCTTCTGAAATCCCCAAAGGTAAATCATGGCTATTATGTACGTGCAACTGAAAAACACACGCAGTTGATTGAAATCGTAAAGAAATTCGATCTCTATTCACAATTCAAAACTTTTACCCGGTGTATGACATGCAATACGGTTCTACAATCAAGAAGCAAAGAAACTATTCGTAACCTGATTGATCCTGATACTTACAACTGTTTTAACGAATTTTTCTACTGTCCTGAATGTAACAAAGTCTTTTGGAAAGGATCACATTTCGAAAGGATGGAACAGCTCATCCTCGATATTATAAGTAACAAATCAAAAGAAAATAACTGATCTTTTGAGAGGACTACTAGGAATTCCTCACTACAGAAGGCTGGCACATCCTCACCTTCGTCGACTCCGACAGTAACTTACTTGAGAAGAATTTTGAGGTTGTGGGGGAGTGATGTAGGAACAATCTTCGACCAGAAGGAATCCTATGTTAGTTTCAAACCAATATCGTCAAACGAGAGCACCTCTATGGAAAGACTAACATCTGCATACTTCTTTCGGAGCTTGTTCTTTGATTTTTTGAATGACAGGTAGAAGTCTTCGTTGAAGTTTCCAATAATTAACACCCTGAAAATGATATCTCTGTCAATTTGTTCCCTATAACGTCTGATTTTGCTTATCCGCTGTTCTATATGTTTCCTGATAATGAAGCTTGATAACCAATCCACCCAATAAACAAAGGTCTCTAGCAAGATATCATGATCTTGGTACCTGATAATTCCATCCAATTCAATTACCCGCGAATGATCCTTGATCTTTACATATCTATGTACCGGCATCCTGTATCTTCGACTTATATGAGAAAGTGCGAGGTCCTGGGCAATTAGGGTCATCTCCATTTTTGATATACCCGACCTGCCTGTACTCATACCCACAAGCTCCTTATCAATGTTTTTATAATAGTAATCCCGGTTAAACTTATGCAGAAGATCGCCGTCAGATGATTGGTTTATTTCATCAGGACGCAGGCTGCTCCGTTCATCAAAATACTGGATGCTTTCCTTCTCAATGATATTTCTTTCCAACTCATCTATTGTTTGAAGATTAGTTAGATTCACTTTTTTCCCACCTCTTACAATGACTGCAAGATTCTGTAGAAAGTCGAGCCTGGTAATAGCTGTCGCAAGAATGAATACAGTCACAAAATAGATCACCCAATGGTTTACTATAAGTGAAATAAAGATCATGAGCAGTATTGCACTCATTTTTAGCGCATGATTCCTGAACTTTGGAATAATCGAAAGCAAAAGCATTAACAAACCCAGGAGAAACGAGATGATCTCTATCAGATCAATAATCTCAGTGATCTTTATCACTTCAAATAATCTAGTCATAGATATAAATGTACTTATTTGAAATACACAATTCAAATTATGGATGACAGTGGATAATATGACAATTGACCTACTCCCAGATTTTCGCTACAGTCTCAATTAGAGATTCCGAACATTCTTCAGGTTCGTTGGATATCTGAACTGGAGTCAGTCGAGTACCTTTGATCTGGTTTTTGAAAATCTATTCTGAGCAGCTGACAATGATCTGAATAGTAAGAAAAACTACCGTTTATTACAAGTATTGTACAGGATATTACTAATTTCTGTTCATTGTTTACAATCATTCGCTTTTTATTGCTTCACATTAACATATTCGATAGCTTTATTGAGGTGCATTCTTTAATGTTGAATTAAATCTGACGATTATGGCTGGATTGGCATTAGTGTATTCGAAAGAGCTCATTAAAGAGCTTGATATGATACCAGTATATTACCCTGGTACCAGTGTTAAACCCGGAGATGTGCTTTCCTTTAAGCATGTTAATCTTTTTGGAAAACCCCAACCTATCGGAGCTTTTACTAAGGAAGCATCTCTTACTGATTATTTTGAAATTGAAACTGAAAAAGATAAAATCCCACAACCCATTCGCTTTACCAGTAAAGAGGGCGTGAGCCTTGAATTTGACGGGACGGTGGATGTAGGGCAATTGGGCAAGGGTCAATTGAAGATCAAATTCACAAAATCAGGCACCACTTTCCTTGCAGCAATTGATATGGCTCAGGAAAGGATTAAGAACCTCGACAAATTGAAGAGTGGACTTTTCAGAATCAGGAATAAGTTTTATGGTGACTGGAGCAAGTCTTACATCGTGAATTCTGTCCGAGTTGCTTCAAAAGCTATCATCATGCAGTCAAGCAGCACTAGCGGGGAACTGACCATTGATGGGGATGTTAAAAACCTCCAACCTGGTTCACCGGTTAATATTGATACTTCTCTTAAACTATCAGTGTCGTTTTATAAGGATGCCTCCTTCCTGAAAGAGTGGTCAGACGATGTGGAGATCTTCTTTGGCCTATCCCGTTTCAGGAAAACGTTCACAGGAGGATGGAAACTTGGGCACAACCTGGCACCGACCAATTCAACTGATTGGGAACTGGCAAGTGTCTACCCTGATGAGGTTGACTTCAGTGATGAATGATCTGTATTTCAATTACTAACTGGATTTACCAAAATCTTAGTCTATGAATGAAACATATTCAAAGAGAGGCTTACAAAAAAAATCGGCTGACCCGGAGGCGCCTACTTACAGAAAGCTCAGGGGTTATGCTTTTGATCCCTCGTTATCCAACCGCCTGGAAACCTATCTGATTAATGAGATCACTTACGAAGTACCATGGGAGACAGTTGTAACAAATAATGGAAATCTATCAGGGGAATACTTAAATACTCCCCACCTTCAGACAACGATTCTTTAAAGTTAAGTTTGTTTTCTT
>CAZURA010000107.1:1077-19990 GCA_964622985.1 uncultured Bacteroides sp. | reverse complement strand
ATGAAACGTACCGGACTAATTATTATCCTACTTGGATTAGGAGTAATTCATGCATATCCACAGGATTCAATAGTATCAATCCCCGACACCACCTTCCTATATGCCCTCATTGATGAGGGAGTGGATACCAATGGAGACAGTTTGATTAGTTATGAAGAAGCTGAGGCTGTAACCAGCCTTATTGTAGGTACATGGGATGAAAAAGGAACTATAACTGATATGACAGGTCTTGAGGCATTTTCGAATCTGGAAATTCTGGACTGTCAAGATAACAAAATTGAAAATATCGATGTATCAAATAATACTGCGTTAACGTATTTTTTTTGCATTAGAAACCAATTAACTAGTCTGGATGTTTCAAATAATACTGCTTTAGAAAATCTATATTGTTGGGATAACCAGATAACCAGTCTTGATGTTTCTAATAATACTTCTTTAACGTTGTTAGCCTGCAGTGCAAATCAATTAACCAGTCTTGATGTTTCTTATAATATGGTTTTAACACAGTTGATTTGTCATTCTAACCAATTAACCAGTCTGGATTTATCAAATAATAACTTACTTCTTGAATTGTCTTGCGGGGGAAACCTGTTGACCAGCCTGGATATTTCAAATAATCAGTTAATTGGCACTTATATTTTCGATAATTATTGGCTAGATAATTTTGATTTACGTGTAAAGAATATGCCTACTTTGGGGGAAGTATGTGTATGGGAATCATTCCTTTTAAGTTTCGTTGGATTTGAGCGGTTTTTTCGTGATTCAAATACTATGCACATTGATACAACCGGCAGCCCAAATGTCTATTTCACAACAGAATGCGGAGCAAACTTCGTAAACATCCCCGACACCGCCTTCCTACATGCCCTTATTGATGAAGGAGTGGATACCAATGGGGATAGTTTGATTAGTTATCGGGAGGCGGAGGCTGTAAAATCTCTGTGGGTCTACAACAAAGAAATTTCTGATTTGACAGGTATTGAAGCATTTGTTAATCTGGATACGCTATCTTGCCAAGGTAACTCATTAACCAACCTGGATGTTTCGCATAATACTATGTTAACTGTTCTTGGATGCGGAGAAAACCAGTTATCTAGCCTGGATATATCAAATAATACATCATTAACACTTTTGATATGCCAACAAAACCAGCTAACCACACTTGATGTTTCGCATAATACAACTTTAACACACTTATGGTGCTGGGGTAACCAGTTATCCGCTTTGGATATTTCAAGTAATACATTTTTAAAAGAATTGCTCTGTGAAAATAACCAATTAAGCAGTCTGGATATTTCAAATAACACTGGATTAATAAAACTCTGGTGTGGAGAGAATCAGTTATCGAGGCTTGATATTAGCAATAATCCTGAAATAGAATCATTAAGGATTAGGGATATGCCAACCCTTATCTGGGTATGTGTATGGACAATGCCATTTCCTCCTGAGGGAGTTGAAATGGATACTACTGGTAGTCCAGATGTAATTCTCACTACTGATTGCCCAGGAGTTGGTATTAAAGAATACCATCAAACTGGACTTCACATATACCCGAATCCCATGACTGACCTATTTACTATTGAAACAGATAATCCCGACCAATCTTCAATTGAAGTCACCAAACTAAATGGTCAACTAATATACAGAGGAGAAATAAAAGGAACCTCACATCAAATCGACCTCTCATCCTGCCAGAATGGGATCTACTTCATCACCATCAGGTCAAAGGACTTTGTGACCACTAGGAAGATAATCAAGCTATGATCGTATCATATGACCTAAACGTATGAGGTACTCACTTTTACTGGAATCTCCACTTGGACTAAAACAAAAAACCCCGCAGCAATGGCAGGGTTGTCGTTATTTATCCGTCACGATAACGTCACTATCGCCAAATAACTATCATAACGTATAGATAATAAGCAAACTAAAGAGCCTCTCACGGGACTCGAACCCGCGACCTGTTCATTACGAATGAACTGCTCTACCAGCTGAGCTAAAGAGGCAGCTGAAAATGAAAGTTCAAAGTTAAAAGTAAAAAGCAAAATTGAGAGGAGAACAGGTTCGGGAAATACTCAAAGTCACACACAAGAAGTCGGACCGACAAATTCCAGTCATTTAATAGAGATAGGACGCCTGCACGATGTTATAAATCATCACACTGGACTGGGCCCCTTTTTTTTTTTACATTAGGACATCACTATCTGAATTGTAACATGAAACTTCCGACATCTTTTTATAATCCGCTCTCCTTGCTGGGTAGCATACTTGCGAGCGTAAGTGGAGTGATTATCGTTTTCTTTATGATAGCCAGTTTGTTGTTCGACACTGGCGGCTCTTATACAGGACTCTTCATATACATTGTTCTTCCGATATTTCTGGTCCTAGGGCTAATCCTGATCCCCATTGGAATGTCCAGGCGTCTGAAACGGATCAAAAGAGAAGGAGAGGAGAGAACGAACAGGTGGATCATGATCGATCTTCGGGATCCAAGGCAGTGGAATGCTATAGCCATATTCATTGCGGTGACCATTTTGTTCCTTCTCCTGACCGGTATTGGCAGCTTCAAGGCATTTCATTATACGGAATCCAATGAGTTCTGTGGTACGCTTTGTCACAGTGTCATGGAACCTGAACATGTGGCCTACCAGGAATCTGCCCATTCCAGGGTGACCTGCGTGGATTGTCATGTAGGTGAAGGAGCTGGTTGGTATGTGAAAAGCAAGCTATCGGGGTTGTACCAGGTCTATTCCGTGATGTTCAATAAGTATCCTCAGCCCATTGAGACCCCCATTCATAACCTGAGACCTGCCCGTGAAACCTGTGAAGAGTGTCATTGGCCTGAAAAGTTCTATTCCCACCGGTTAAAGAATGAAAAGCACTACCTGGCCGATTTGGAAAACACAGAATGGAACATCCAATTAAAGATGAAAATCGGATCAGCGCATAGCGCCCAGGGGTTACTGGAAGGGATCCATTGGCATATTAATCCCGACATCCATATTGAATATGTAGCCTCTGACAATAAGAGGGAGTATTTACCATGGGTGCGATATATCAATAAAGCTACAGGAGATACGGTCATATACCAGGATATCTATGAAACACTGGATCAGGAAGCCCTGGATACCCTGGAAACAAGAGTCATGGACTGTCTCGATTGTCACAACCGGCCTTCCCATAATTATCAGCCTCCTCAGGAGTTTACAGATAATCTGATTGCAGCCGGTATGATCCCGGTTGAATTGCCTGAGGTGAAGTTACTGGTCATGGAGATCTTCTACCTGAACACATTTGAAGACCGCGACTCAGGCAGGGTGTTTATTGAAGAGTACATACATGAGTATTATAGTTCCTATTATCCCGAGATCTATGAAGGGAATAGGAAGCTGATTGACCAGGCGGTGGAGGGGGTTCTTTCAGGATATTCCAAACATTTCTTCCCTGAGATGAAAGCCAACTGGGATGTATATCCCAATCACATCGGACACATGGAGTTTAACGGATGCTTCAGGTGCCATAACGGGAATCATGAAAGTGACGACAGCCGTATTATATCCAGAGATTGCGATCTGTGCCACACTATACTGGGACAGGGAACAGCAGAGAATTATGCAATAACCTCAATTGATCAATCACTTGAATTTGTACATCCAACGGATATTGATGAGGACTGGAGGGTATCTGCCTGTGCCGATTGCCACAGGGCCCTCTATTAGGATCTTTATACGATGGATTCTCCTTGTTCTGCCTTGTCTGGTTCTGGAGGTCCGGGGGCAGGAGTATCATGTGCCTGAGTTCAGAGGAGAGGCGATGAAATACAGGCTCAAATACGGTGTGCTGAACATAGGTACCGCTTTCATCTCCTGCACTGCCGATCCATCAGGTTGTGGTGATCGAATTGAAGCAGAAGCACACAGTGAGGGAGTAGTGAATATCTTCAGGAGACTGGACTATCGGCTGGAGTGTTGTATGGATGTGGAGACCGGGTTGCCTGTTCATGCTGTCAGAAGCCTGAGGGACAGAAGGAACTATCTATATAATGAACTGGAATTTGATCATCATTCCAGATCAGACTCCACCATCATATACAGTCAATTGTCAGGAAAGCGAATAGTCCCCAGCGGGATTCGCGATATCCTGACAGGTTTTTACCATTTCAGGATGAACTATTTTACGGATCAGATACATCCCAAAGAGGAGGTGGTCATACATACCTTCTATACAGATAAGCTGTGGGATCTAAGGATCCGGTATGCAGGCGAAGAAACCATCACAACCCGTGAGGGCTCACTCGATTGTCGAAAATACAATCCTGTAACAGTGGTCGGTAAATTTTTCAACCACGAGGATGATATGACCATCTGGTTTACCAAAGATGAGGTACCCGTACCAGTGAAAATCAGGCTAAATCTAAAGATCGGTGCGATCCATGGAGAACTGGTGGACTATCACAAACCGCATCACTTAGGCCATAGTGATTCGTCTAATCGATCTGACCTGGCAACTCACTAAGTATATTTTGATATTCCTTATGCAACAAGGGGGCGGTTTCTGGTCCCAGGGAATTCTCTTCTCCATAAGGTGCCTTATCTCTCCCATAGGTGTACGGGGCTTCTTCATCCCATTGACTCTTTGGAAGGATGTATCCGATTTCGTCATTACCGAGGCCTATGATGAACTTGAATTCACCGGGCATGAGATCACGCAGGGGAGGAGTTTCTAACACCTGGATTTTAAAATCCTGTCCTTCAGGAGATTCAGCTTCTCCATTGACAAGTTCGGGATAGATCTCCCCGGGAACACTTAGAAAACTGGCCGGACCCAGGGTAAAAGCGGATATCTCAGTACGCGTCTTGAACCAGCCGGTCATTCCGAAATCCAGTATCTTCATCATGGCAGCCAGCCTGAACATCCTGTTCTCCAGGGGTAATGAAAGGGTGCTGGCCCTGAGTGAAAGGTTTGCCCTTTCCACTATGGTATCCGGATCTTCAAGTGCATCAAGAGCAAGCATGGCCAGTTGTTGTCCCTGTGCCCTGGCTTTATCAAAGGAGGGTTCCAGATAGGTGGTGTCTGAAAAAGTATCTTTTACTATCATGCTGTTCCGGGTGGTCATCAAGCCTCCGATGGCCCCGTTGATATATACCGTCACACCCCCGATCCCCTCTTTAACTAACTCCTCACCGTCATATACCCCGTTTTCCACGTACTCTCTCAGGTAGTGCGGGAAGTCTGAACTGATCATGAGGTTATCTGACCACAAAGTCTCCGGATGATTTGCCCACGCAACAAGTGTTCCCAGGGTTGACCCGGTTTCCGAATCAATGGCCTGAATAAGCCTTAAACCCGGATCGGTCACAATGGGTTCCCTGGTATCCATCAACAGTTCCGATGCTCCTGTCAGATCCTTTGCAAAACGTAGTATGGCAGGCCGCAGGTTTTGTGAAGCCAGGGAGATGCTTTTTACCACCTGGTTTTTTACAAAGGACATATGATCCTGGTTCACGCCGCTCTTAAAAGGACCTTCACCCCATATGCCGATCAGGTCATTGCTTTCATGGGTATGGGTGGAGGAGATAAGGGCATAATCAATTCCACTCTCTTCCGGCAGCAGTTTCCTGACGTCCACCACATCATCGTGACGGAATCCAATGGCGTCCAAAGAAACCAGGGCAAGCCGGGTGTTTCCATCATCAAATACTATGGTCCGTGCCCACACATCATCGTGCACACCGTTGGCTGCCCTCTGCTGACTGAATCCTGCAATCCACCAGGCATCAAACTTTCCGTTGTTGTTAACGTCCATATAAGTATCTCCATCTTCCTCCCGGTATTTCGCATCCCCATTGACATCATGCCAGGTGTCCTCCACTTGTGGAGTGATAGGCATGGCGGCAAAACCAACCCGGATCACTCCAGGAACTTCACTTTTTTGCAGGGTCAGATCCAACTCATATCCGGAGTGACGGTCCCTCAGGTTCCAGAGGACCCATAGGGCAAGCAGGAGAATAACTCCGGCAATACCTGCCAAAATTCTGATGATCCACCTCACTATGTTACTTTTCATATCGTCTTTTACTTTACTCTGATATTCCGGCTGTTAAATATCCAAAGGATAACTGTGTATAGCAGGAATCCGGTTCCACTTGCGATCATTATGGTACCAAATTCCCCGTAGATTTCATTATACCCGTCCAATCCCGCCTTCTTACCGTAAATATATAAACCATATATCAACAAAAACAGGCTGCCGGCCAGGGATAGGGCTTCCAGCGATCCTGGTCTTCCCCGCTTGCTGGTAGAACGATCCCTTTTACCTGCAACCATGAGGAGCACCATAAGCCAGAAGGCCCATGAAACTACCTGTATGAAGCTTAAAGTCCGGGCATAACTAACGGCATTCAAGAGGGGATTCAGCATCACCAGGGACCGGTCGTATACCTTGCGGTCATGGTACTGGAGGATCCTGATTCTGTTCATATCCTTCTCGCGAAGAAGCCCCATAACCTCTTTCTGCTTGTCCTCTCTGCTCATGGAATGCCACCCGGGAATCTTGAGAGCGGTCCAGGCAAAACAGGTGCTTCCATATCCGTGGTAATCTGCCACCCCTGTCATCAATAGCCCATGAGCGGTGCATGCATCTGTGATGTCTCTGAATACTCTCCGATCGTATGATAAACCACTGGCCTGGTTTACGATCTCAAAGCCATCCACTCCCATGTCCACAAAGAAGGGAATGGACTCCCTCTCATCGTCAAACCAGTGAGCAACGATCACTACACCCTGCTCGGCATGGGCAGTATCTATGACCTGTTGGTCAGTTAATCCTCTTGTGCTGAAATGGCTGGTTAGTCCAAGCAGGGTCAGGTGGTTTGTTCCCGAAAACTCCTCTCCACACAGGATTAAGGGTTCAGAGGGAAGCGCTCCGTTGACCTGTGCATTCACTGCTTCCAGGGTCTTATTGTGGTGATTATGATCGGTAATGAAGAAGGCATCAAATCCATTTTTACGGTGCCAGTTTAATAAACTCTCCTGGGAAATGATCCCGTCATGGCTGTACTCAGAATGGCTGTGGGTGTTGATTAAGATGGTGTCATCAAGGCTATTTTTAATTCGGTTTGCCGGTAGGGGAAGGAAGATCATCATCCAAAGCAGGGCCAGCCATATCGATGCCATCAAAGGAACCTGTTTTAACCATGAGACGATTCCAGTAGTAAAAACTTTAATTCCGGTCATACGCTGATCAAACCAGGCTTTTAGGAAAGAGGCAAGCAGGGAGATTACAGCGATCCATATAAGCAGCACGAAAAACTCGGAAAGAGGCTGATCAGCTCTGAGATAAAACAGCAGAGGACCAGTATAGGGTTCTGTCAGTATTCGCCAGAGTGATATGTTAATGTCAAAACCTGCCTGTGGTTCTGATGTAATGGAATCCATCACGGTGATTGGTTGGTGGAAACCTATGGTCAGGATCAGAATGGCAGCTAACGTGCCGACTATCCAATAGCAGTTTGGATGGTTAGAACAAAGTCTCTTCAATGATCTGGCAGATTGAATGATACACTGGGAGGTGAAGTTCCTGGATTTCCGGTGTGGTGACAGCCGGAACAGAGATACAAAAATCGCAGAACGGTTTCAGCCTGCCTCCGGTTTTACCGGTAAGGCCAATGACTGTCAATCCTTTGGCCTTAGCAGCGATGGCTGCATTCACCACATTTAGTGAATTTCCTGAAGTAGTGATGGCCAACAGCACATCCCCTACTTTACCCAATCCAACCACTTGTTGAGCAAACATCAGATCTGCTTCCATATCGTTGGAGATGGCGGTAATCAGGGCAGTATGGGCGCATAGCGAAATGGCGGGGACCGCATTATGCAAATGCTCAGCCATACGGGCCCCTTGCTCTGCATCGACTGATCGAAGGTTTTTCCTGAGATCATTGGGGACCGGGCGCTTTTTTTCAAAACTCTTCATCAATTCACCCACCATATGGTCTGCGTCTGCACAACTGCCCCCATTTCCACATATCAACAGTTTTCCATCCTTTTGAAAACTGTCTAACATGGTCGTTGCAGCTTCCATGATCTCTTCCCGGCACTCTTCCAGGAGAGGATAACGCCTGATTAGCTCATACACTCTGTTCTCTCCATTCATTGTTTACTTCTCTTTTATTAAGATTGTATCGCCACACTCAGAGCCGCGAAATCACCGATCTGTTCGCCTAATGCTGCCGGAACAATCCTGCAAACTTCCCTGGCAGCAGGTATGGCCTCCTCCATTAGCGATCTTTCAATCAACGGTCTTAAGAAATCTTCATTTCTTGCAAAGATACTCCCAATTACAATACATTGAGGATTCAGTACATCGATAATGACAGCAAGTCCTTTCCCCAAATAACTGGCTGAGATATCCACAATTTCATTGGCCACCGGATCTCCTGCTCTGGCTGCGTCAAATATCTTCTTGGTGGTGATCTCCCTTATCGTTTCCTCTGAGGGACAGAAACTAACAGTTTCCCCATTGTTTAGCTTTTGAGCAATGACAGCCTGGGAAAGGCGCGCAATCCCACCACCGCTGCAAAAGCCTTCAAAAGATCCTGCTTTACCAAAACCTACCGGTCCCTCTTCGGCCAGCCTTATATGTCCCACTTCTCCTGCCAGGTCATTGGTGCCCGGATAGAGTTGTCCGTTTATTATCAAGCCTGCACCCATACCCGTTCCAAATGTGAGAAAGACCATATTCATGGTTCCTTTACCTGCTCCCATATTCCATTCGGCCAGGGCGCATGCATTGGCATCGTTTTGAATGGCGACAGGGACATCAAACTCTGTTCTTAATATGTTTACAATAGGGACCGCATCCCAACCCGGCAGATTGGGTGGGGAGTATACTACTCCACTCTTTGAATCGAGCGGACCACCGCAACTGATCCCAATTTTTTCCAGTGTACTTGACTCATACTTCTTAATAAGATGATGAGTATGACTTATAAACTCGCCGATAATCTCTTCATGTCCCCGTTCAGTTCGTGTGGGAAAGGAGATCTTCTCAAGAATATTGAAGAGCTTGTCTCCAAGTACTACACTACATTTTGTGCCTCCAATATCATAACCAATATAAAATGTATCCATGGGTGGTAGGGGATTCAGTTGCTTTATTACCGAAAAAGCTGATCTGTCAGTTTATCTGATTCGGAGAAGTCGGGGATGATGATCTGGGCACCTGACCGGATCAGCCGGGTACGCTTTGCTTTGTTCAATCCGTATCCTTTGGTCTCGTCGCTGGCTACTCCAACAGTAATTCCATTGACCTTGCTGCACTCCCTGATCTCCACCGGTCCGTCCCCGAAAACCACCAGTTCGTTCCCACTCAGGCGGTTCTCCTGAATGATCCGGTTAATAATGATCTTTTTGGAATACTTTTTCAAATCATTTTCAGAGCCGTATATGCCGCCGTCAAATAGATCAGCATAGCCCAAGATCCTCGCCTCATTGATCACATCCTCCTTGTCGGTTCCGCTGGCCAGGTATAATTTTAGCCCTTTTTCCCTGAGAGACTTCAGGAATTCCACAGCTCCTTTCAGGGTGTAGTCTCGTGGTTCCAGCACTCCCTTTTCCAATTTTTCAAGCCTTATGGAAACCTCTTCCATCAGTGCCATATTGTATATCTCCTTATATCCGAATTTGTCCAGGATCTTTTCCGGCGGTACCAGATTGAATTCTTTTACCATATCCACCAGCGCCTCCATCTGTAGGATGGTTTGTATCCCTGTGGACATATCAATATACTCGAGTACCTGTTCCTTCACCTTCCGGCGCAGCGAAGGATCAGCAGTGTTGAAATGATCCCCCAGAATGGCCCGGATCATCACGGGCTCCATGATCTGCTCCCAACCCTCTCTTAAAATGCTGACCGTACCGTCGTGGTCGAACAGAGCGTGCCTGATCTGCCCGGTGTTCGAAGTAACGCGGGTATCACATATTTCGATTTGTGAACTGAAAATGTATTGAGCCTGGCTCATATCCTCGGCCAGCTCAGGCTGATGGTTGTAGATCACATCAGCGTTGAGATCCTGGATCTCGTTGCCGGTGGCCGTCCCGGTGGTAAATAGCTTTTGCACCGTGACTCCTGAAGCCAGATTGGCAAAGTAGGCTGCCTCCACAGGAGAAACACTGGCTGCAAGGCAGAGGGTGAGTGCGCTGATGGCAGTATCACCTGCACCTACCGTGTCCAGTTTTTTATTGAGCCATATCCCGGGAATATCATTGATCCCTGAAGAATCGATGCAGATCATTCCACGTTCACCACAGGTTACAAAAACGGGCTTTTCATGTTGACGATACACTTCCTGTCCATGTCTCTTTATCTCGGCAACCGAAATGTAGTCCTGCGGATTGGCCTCTGTTCCATTGAGCACCGCAGCCTCAATTTCGTTGATTTTGCGGTAGACATGTTCCAGGCTGGCATTGTGATGCCTGGAATCTGCTACTACGATCTTATCCTTATAATTCCTGAACAAAGCGTTGGCTTCCTCTATAAAAAGCGGATCAGGAATACTTCCCGAAACCTGTTGGTTGAATATCAGGGCATCGTAGTTTTCAAGAGCCCATGCCATATGCCGGAGCAGCTCCTGATCCGTTTCGCGGCTTCGCCTGTTCTTCACTCCAAAGTCAATACGCGGTTCTTCCTTCTCCCCGTAATACTTCTTGGTGTATGTATACGTACTGAATTGGTCTTCCTGGATGATCAGGGAGTCCGTGGTCGCACCCAGTGTCTGCAGCTGGGAGGAAAGCTCACGACCGTGTATATCATTACCCAATACTCCTATCACCTGTATGGCCGCAGGTTCTAATGCAGCCAGGTTGGCCACAATATTACCCGCTCCTCCAGGGGAATAGTGTTGACTGGTTACAGCCTCGGCTTGCAGTCCGGTTTCCACTGAAACCTCCGATCCGTCCGGATCCATGTGCCAGTAGGCATCCAGACAAAAATCCCCGTACACGGCAATATTTACGTTTTTGATGCTATCGGTTATCTCCTTGATCCGTTCCTGTTTCACAAGTATATCCTTTTATTCGATTGATGATCACTAGGTTAGCAATTCGATGAGCGTTTTGTACAAATAGGGAAAGGAGTTTTTCTGATTACCGCCTATATAATAACCTTTTCCTCCAAAAGCCTGCGGCACTCTGGTTACAATGCTTTTCTGATCGCGATAGTAATAATTGACCGAGTTCTCATCCGTAAACTTATCCGGCTCAAACGGCCTGAGATCAAAATTGGCAGTGATAATCTTCTCTGGTGCCTTCCCAATGTTCCCGGCCATGGAAGCTGCTTTCAGAAATACTTCAGGTCCGGTAACTGCACTTCCCACATTCACGACCACCCCTCCTCTGTAGAGTTGGCTCACTTCATGGGTGTAGATGAGAAAGTCCCTTCCCGAACACCCCCCTTTGGCCTCCCCGTCAAAACTGGCATGCTGATCCAGCACATCAGTGCCTATCCCAGCATGAACGGTGAAAGGCACTCCCCTTTCATAGCAGATGGCTTGCAAGCTCAAATCGGGATGCATGAACCGGATTTCCAGGTTATCCCCTGACAGGAGAGCCGCTGCCTCTTCCCGGAACCGGGAATCAGTGATCATCTTTCCCACCGATTCGCCGTAGCCCAGGCCATGCCGGTTACCAAGGATAAGTGCCGCATTGATGTAATTGAATTCGAACGCCATGCCAAACTGACCTTTCTCCAGTGCCTGAGGGACATATTCACTGGTTTCTCCCATAAGCCCCAGCTCGAAATCGTGAATGGAGGTAGCTGCATTTCCCGAAATGAGGGTAAAGATCCCTCGTTTGACCAGTTCGCCCAGCAGTTTGCCCAGCCCATTTTTGATCAGATGAGCTCCGGTAAACAACAGGACCGGCTTATTTTCATTTCGGACATCTACGATGGCCCTGGCAAGGAGTTCAATACTCTCTCTCACCTCCTGCGGGATCTGGAATGACTGTTCAGACACCTGGTCAGGATCCACCAGGTCTGTGAGCTTTACCTTATTGATTCTTTCCGATACCGGATAGGTGGTGATCCGTGAAGGATCGAATATGATGTATCTTCCCCTGTATTCCATCTATTTCATGTATAAAAACGGGTCAATCTTCCAGTACCTTCTCTTCATTGGCAACAAACATACGGGTACTTTTGGAATACTCTCCTCCATTGGGATCGCCGTAGATCAGATCCGCGTAGAAGGCACGATATCCCGATTCCGGGAGATCTATGGTGAATTCAATCTGGCTTGCGGGATCACCATCCAAACTTGTGCCACCGAAGGTCTCATCCCTGAAATCACGATCCTCTGAATCGGCTATCCACAGAGTGGCCCCCAGGAGCTCATCAGCTGAAGTTTCCACGGAAAGTATTGCACTGTTTTCAGATGGAGTGAGGTCCCAGTTGCACACAGGATAGGGACCTCCTGATAAAGACCTTCCGAAAAAGGCGCTTAATGCCCTCAGTGCCTGCTGTCCGTCTCCCAGGTCATGGCCTGCATTGGGTACGTAATGGATGTAATTCTCTCCGGGAATATCATCCAGATAGTTTTTGATGGCATCCACGGGCCAGTATTCATCGTTGGTCCCGATAAAGATCATCTTGGGCATGGTGATTCTTTCTCGATAGGAGTAAGGATCGATCATGGTATTGATGATCAGTCCGGTATCCGTATTTACCGCCTGGGCAATACCCAGATTGACGTAATCCTGGATCTCGATGCTGTAATCGCCCCATACTTCTACCTGGTATTCCACGTTTACCGGCATATTCAGCACATCGATGACCATGGGACCGATGGCTTCTACCCGCTCATCCTGAGACCCAGTGAGCCAGGTGGTCCATCCTCGTTTAGATGCACCGGTCACCACAAAACGATTAATCT
The DNA here is from genome assembly GCA_964622985.1 of uncultured Bacteroides sp. GTDB lineage: Bacteria > Bacteroidota > Bacteroidia > Bacteroidales. The sequence goes on along the minus strand of CAZURA010000107.1, from coordinate 7,061 downwards.
CTTGATTCAGATTCTCTGTGGAAAACTCCTGCACTGCATCCATGGCTTTGACAGCACTTTTTACCATGGGGAACAGCAGGGGCCAGGTGTAGTCACCATCCATTTTAAAATTATGCAGGGTGAAGGAGATTAAAGCATCTTCAGTGAGATCATCGTACAGTGGCTGGTTAGGTACCTGCCATATGATAGACACGATTGCCTTGTTTTTGAGTGCCAGGTGGGACATGGTGCTGATGAATTCTGCATCACCTCCACGTACCACCGGATTCCCATTTTCGTTCTTCCCACCGGTTATAAATAACAGAGCACCGTCATGATTTATTTCAGCCGGGGTGATAACGGTCAGTGTGTGTTTCCAGGTATGTTCCCGCCATTGTTGGGATGTAAGCAGAAGTGAATGTACCGTTACTCCATCAAATTCCTCTGTTCCGGATAGTTCCCAGGAATAGGATGTATCGTTGTTACTCAGATAACTTTGCAAAGCGGTTTCTGGTGTGATGACTTCCTCTGTTTTTGCACAAGAAATGAGTAGAGATAAGGAAAGGAATAAAAGGACCAGGTGTACCGGATGTTTAAAGTTGAGTTTTTTCTGTTTCATGTTCATACAAATTCTTTTGATTCTTAACATTATTCTTTTATTTGGAGATCGATTTACTGATATATGTTTCAAGTTTAATATACAAATAACCGGATAAAACCATTGCTATGCTACTTGAATTTCACTATTCATGTATGGTTTTTTAACTATATCATATTCGCCTCTGGTGAGTTTTAGAACAACAGGTTAAGATTCTTTAGAAAAAAAGGTATAAATTTCTCAACAAAATTATCTATGAAAAGTAGAAACGATAGATCCAGTAAGAGAAAAAGAAGGATCATCTTCGCAGCCATACTGCTACTTATGGGATGGTTGATCGCTCGTTCCTGTGTATACAGTGAAAACACAAAGCGCTTTTTTGTCAGGGATGCACAGGGAAGGGCCCTGGTGTTAAAAGGTTTTAATGCCAATGGTGATGCAAAGGGAGATTCACTCCGGGTTGGAAAAGCAGATCTTAGTGATTTTCAGCGCATGGCCGATGAGTGGGGATGTAATTGGATTCGCTTTCTGGTTTTCTGGGGTAGCATTGAACCTGAACCTGGTCTTTATGACACCTCCTACATGGAAAGGGTAAAAGAACGATTGGACTGGTGTGAAGCAGCTGGCCTATATGTGGTGTTGGATATGCACCAGGATCTGTACACCTGGAGATATGGAGGAGATGGGGCACCCGAGTGGGCCATTCGCCATAACGGAGAGCCTTTTGAACTTCAGTCCCCCTGGGAAAAGAACTATCTACAGCCTGCTGTCATTGCCTCCATCCGGAACTTCTGGATCCCAGAGAATGGCCATGGCGAATTGCAGGACCATTACATAGGTGCTTTCATGCGGCTTGCGGAACATGTAAAAGGACATCCTGCACTATTGGGTTTTGACCTGTACAATGAGCCGGTTCTGGCCACCAGGGAATTCATCGGTTTTGAGGATAAATTCCTGCACCCATTCTATCAGAGGCTGATTGACAGTCTTCGGACGGTTGACGAGGATTCCTGGTTGTTTTATGAACCCATGGCCATGGGTCCGAACCAGGGATTTCGTTCAGGGCTTGGACCGTTAAATGATCCTCGCAAAGGTGATCCCCGGTTGGTGTATTATCCCCATATCTATACCCTGGATCTGGATCTGACGGGAAAATACATCGGATTCCCCCTCTTTACTAGTGCCTGGGCCGCCAAACGGAATCGTGAGGTTCGGAGACATAAAGTTCCTTTGTGTGTGGGTGAGTTCGGGCTCGATAATACACGACCGAGCGCCTTGAAATACCTGGAGAGCGTGATGAAGGTCATTGAAAAAACAGGTTCCGGATGGGCCTACTGGGATTACGGGAAAGGAGGCTCCTGGGTTCCGTTGGATAAAGAGGGTAAAGAAAAGCCTATGCTTGATGTTCTGGTCAGGCCTTATCCCCAGCGTACTGCCGGAACTCCCAAAAGCTATGGCTACCACAGAAAGACAGGGAAATTCTGGCTCCATTATTACCCCAACACAGAAGCTGCCGATTCGACGATTATTTTTATTCCCGAGCGTTCCTATCCCAATGGATGGGAATTCGATAAACATGCCCCGGCTGAGGGTACCTTTCGATGGGACGAAATGGAGCGAAAGCTATATCTGGCGCCTGTAAGAGACAACCAGTTGCAGAAACTGGAAATCAGGAGGGTGTAGTTAGTCTTCCTTTCGAGTCCAGGCAGGATTTATCATTCATGGGACATGGAGGGCGGACGATCAGAAGGATGGCTCCCCCAGTCCCGGTTGGGTTCAGGTCCCATATCAAATACCAGTATACCGCCCTGTGTGATCTCTTCATGGGTAAGCCAGCTCCTGCTCAAGGGCTTCCCGTTCAGTGTGGCTGATTGTATGTATTTGTTCAATGGAGAGACCTGGTTGGCCCTGATGGTAAATTCTCCTGTTCCTGTGTAGTAATCCAGGTCCAGGGTGACCTCATCAAAAAGAGGAGTTCCGATCACATATACGTTCTGTCCCGGGCTCACAGGATATAATCCCATGGCGCTGAGCACGTACCAGGAGGATAGTGATCCCATATCCTCATTCCCGCATAATCCGCCGGGTCCGGTTCCGTACAATTGATTCATGATCTGGTGCACTCTCTCCTGAGTTTTCCAGGGTTCTCCTGCATAATTGTAGAGGTAAGCCACATGATGAGAAGGCTGGTTTCCATGCACATATTGTCCGATGGTCCCTACCACTCCCACATATTTGGGAGCACTGATCTCAGGGCTCATGTGGAAAAAGGTATCCAGTCTGGTCGTAAAAGCTCCGGGATCTCCAAACAGATCGATCAATCCTTTCACATCATGCTGTACAGACCACAGGTATTGCCAGGCGTTGGATTCTGTATAATAGCGATTGGGTCGTCTTCCCACCAGCAAAGGATCGAAGCAGCTGTAATAGGAGTGCTCTCCCACGGTGATAATTTCCGCAGGCCTGTCACCGCATGCTTCCAGCCAGGAGCCGTCCAGTTTTTTAGGCCGCATGAAACGGATTTCAGGGTCAAACAGGTGTTGGTAATTCTTGGCCCTCTCCATGAATAGTTGATAGTCTTCCTCTTTTCCCATCTCCCTGGCCATCTGTGCAATACACCAGTCGTTGTAGGCGAGTTCCAGGGTATTGGGTACAGATTCAGTCACTTTGTCCACAGGCACATAGCCCAGATCCAGGTAATAGTTTAAACCAGACCTGCCGGCCGAAGGGGAGAGAGGGGAGGGAGGGAGTTCCAATGCTTTCCTTCGCATGGATTCATATATAAATTCCACGTCGTACTCCCTGAAACCTTTCATGTAGGCATCAACAATGATTGGGACCAGGTGATCGCCCACCATGCCCTGGCCGAACACATTGCGATGGTGCTGAGCGGGCAACCAGCCATAGTTCCTGGTTTTCGCCACGATCGATTTGATCATGTCATTCACATGTTCAGGCTCCACCAGGGTCATCAGCGGATGCTCTGAACGGTAAGTATCCCAACAGAAAAATGTGGGATAGAAATCATACTCCTCTGCCCGGCGGATTTTTCCATCCATTCCGAAATATTGGTTATCTACGTCGGAAGATATGGACTGGGCAAGGAGCGCATGGTAAAGGGCTGAGTAGAAGATCTGCTTCTGTTCTTCCGAACTCCCCTTCACGAGGATCTTTCCCAATTCCATGTTCCAGATGTTCTCTGCACTCTGTCTCACTCTTTCAAAGTCCCAGTCAGGAATCTCAGCACCCAGGTTCTTCCTGGCGCCTTCCACGCTCACGTAGGAGAGTCCTATTTTCACCAGGATTACCTCACCGGCATCTGTGCGATAATTGACAAATGCACCGATGTTGTTCCCGGTTTCTGCCGATTTGTATGGAAAGAGGCTGGCCCCCGATTCCGGGGTCCTGTAACCGGCATCCCAGGTTCCGTATTCATCAAAATCTCTGCTGAATTCTGCTACAAAATAGAGCATAGCCTCCTGGGAAGTTTTATACCCCTGGAGGGTATTTGGATTCACTATTTCCACATGCGATTCACCTGAGGGTACACGACCTATGATGTGGCCCAGGTCAAGCAGGATATGTGCATTCTGTGACTCAGGGAATGTATATTTATGCATTCCAGCTCTTCGTGTGACTGTCAGTTCAGCTTTGATATCGTAATCCTTCAGGACCACTGAGTAATACCCGGGAGAGGCACTTTCCTGAGCATGGTCGAACCTGGAACGGTATCCCTGATCAGGGTCTTCCCTGGAACCGGCTGTGGTTTGAAGTTTTTGTCCTGTAGTGGGCATGATCAGAATATCTCCTTTGGCTGCCATGCCCGTTCCGCTGTAATGGGTGTGACTGAAACCCATGATGGAGTGGTCGGCATACTGGTATCCCGATGCATAGGTCCAGCCTTGGTTGTATACATCGGGACTAAGATGTACCATGCCAAATGGTAGTCCCGGACCCGGATACATGTGTGCGAAGAAATCGGTTCCGATGAACGGATCCACATAGTGGACCGGTTCTTTGACCTGATCGCAGGACGCGATCCCACATGCTATGAGCAGAATGATAGATAAACGTTGCATGATTATTTATGTATGGATGAAGGGGGAGCTGCTTCCGGAGATGCACCCCATTGTTTGTTGGGTAAGGGACCCATGGTAAGCTTCAGGGTGCTGCCGTCTAATAAGTCCTGATGGGTAAACCACGGTTTCTCGAGAGGCTCCCCGTTCAACGTGGCAGATTGTATGTATTTGTTAACATCGCTGCAATTCTCGGCTATAACGGTGAATGCCTTTCCATTATCCAGCTCTATGGATACCTCTTCGAACACGGGACTGCCAATCGTATACACCGGAAGTCCCGGGGTGACCGGATAAAATCCCATGGATGAAAAGACCACAAAGGCAGTCATGCCTCCACCGTCCTCATCTCCCGGGATACCGAAGATGTTGTCCTGAAACCACACGTCCAGGAGAAACCGGATCCGTTTCTGGGTTTTCCATGGTTCACCGGCATAATTATAGAGATAGGGAATATGAAAACTGGGTTCGTTGCCCATGGAAAATTGACCTACCAGTCCGGTTGCATCCGGAAACTTCGCCCAGAAATGATATTTACTCCGGTCCAGGCCCTCGCGAAAGAGCTGATCCAGATTATCTATAAAGGCTTCCCGTCCTCCCATCAGTTCTATCAAACCGTGTATATCATGCTGGGCCTGCCAGGCATAGGTATAGCCATTGTTCTCATCGTAATAATCCCGTCCACCTGGTCCCCCGTCAAACTTGGGATCGATGTCGATCCACTTACCCTCCTCATCCTTTGGCCACATCAGTGCATGTTCCGGTCTGTAGAGGTTCTTGTAGTTCTCAGCCTCTTTTAAGTAGTATTCATAATCGTCAGAGTGATCGAGTTCATGGGCCATTTCAGCCAGCGCCCAGTCATCATAACTATGTGCTACAGTAATGGCCACACTTTGACGTTTTTCAAAACCATGGACCCGCTCTTCGGTCTCCTCCTCACCTGGATGAAGTGCAGGATAATAACCCTGTTCCCGGTAGAAATAGTCCAGGTCGCATCTGGGACCATTCCGCCATGGCAGCATGGTGGCCTGGTCGGCATTCTTTTTCATTCCTTCATAGGCTTTCTCAGGATCAAAATCCCGGATCCCTTTTCTCCAGGCATCCAGGAAAACGATGGTGGAATGGAATCCATGCATGGCCGGATTGTCCATATGCAGTAAGGGAAATTGAGGCATCCATCCCGATTGTTCATACATGTTTACATAGGAATCCAGCATATCAGCTTCCACCTGAGGATCAAGGATCATCCTCAAAGGGTGGTGTGCCAGATAGGTATCCCACACCCAGTCATCCACGAAAAAATTACGCCCCGTCTTATGAACCTGAAGGTC
>CAZURA010000107.1:0-1065 GCA_964622985.1 uncultured Bacteroides sp. | reverse complement strand
ACGCACTGTAATAGCTGCCCTCCTCGGTAATGTTCACCATTCGCTCAAAGCAGCGGTATAGAGAGGTGAAAAAGGTCCGGCGTTGTGCCACTGTACCCCCTTTCACAGAGATGCGGTCCAGTTTTTGGGACCATGCTTCTTTTCCCTTCGATTTGAGGCTCCCGAAATCCCAGTCACTTATCTCATTTCTGAGGTTCTTTTCTGCCTGTTCTATGGCAATGAAAGAGATCCCGTACCTCATCTCAACTAGTTGTGACTCTTCTGAAGGGAATGTAATGATACTATACTCCGACCGCTCCTTTTCAGCGGCGACTGTTTTACCGGGCTGATTAAACTCCCCGTATACATACACCTTCATGCCACCGAACTCTTCCACTCCGGAAAAGGCGAACTCCGAGATCATCTTCATGCTGCCTTTATGGATGGTTTGAAGCCTGATCAGCTTGTTAGTCTGATCAGGATACGTAAACCTGTAATAGCCGCTTTGACTCCCCGGGGTGAACTCCGTTTGGATATCGGTATCGATGAAGTAGGTGGAGTAGTAGTAAGGGCGGACTACCTCCAGATCATGGTCGTAGGTTTGTGGATGCTCTGCTTTTTCATCCTCCGTTTCACCTGTATAGGGCATCACTCCGAACAACTCACCCTGGCGGTGAGAGATCAACGTAAGGGGAAAACTGCTGATCTGGTCATCCAGGTAATCCTTGCGGACGGGGTACATCCTGATCATCTGATTGGGAAGTTGAATGGTAGGCCGGGTAGGTTGCAGCAGGTGTCCCACACCTCCTATATGCGGATCCACATAGTCGAGATTTGATCTATGATCCGTTCCCGGATGACGATTACAACCAGTAATTAGTATACCGGTAATAATAAGAGACAGGAGTGTTCTTGCACGCATGATTACTTAATTTTGTTAAAATTAATTGCATATAAGCGAATAAATGGGATAAGAAATCAAAAATCTACCATTATTTTCACCATTGATTGTATTATAATGAGCTTTATTCAGGAAAGGATATGCTATGCATCATGAAGAAATTGAAATCCTTCTGAAAGAGGCGG
>CAZURA010000106.1:0-20592 GCA_964622985.1 uncultured Bacteroides sp. | reverse complement strand
AATCTTCGATCCATTTATTATCCCAAAGGTGCTCGCTAAGCCCGCCGCAAGCATCGGGGAACCGAGCTTGCGAGCTCAGCGGAGCTAATACGCTCGCGGGATTCAGAATACCGGGAAGGCTAATAGTAACATTCTGAGGCAGTAAACTGAATTGCTTCCCACTTGTCTTTTTAATATACATACCCCCACAGATGAAAAAGTACATTCTGGTCATCGCTCCGATTTTCGTCATACATGTATTAACCCAGGCACAAACCATCGAAAATATTCAAGTGGAGCCAGTTGGTGAACTCATACAAATAACTTACAGAATAGGTGGATCACTGGAAGGGCACCAGTATGATGTTGAACTGGAGTGCTCCATTGATGGGGGTACCCGTTTTCATCCTGTCTCTGTTCGAGGCGATGTAGGCAGTAATATCCGCGGAGGTAAAAGCTACTATATGATTGAATGGGAGGTGTTTAAAGATTTTGAGCAGATCGGTGATGCAGAATTCTTCATTAAAGTGAATCAGGTAGCGGACGACCTGCCTAAGACCCAACTTGAAACGGATCTCAGCAAGGTTTTCTTTGCCGGATATTCAGGTAGCATTAGAACCCAGCTGGGGCTCAGTGGAGGATACATTTCAAACTGGGGCTTATACCTGGCCTTTCGAACCGGATTTACCGGACATTCGGAAATGAGGTTTTCAGTGCTGGCGGGTGCTACAAAAAGGATTCTTGAAAAAGCGGATTTCCGGCTATACGGATATGGAGGAATAGGCATGGGGGATTACCTGGATGAATTTGCCTTCGAAGCGGGTTTAATGAACGTAATTCGCAACCGGTTGTATCTCAGTCTGGGCGTTTGCGTACCTGAATATTATGCTGATCTTACCCTGGGGATCGGGATTGTATTTTAACATCCTTCTCTTTTTTCTTTTCCCTTTTACCCTAAATATCAGGCAGAAACATCGAAAAACAAGACCGATTTTTTGGATTTGTAACAGATTTGTCAGAAATTATATAGCTATTTACATTCTCGAGATAGCACAACAGCAATAGCAATGAAACCTGGCAGTATCTACAGACTGATTCAGGAGCTGAAGCGCAGGAGGGTATTTCGGGGAATTTTAGTGTATGGAGCTTCAACTTTACTTATTTTAGAAGCCGCCGACATCATAGCCAATGCATTTGGAATAGAGGGGGCTCCTGATTGGATTGTTGTAGTATTAGCATTTGGATTTCTGGGGTCATTAGTTTTTTCCTGGATATATGACATCACCCCTGGTGGCATCAAAAGAACTGAACCCGAAGTCGATCATAAAGTACCCATCCCAAAAAAAGAGGTTAGGATTTATCAGACCACCACATTCGTCAGTGTGCTTATCATCATTGGGTTGGTTTCCTTCAGACTCATCGACAATGCCAAAGCCAAACAGATGCATGAGCTCGATAAATCTATTGCCGTTTTGCCTATGAACGTAGAGAACCTTTCTCAAGTGCAAAGGTCGGAATATAGCTTCATCGGGCAGGAAATTACATCCTGTCTGACAAGAATAAAACACTACAAAGTGATCCCCTGGGAGAATACCAGGTATTATCAAAAGGAAGGTAAATCCAACCAACGAATGGGCAAAGAGCTGGATGCAGCTATTCTGGTCGATTGGGAAAAATACGATATAGGCAGCAATCAATATATAAACGTCAATCTCATCTCGACAGTGGATGGTGATTTACTCTGGTCAAAAAATATCAAAATAAAGGGAGAATGGTCTTCTGAGATATGCAAACATAGTCGCCGTATCTCAAAGATGATCACCAGAGAATTACGAATCTACCTAACCCCAAAGGAAAAAGAGTTAGTGGATGAACTTCCTGGTTCTACCCGGGCATTTATGTTTGGTTTCATGGGCAGGACCATGGCAGAAGAATCCTGGACATCTTACTCAACTGGAGGTGAGCCCATAGATACGATAGAGAATGAGTACACTGATTCTTTGAGTTTTGCACTTTCAATAAACTATTTTACACAGGCCATAGAAGAAGATCCCACCTATGCTGAAGCCTACGCCCACCGTGCAAAAGCAAAGCTCTGGGGCATACGGGCACAGTTTTTTAATCAGGAGATAATGGATGAGTGTATTTCAGATATTTCACAAGCCCGCAAACTTCAACCGGACCTGCCGGAAGCTGACGTGGCTATGGGATTCTACTGCATATATGAATTGGAAGATCTGCTCCGGGCTGAGGAATTGTTTAAAAAGGCTTCAGAACAAAGACCGGAGAGTACCGAATATCTTTTCTATCTCTCAGTCATCTCACGTACCCTGGGGAAATGGGACAAAGTGAGGTTGCTATCCGACAAAGTATATGAGTCCAATTCGCACAACGTTCTTTTTCTCACCAACCTGGGTATTTCATACCTTTTCCTGGGCGACCCGTACAGAGCAACCACCTGCCTGCAAAAGGCCATGATGCTAAAACCTGACTGGTATGTTCCTTATATTCATTTTAAATATGTACTAACTTCTTCAGGAGATATTGAATATGCCATAGAGATGATCAGGCAGGCGGAAATGATAACCGGAATGGATCTCTCACGCACTCTTGCTGAACTGGAGCTTCTGAATGGAAACTACCCTGATGCTGTGGAATTGATCGAGTTAGCGGGCAAAAAAGAATATCATTCCCTGTCCGAATCGGAAGGAGATGCTCTTTTGCTGAAGGCGAAGATCCATAAACACGCAGGAGAGCTCAAACGGGCAGTGGATTATTATGAGCAGGCCGAGCAATACTTCACAAACCGGATACTGTTCAATCCCGATGATTATTTCGCCCACAGCAAGCTGGGCATAGCCTGTGCTGCAACAGGCAAGATCTCCCGGGCAAGGGATCAGGCAGAAATGGCTCTCTCCTATATAGATCCACTTGTAGATGCCGTAGACGACCCCTCTGTATTATATAATACCCTGCTTACCTATACTCTGGCAGGACTTTATGACGAAGCAACGGGTATGATGAAGAAATTATTAGCCATACACTCTGACTACACCTTAACATCGCTGAAACTAGATCCCGATCTAAGGTTGTTATTTGACTATTCAGATCCTGAATCATTTATTAACTAAGAAACCAGAAGTTATGGGTAATTCAAAACCATCTCCTAGACCGTACGATATAGGCCTGGCTGACATTGAGGCTTATAAAAAGGAATGGACAAACGAACACATTATGGGTATTTTTAACGCTACTTCTACTTTTATAGAAAGTGTAAAATGCGATCCTGAAGACATCCAGAAATTACATGATGACTTTGTCAAAGTCCTCGGTTCGTGAAATCGTTGATCCCGGACTTTATTAATATTGGAAGATGGATCGCAGCTCCGTGGTGCTGATTGCCTTTGAGGAGAAAGAAAACTTGGGGATTCGATTCTTAGATGCTGTCCTTACCGATGCCGGTTATCAGACAGTGATCATTGATTTCAGAAGAGACCAAAAGGAGATCCTGGAAGAGTTATTGCATTGGGATCCCTTGATCGTTGGCTTTTCGGTAGTTTTTGAGAAGCATCTTTACGAATTCCGAGAGCTTATTCATTTCCTGAGAAGGGAAGGCTTAACATGCCACTTTACGGTAGGAGGCTATTTTGCCAGTCTCAGGCCTGGCGAATTCTATGAGATCAACCCTGAGGTGGATTCCATTGTCAGGTTTGAAGGAGAGCATACATTGCTCGATCTGGTGAACCATCTCCACTCGGGTGAAGAGTGGAGAAAGGTGCAGGGTATTGCTTACAAAGAGAATGGACAAGTGATATGCAATCCGCTCAGACCCTTAGAACCAGATCTGGACCAGCTCCCCTATCATACAAGGTCAGAGTTTAAGAAGTTTGCCCTGAACAAGAAATATGCAACCCTCATGGCAGGCAGAGGATGCATTTACAACTGCATTTACTGCAATATCATGGAGTTTTATAAACAACCTCCCGGCCCTGTAAAAAGGATAAGGGATCCGGTTAAGGTAGCAGAAGAGATCAAATTCCTCCATACACATCATGGATGTTCCATATTTCTGATTGAGGATGACGACTTTCCTGTGAGAGCCCATAATTACCCCGGTTGGATAGAAGATTTCTGTATGGCCCTTGAGGATCTACACCTTTCCGGCAACATTATGTGGAAGATCAATTGCCGCCCCGATGAGGTGGAGCAGGAACCTTTTGCCCTGATGCGGAAGCATGGTCTGTACCGGGTCTTCTTAGGTATAGAAGATGGGACTGATACTGGATTAACATGGTTCAAAAAGCAAGCTACAGTATCTGACAACCTGAAATCCATCAAAATCCTGAAGGATCTGGAGATCAGCATCGATTTTGGATTTATGCTGTTTCAGCCCAGGACCACATTTTTTTCTATACGAGCAAACCTGGAGTTCCTGGATCTCATTTGCGGTGATGGGTATATGCCTGTCCACTTCTTAAAGATGCTACCCTACCTGGAAACCCGAATCGAAAAAGAGTTGCGAAAGGAGGGGCGCTTAACAGGATCTCCCGGTTTTCTCAACTATGATTACCCGGATTCACATCTGAACGACTATCAGGATTTTGTTTTTGACACATTTCACACCTGGCTAGTGGATAATCACGGCTTGGCCAACCTCACTAAATGGGCCAACAGCTACCTGGATGTCTATGCGTTTTATTACCCTAAACACAGCAAATCATCAGAAAAATATGTGGAACTGAGATCCATGATCTCCAGTGCGAACAGATTTATGATCCGCACACTGACCGAGTTGGCCGACCTGTTTGAATCGGGTGATTACGACATGAGATCAGACAAAAGATTAATCGAGTTCAGAAAAGCCATACAGGAACAACATGAGCTCTCCAAAAAGGTTATCCAGGAGTTCATGTCAAGAATCGAATTGCTCTCCTTGACCCATAAACTGCTCCTGACTCCTGATCAACTAGAGAAAAACCAGTACGGCGAGGATAATAATTGATAATCCTACCAGCAAAATAACGGGACCCAGGCTTCTGATTTTTTTTAGATTTTCCTCTATTTCACCTTTCTTGGCCTTTTTGGAAAATCTTGCTGCAAAAATGATCAGAACAGTCAAGAGAACTACAAGACCCAGTTTTATCATCAATAGGGGCCGAGAAGTCAGGCCCCCCCAGTATGGGGTCATCAAATAAAGACCTGTTATGATCAACAGGGTCAGACCAATGTGGCCCATTCGACTGAGAATAGAAGAATTCAAAGCAAATTTAATTCCTTCCTCCTTCTCCATTTTAGACCCAGCGACGCCCAGGAATATGAATCCAATACTGGTTCCGATTCCCATGGCCAGGCCAATGAAGTGCACGATTAACATTACCTCTCTCATAAAACAATAGATTAACTAGACAATTACTTTTAACAGCCTTCTGACACCCCACCGGTTATTATGTTCATCAGGATTGCGGCATTAACAAATAATTATAATCTCGTTATGTAGACCGAAATTATAATCTTATTAACATGCTATATGGTGGAGTTACAGAATAGGATAATTGATAAAGATCCTTTTGAATCCATGTATCACTGTGGAAAAAGAACATAGTATTCAAATGTTAAACAAGAGCTCAACAAACACATCCGTAATGAATTGGATGGCTGCACTTCGTTGATTTATTCACAGGCCTCTCCCAACCAATGACCTTGTTCGATTGAAACCGGTTCGAATATTTTTTTTGTAAATTCAACTCTTCGAGATATCTTTCTTCCTATCTGATTTTATGCGAACACCACCATTTCAGAATAAAGTTGCCATCATTACCGGTTCCAGCAGAGGAATTGGTAAAGCCACTGCCATTGAACTTGCTAAAAAAGGAGCCCATGTTGTGATCAATGGAAGAGACTGCAACAGGTTATCCAACGCAGAACAAGAAATAAAGATCCTGAGTCAACATGTACTGGCGGTATGTGCCGATGTGTCTAAACCTGACCAGGCCAAGCTTTTGATTGACAAAACTATAGAGAGATTCGGCAGGTTGGATATCCTGATCAATAACGCGGCCCTATCCATGCGAGGATATTTCTCAAACATACAACCTGAAGTATTTCAGAAAATCTTAGAGATCAATGTACTTGGTGTTGTAAACACCACCGTTCCGGCTCTGCCCTACATTAGAGATACTAAAGGCAGTGTGGTATTCATTTCCAGTTTAGCAGCTATCCGGGGAATGCCCAATCAATCCGCCTATTGCTCCTCGAAAATGGCATTACGTGCTATTGCAGAATCGATTAGAGTCGAAGAAGCGGGTTCTGGCATTCACATAGGCCTGATACGGGTTGGTGTAACCGAGATCGAACCTGAAAAGCAAGTACTGGTTGCCAATGGGTCGATGCTTGATCTTAATTACAAAACGAACGTAAAAGTCCAATCCATCCACACTGTAGCCCAAGCGATCTTAAGAAACATCAGAAAAAGAAGAAATAGGGCTACATTAACAGGCATAGGTAAACTACTTAGTCTCCTGCAACCTGTGATCCCTGATACATTGGAAAAAATCCTGGTTCGCTCTGCAAGCAAATATATCAGAAGCATTAAAATAAAAGAATCCCATACTAATTCACCAGGTATTTCGGAGTAAAGACAAACATCAGATACCCCCAATTGTGAGATGTGTCTGATGATCCACCCTTAATCTCTGTCATTCCTTCTCCGGCGAACATCTGGGAATATCCCAGTTGGAATTTCACATTATCAGCCACAGGAACTGCCATAAACAAGTCAGCTTCCGTCCCCAGGTAATTGCTGTTGGTCAATTCAGCAGCACTCAGAAAGGCATGTATATGAGCATTGAAGGTTACCGTATTGATCTTTTGTGTCAGTTTGAATGTTACATCCTGCAATCCCACTGAATTGGCATGGTTTCCCACGAAGAAATAGTCCATATGACCATTGAACTTATGGTTGGTACCATAAAATGGAGAGAAGGAATTGTTTACTGTGGTTTCACTGGGATCTGTACCAGATAATATCTCATAGCTGACTCCTGCTTTTGTATTTGTAGAGATAGCATAACCAGCCTCTACCATGGCTTCATATGCACTCAGTTTCGTGCCCGACGGATCACTCCCTGCCTGATAATAGACATTACCGCTCAAGGTTAAATTCCCGGTCTTATAACCGACCTGCGAACCGATAGTCTGGCTGTAACGAATTCCTTGCTCAGTAATAACTCCACCATCCTCGCTAATGGTATATGGAACTCCATTATTTAAGGCCAGAATGCTAATGGATACTTTTTCCAGTTTCTTATTGAACCACAGGAATTGCATAGCCTTATAAGCATCCGGACCACTGTAAATATTGTTTGTCCTCACCCCTGACTGGTGATATGCCAGTCCGAAATGCAAGTTGAAGTTCCCCTGGTATTTGGCCAACAACAGATCATGGCTTCTGGCCTGCTGTGCCCAACCCACACTTCCAAAGATCCTGTGGTTGTCGTAAACCAGTTCTGTTCTCCCCAGCTTCAGGCTGAATCCTGAACCCAATTTAGCTTCTGCCCAAGCCTCATGAATAGAAGCAGCATTAGCTTCATTGCCCACCAATTGCTTCTGATTTCCCCAATTGCGTACATCCTGCAATACAAGTTTGGTGGTGAGCTTGTCACTGTCATAGTTGAGATTTAGCCTGGTACGCTGACTGGTGAACAAGGAAGCGCTCTGATCCACATCGGCCAGTGACTTGTAGCCATGACTATACTCCGTTCTGGGTCGGAATTCTCCGCTGAGGGAAAATTGCGCTTTCATCGTTCCTGTTATAGCCAGGAAGGCTATCCATATAATAATATGCTTTTTCATCACAATTATTCTCTTTTGTACTAGGTTAAACTTGGATCTATTCAGGTTCCACTGTTTTGATTTTGTATCCCGCTTCTCGCTCTTTCGCCTGCTTATCCCATCCCGGTATTACTTCCTCCAGGAAAAGTTTCTTCTCCTGTCCCAACTTTTCAGCGGGTAATCCAATGAATTCCTGAGCCTTTGTTTTCGTGGAAATATCTGGATAGGGAATCTCTTTGTTGTGTCCCAGGTCAGCAAACAGCCTGGCCAACTTCAGTCGACCCTCCTGAGCAATGGTGATACCGGATGAAATCACTCTTCCCACTTCAACAGGAGAATGGAAAGAACCCCCATGGCTGCTGGCAGCATAATCCCATCTCCACTGAGCATGGCGTATATCCATCAGGATCTCTTTCATTTGTTCTTCGGTTGCCCCCAGGTCCCATGCGAATTTTGCTTCCACATGAGCTCTGACTATAAGCTCCTCCAGCTTGTCTCGGTTCTCAATGATCCGGTCCTGGCGGGAATAGACATCCATTACCAGTTGAGCAGCTTCTTCACGATGACACACTTGACATGAATTAGCCACATTGTTCAATGGGCTTTGTACGTGATGGTCTGTGAATTTCTGTCCTCCTTCACTCATATAGGGCATATGACAATCGGCACATGAAACTCCTCTCTCGGCATGTACGCCGGTCAAATAGACTTCATAACCTGTATGCTGCGCTTTCAGCATGGGGGCCTTACTTACCGCATGGGTCCAGTCCTTGAACTCCAGTTCGTCGTAATACTCCTCCATGGCTTCCACCGACATCCCCTTATCCCAGGGAAAGGTGAGATAAGGAACACCCTCGATCCTGGTCTTGTCAAAATAATATTCTACGTGACATTGTGCACACACCAGGGAACGCATCTCCTGATGAGAAGCTTCATTAATATCTTTCCCCATACGCTCAAAGGCTTCGGTAAGAGCGGGACGTGTTATCTTGAGGTTCATGGTTTTTACATCATGACAATCAGCACAGCCAATGGCATTTACCACCTCGTGACCTAAAGTTTCCCACTTTCCCTTATAGAATCCGGCAATCCCTAACTCATCCATGAGACGGGGCACATCCGGACTTTTACATGTCCAGCAGGTATTAGGCATTGGGCTCTGAGCTCCGTTCACAGGTGCTCCGGTACGCAACGTATTTCTCAAATCCTCAACAGCGTAAGCGTGACCCCTGCCCTGATTATAATCTTTGGCAAAACCGTATCCGGCCCAGAGGACAACCAGCCTTGGATCCACCTCCTGCATATCGATCATTGCACTTCCGTTGTATTTACTTCTGAAAGAGCCATCCTTTGATTTCATATACGATTGATACTGACGGGGGAAATTTTCTCCCCATACTTCATTCCTGGGCTCAAATTGTCCGTGTTCCACCTTCGGAGTGTAGGCCACCAGGGCTTCCGACTTCCGTTCCATAATGGAAGCAGCCAAAAGGCCACAAAGAAACACAATGGCAACTGTGGCAAAAAACAGAATCCATCCCAGCCAGGGCTTTCTGCGAATAACATCTCTTAACGTTGTCATGATATTAAATAATTGTTGGTTCAGGGTTTGTATTTGTTTGTTTTATCAGATTGTAAGAAGAGCATGGGATTGGGAACGCTGGACAAACTGTTCACCCGGCCATGCGGGATCTCCCTGTGACAATCCCAACAAGGTCTTTCAGTCCGGTTATGCTCATACACATCGGTCTTAGCACGCAGATCGGAATCGGTCAACAGGTTAGTATGACACCGGACGCAATTGTCCTGCACCACCTTCTTGCCCGCTTCATGTATGAAAATCACCTGAGGCTCTTTCCGTAATGTAAACATCGTGGCATGTCGTGCTCCATCCTTTGCTTTGAAAAAGTATTTATTGAAGACATTGTTATGTGGTACATGACAATCGTTGCAATTGGCCCACTCGCGATGCGAGCTGTGGGCATACGTTGCATATTGAGGTGCCATGACGTGACAATTCACACACGCTTTGGGGTCATCAGAGAGATAAGAGGGTGCGCGAGATACATGGATCAGGAAGATCACCAATCCTATAAATACCGCAACAAGGAGATTGATATATAGCTTCCAGTTGTCTGTAGGTTCCAGAAATTCAAGGAGTTTCGCTACCATTTCAGTCAGGGTATTTAATGTATAACAATAAATGCAATACAAAAGTAGCACATACTTGTGAAATCAATCACAATAACATGAATGAAGTTGAAGTTTTTTTTTATAATCTACAACATGAAAGCCCCAAAAGGGGTATAAGACTGGAAGCTACAGGCAGTATTTCATTGCATTCTGCGGCAGAGCACCGTTGTATATTCTCAACAGATAGTATATCGAAAATCAGTAGATTTGTTCTTATGTCCTCTACCTGAAGAGAAGTGGTTTGACGGACAAAGCAGATAAGCAGCACCTTAAATTACCTGCATGAATCAAAAACCATACCTGAAATTACTGGAAGAATCACGGCTATTTCTGGACACACAACAGGCTACATGTGAACAGGAATACGGGCCCACAAAATTCAACCGGATGGACTATGAACAGGAAACCGGTAAGATGATCTTTTCAGACGTGGGGGCTGTCCCCAGGGTTGTGGCCGATTACCAGATCGTAGGATCCCTATCAGAGAGCTCCGGTAGCTGGTTATGGTCCTGGGATAATCCCTATCTGCTGGAGATTGTTATCCGGGATATCTGGGGGGTGAAAGCGTATGGTGATGAGTATGACATGGAGAAACTTGTCAATCCAAAATGGGAAGCCAATGAAAAGGATGCGTGGGATATGACTGCCATTGCCGCAAATTTACTGAAAGCCAAAGGAGCCTACTCCTTCAAATCGGATGATATCCGGGTTTTTGTCATATTTACCCGGATCAGTCAAGTAGGAGTTCAAGAACATTAGGTGGGCCGGACCTCCTTAACATCTGATAATTCTCTTGCTTTCAGGATCCCATTCTGTCCGGCAGTTCTCTCGGTATGAGATGTCAGCCATGGCAATGGCAACTCCTTCTTCGTAGGCTTTTTCAATATTGGCCGATGTTTCCCCGCCATGACGGATGCAATCGATCCACTCCTTCACATGGAGATGAGTCACATCCCATACCTGCCCATCAATGCTTGTGGAAGTGAGTCCTCTCGATGCATAATAACTCGAGGTGGCCGATGTTACCGCATCAAGAGCCCTGGTGCGGCTGCCCCCTTTCATGATCGACAACATGGGCATGGACGGGTCGATGATTCCACGATCAAGCAGATTAGCAAATCTTTTTGAATTGGTATCCGGAGTAAGTGTCAGGCTCCCGCCCAGGGTCATGGAGGCATCCTGTCCGTATATGGTGCGTGGCCTGGACTTTGAAGAGGCCAGGTTCGCACTGTAAGTGAGTGATAAGTCCTGCTCCGGATATTCGAAGGCACAGTTCAGTACATCGGGGATCTCCCCGAAATCTTTATAGAAGTATTGTCCTCCCGAAGCGGTAACCGATTTAGGAATTCCGATGTTAAGCAATTGGTTTACAGCATCGTACTCATGGGAGAACAACTGTCCGAACAGCCCGGTGTCATAATCAAAATATCTTGCCCATCCATAAAAACGCTCAATGCTGAAAGGAGCGAAAGGCAGAGTCCCGAGCCATTGCTTCCAGTCAATGGATCCCTCATCACCTGGTTTACGATTTCCTTCACTGTCCAGATGCCTTATCCATGCTCCTTGCTGAGAATTGCGGTTTGTGGTGGTCTCGATGTGTGAAATCTTTCCAAGCACTCCCCTCTTAACCAGTTCTCTGGCCTGCTGAAAAACGGCATTCTGTGGGATCTGGTGCCCCAGTTGAAAAACAAGATCAGAATTCTTCACAGCTTCATAGGTTCTGATTATCTCCTCCTCCCTTCTGATCAGGCTCTTTTCACAATACACATGTTTGCCGGCATTAATGGCATCAATGGTCATCTGGGCATGATGATGGTCGGGAGTGGCTATCATCACTGCATCTATATTTTTGTCAGCCAGCATCTCATGATAATGCTTATACCTCTTCACGGGATGCTTTCCTGCAAACTCTCCCCCGGAATGGATATCATGTTTACCTGCAGCCAGCCCTCTCTCCGCATGCAGATCAAATACATCACATACTCCTGTAAGGGCCACATTCAGATTCCCAAACTCAACTTGTGCTGCAAGGTCCTCCTCTCCTTTAGCCATGTTAAACCGCCTTTCTTCCATATAACCCAGTGCATTGGCCAGGGTTATACCTCTTCCCCCACATCCTACAATCCCAATTCTCAGCAAACCTTCGCTGGATAATGAAGCAACAGGCTTCACCCTAGATGTGAGATCTTCCATACCGAGTTCATCCAGTATCTCTCTCTTCACATCATGAAGATTATCATGTCTGTTTTTGCGGAAGATTTGAACTCCCAGTGCTCCCAGCACTGGCAATCCGATCAGGGCCTTCAAAATATTCCTTCGGTCCATGGAGGGTTGTGTACTCATGGTCTTTTTACGTTTTTAATGTGATGTAGAACATAGTCCAAACCATATTGCTCTGTACCTCGAATCAAGGCAAGAAAAAAGAGCATAACGGCCTCTATAAGTGTTTTGTTGACTACCAGATAACTCCCTTCAGCAACTGCTACTTCCATTCCGATAAAAGGAGGGTTGTTCAAGTAATATATGAGAAGAAGGAAGGTCCCGGAAAAAGCAGCAGGTTTTGTAAAAAGTCCCAGGATAAGTCCCAGACCTATCGCTATCAGTCCCCATGTATTTAAGAAATCTACCGCACGTAACACACCATCGTGAGAAATCACCCAGTTCGCAAATCCGGAGAGTATCCATTGGGACTGGCTCAGGAATCCTGCCGAGGACCATCCGGGAGAGATCAGTTTTACAATACCTTCATAGAGAAGATGCCATCCGATGAGAATCCTAATGACCAGCAGCGTGTTTTTCTGTATTGAGTTCATAATTATTAAAAATATATAAGATATACTTACATAACACTACCCATGAATGAGCGGCATCTCAGATGTCTAATCAAAATAAATATTTTGAAACTTATAATGAAAGCTTTCGAAATTATCTTTGAAATAAATAAAGCATATTAAAGCTATAAGCTCTTTTTAGCCTATACATTTAGGTAAAATGTGTCAGCAAGGCTATGTGGCGAGCCCGGATGGATGATCAGACAGTTATTACTTCTATTTTCATTTCTGCCAGTAGGTTCCTCTTTTCTTCTGGAAGATTTGAGTCAGTCACAATGGTGTCAACCTGAGAAAGAGGCCCAATAAAGGCAAAGCTCCTTCTCCCAAACTTGGTAGAATCCGCTAAAACTATGACTTTTTTGGATATCTCGATCATCACCTTCTTTAAATGAGCTTCTTCCAGGCTAGGGCTAGTTAGCCCATAATCAATTTCTATTCCATCTGAGCCCGTAATTAATTTGTCGCAAAAGTAGTTGTACAGGAATTTAGAATGATGGTGTCCCCTTCTTCAAAAAGTTCAGCAGCTTTTGCTCCAATAGCCTGCTTCTCTTTCAAGTTCTTTTTACTCTCTGCATTTCTCAAGAATTGTATTGCGTCTCTCGACGGTAGATCTGTGACCAGGTGTTTTCATACCTGAATGAGCTCAATACACTCTTTCAAATCTTTATTGATAAAATCAATTCAAAAAAGATTGAAAGGAAAAAGAACAATTTTAATAGAAGAATATGACTATTATATTAAAATTCGTAAAACATACTATTATTTCTTCTCCGCATCAAAGGCCTCACGGGTGGTGACGGCTATGGCCTCTCCCCCGGCTTTTACCAGGCCTTTGTTGATCTTATCCAATGAGGCCACAAACAATTCATTCACCTCTTTCTCCATAGCCCTGACTCTTTTTTCCAGCAGGTCCATACGGTCCATCTGCACCTGGGTGGGTCTGCCTCCGTAGAAAGCGACTGTACCATAAAGGAATCCTACGTCTTCCCTTAACCTGGCATCGCCCCTGAGGTCACCATACTCAGTAACCATCAGGCGTTCTGTGACATCCTTAAGACTTGCCTTCAGGGCATCAGCTTTCTTCCTCGTCGAGGAGGAGACCCCGGACAGCGCACCTGAAGCAGCCAGACCTTTTCGTACATCAGTCATTTTTCGATCCACATATGCCAGATCCTCCATCAGATCGAATCCTCTTTGCTGAAGCTTGCGTCTTACTTTCCTGTCCTCATCTGTATAGGGTTCATCGGGATTATCATACACTGTAATGATCTTCTCAAACTCCTTATCCTTCTTGGTCACTTTCACCTTGTAATCACCTGCAGGATAACTCATACCTCCACCCATCATGGCAATTTGCATCTGGAAAGGCATCGCTTCGGATATGGGCGGCCGGGGAGGTTTCTTCATTGGGATCCAGTGGACCTGGTTGATCCCTTTCCGGGTAACCGACGGTAACTCTGTCAGACGATTCCCTTCCATATCAAAGACCTCCATAGTCATCTTTCCGATGAGGTGACGCTTCTTCATATAGAAAGTGATAGGGATGGCCATTGTGGGATTCCTGCCTCTGAACTCATCATCCAGTCCAGGCCAATTGGGACCTGCTACCACCATGGGTACAGGAGCCCGTTGTTCCAGAAAAGCAAACTCTGAAGCCAGGATCTCTTCACTTAATTGACGGAAAGGTGAAATGTCATCAATGATGTAAACTCCACGCCCGTGAGTTCCCAGTACCAGGTCGTGCTCGCGCGGATGGATGACCATGTCCATGATCGATGCATTTGGAAGTTCATTCTTGAACTGGGCCCACTGTTCTCCCCCATCCAGCGATATGAACAATCCGAATTCCGTACCCAGGAAAAGCAGGTCGGGATTCACCAGGTCCTCCAAAATCTTATAACAGTGTGCGGTGATAGCATCTGAAGCTATGGACTCCCATGAAGCCCCAAAATCAGTGGTCCTATACACATAGGGCGAAATATCATCGTTTCGATGTCCGTCAAAAGTCGCATAGGTGGTACCCTTTTCAAAACGGCTGGGATAGACGCTTGAACACCATGTATTAGGCGGAAGTCCGGGAACATTAGCCACCGTATTGGTCCAGCTCTTTCCTCCATTCCGGGTCACCTGCAGATTCCCATCATCGGTACCCACCCAGATCAGGTTCTCATCCAGTGCAGACTCAGCGATACAGATAATGGTAGTATGGTTCTCGGCAGTGGAGTTATCCACGGTCAATCCCCCTGATTCTTCCTGTTGTTGCTTCTCCGGATCGTTTGTGGTCAGATCCTGTGAGATCCGTGTCCAGGAACTGCCCTGGTCATTGGATTTATACAGGTACTGGGCTCCCACATATACCGTATTACTGGTGGGGCTCATGCTGATAGCTGCATCCCAGTTGAAACGTAATTTTCCTGTCTCCTCGGTCTCCATGGGAGCGATCAGCCGCATACTCTGATATCTTTTATCGGTCTGCCCGAACAATCCTCCCTGCATTTGCCAGTACACGATATTGTGATCTTCTTTGTCGGTGTGCACCGAAAAGCCATCACCAATCCCGTAGCCCTGCCAATCATAGTTTCCTATTCCCCCGTATGAACGTGATGGACCTGCCCAGGAACCGTTATCCTGTAATCCTCCGTACACATTATACGGTTTTTCCATATCCACACTCACCTTATAAAACTGGGAGACCGGAAGGTTACGCAGGTGCCTCCAGGAAGATCCGTAATCGTTACTTACATAGAGCCCTCCATCCGTAGCTGCATACATATACCGGTGGTCTTTTTCCCAGATCCACAGTCCATGAATATCTGGATGAATGGCCCCGCCGGCAAAGTTTGTAGTTCTGAACTTTCTTCCCCCATCGGTCGATACATTGACATAGAGACCCGGTTTGTACACCCGGCTGGTATCCACCGGATCGGGTATGATCAGGTTAAAGTAGAAGGGTCTCTCGGCAATCGTGGGAGTCTGGTTAAGCATTTCCCAGCTCTTTCCCTTATCAGTGGACCTGTACAGGGCTGTGCTATCCCATTCAATGACCGAGTATACATAATCGGATTCAACAGGAGAGACGCGGACCGATATTCTTCCCTTTTCTCCAACAGGAAGGTCGGAGGTCAATTCTTCCCAGGTGGCACCGCCATCCGTAGATTTATAGAGGCCCGAACCCGATCCTCCTGAATAGAAATCCCAGGCTCTCCTACGAAAGGTCCACATCCCTGCGTAGAGAATGTCTGGATCTTCCGGGTCCATATCCAGATCGGAGCACCCTGTGTTTTCATCGATATAGAGTATTTTGCTCCACGTTTTGCCTCCGTCTTCTGTCTTAAATACGCCCCGCTGTTCATTGGCTCCCCAGAGGTGGCCCAGTGCAGCCACATAGACCACATCGGGATTTTCCGGATGAATGATGATCCTGGCGATCCGCTCAGTGCTATCCAATCCCATCAATTTCCATTTCTCTCCGCCATCGGTGGATTTATACACCCCTGTGCCGATGGACGTAGAATTCCTCACCCATGGTTCCCCGGTCCCAACCCATATGGTGTCCGGTCGATTCTGATCAATGGTCACCGCTCCGATAGAAAGAGTATGCTTATCGAACACCGACTTGACAATCACACCTCCATTGGTGCTCTTCCATAAACCACCACTGGCCGTTCCGATAAACATATAAAGGGGATTGCTCTGGAGGGCATCAACACAGCTTACCCTCCCGCTCATCAAAGCAGGCCCGATCTGACGGGCCTGGATCTGTCCAAAAGTACTTGATGATACTTTGGTTTTTGTTTGAGCCACTCCATGGTATCCAGATAAAAACAATACCATGAGAGCTATGGCAAAAGACTTGATTATTCTCATCTCTTATCTGCTTCTATTTTGAAAACATCGCATCATCAAACTCTTCATTCACTTTCACTGTATCAATCATGATCGTTATGATGGTCTGGCCTCCGGACAATTGTTCCGTGGTGAAAGGCATAATGAATCCTTCCACCTCCTGGAAATTACCCAACAGGGATTCCATTTCGACCTCTGAACCTTCCATAATGATCTTCGATTTTGCTTTGATGATCAGATAGCTGTCTGCATCAACGTAGTAGTAATCGATATTGCCATTCTTCTTGGTCAGTTTCAGCACATGGCACTCGGTGCCTTCCACCTCCTCAGTACCATCCAGTTCAAGCTGGTGACCTTTCTCTTTCCAGTTCCAGAGTTGACCGTCCATGTCGGCATTTTCTTTTAGTCCGTCTGCTTCAGGACCTGTTACATCGATGGGATCTGCAGAGCCTGACATGGGATTTACTGCCCATACGGTTTCCCCGTCAACAACCTGAATGATCTCTGTACCCTGAACCTCAATGGCCAGCTTCAGCTTATCAGGTCTTTTATTGATCATTTTGAAAGGGAATTCCATCCCCATTTGAGAGGCTTTACCGGTCGCCTGTATGCTTTTTACTTTCAGGAGGTTCTCCTGTCCAATGGTCTCAAAGTGGTTATCCAGGATCTCTTGTGCATCCTGGGCAGTGGTAAAAGCGATGGCTGTCAATACCATCAGAAATGATAAGAATACTCTCTTTTTCATAATGTGAATTGTTTTGTTTCTATTTTAATTTTTGTGCCTGTAGCAGCGAAACATTAAATATACCGCTTTTAGAGTTACAGCGGAATCTATTAACATTTTTTAAAACAGGTAATAAGCAACTTGTACTTAGATAGCATCTAAGGCTTGTGCAATGTCAGCAATGATATCATCTGCATCTTCTATTCCACAGGCAATGCGGCATGTGGAAGGCTTAATGTCTGCCAGCTGCCTGCCCTCTTCGCCCTGTTGCTGATGGGTGGATATAGCATTCAGGGTGGCCACTGTCTTTACCCTGCCCAGATCTGTGGCACGCCAGATCATTTGCAACGCATCATAGAATTTCCTCGCATTCTCCGAACTTCCCGCACGATCTTCTTTGATTTCCGTTGCCAGCATATAGCCGTATTTATGCTCTTGGCTATCCACAAGTTTCATGTATTTGCTGGCCACATCGTGACTATGATGACTTTTCAATCCGGGATAAGAAACTGTCTCAATCTTTGGATGGTCTTCTAAAAATTGGGCTAGTTTCATGGTACTGTCACTCATCTGGCTGATGCGCATTCTGAGTGAGCGCATGTCATTCAGTGTAAGAATGGCAGCCATGGGATTCAGAGAAGGTCCGTTATCCCTGTATGGCCATAGCTTTGCCCACACTGCAAAGTCTTCTTTCATTTCATCCGTACCGACCTTACTCACCATGTTCTTTTTCGCAGTGAGCAGTCCCACGATGGAAGTTCCGCTTCCTCCGATCACCTTGGATGCGGAATGGATCACAATATCAGCACCCGATAGCAATGGACGGGTGAGAGCCGGTGAAGCACAGGTAGAGTCCACTAGTAAGGGAATATCATAACTATGTGCCAGATCAGCCACCTTGGAAATATCAAACAGGTCCACAGATGGATTGGATGGAAATTCGCCAAAAAGGAACCTTGTCTGGTCATCCACCTTCGACTGCCACTCTTCCATGTTCATTCCGTCCTTAATCCATCTCACTTCAATTCCCTGTTCCTGATGCCTGCGCACCCAGAATTGCTGAAAGGTACCCCCATACACTTTGGCACTGGCAACAACGTTGGGATTTGGAAAGCGGTCATCTTTCACCAGAAAGGGATCCGTTGCGGTCTTGATGGCGCTCATTCCACTGGAGGTAGCCAAACAGCTGGCTTCCATGTCTGAACCATAGGTTTCAAGCAGTGCAGCTGTCTCCTCCAGAAAGTAAGTAGAAGGATTGGCAATCCTCGAATAACACCAGGTAGGCATTTGGTAAGCCAGGGCAGTCTCCATCTCGGAGCTGTTCAGATAGGCCTGAGCCGGACTCAAGTATACCGGCTCCATGATGGAACCATTGTTCAGATCCAAGGCCTGATTCAGGTCATACAGACCATGGGTGGCCACGGTATCAAATTTCCACTTCTTCGAACGCGAAATTCTCTCCAAACGGTCGGCTATCATCTCCTGACCTTTATTCACCCAGTACTCTCTCGTCATGTTGTCAGTTTTACTCTCCATTTTCATCCTCCAGTTTGTAAGCAGTTTCATCTTTCAAGGTGGATAACACCACCATGGTTTTTAATTGCAACAGATTGGGCAAACAGGTTAACTTGTGTATAACCAGCTCTTCGTATGCAGAAATAGTACTGCAGGCCACTTTCAGCAGAAAGTCCGCATCCCCGGTCACGTGATGGCATTCCATGATCTCATCCACTTCCTGCACCGCATCAATAAACTCCTTTATGGTATCCCGGCCATGTCGATTGAGCTTTATCTCTACAAAGGTGAAGGTTTCAACTCCCACTTTTGCAGGATCCAACAGGGCCACGTATTTTTTTATGACGCCGCTCTTCTCCAGCTTTTTCACGCGTTCCAGGGTCGGAGGTGGAGATATGTTCACCTTTTTCGCCAGGTCTGAATTAGTGATGCGCCCCTGCCGCTGCAAGACGCTTAATATTTCTTTGTCTATTTTGTCGTATTGCATTATTATATTACTTATTTGGAAGCTTATATATTATAATATTATGTTATTGCTGTAAATATCAATATTATATTCTTAATATAAAATGAATGTGCTCGGAAACATGGCAACAGGGGAAAGGATTGATGAGGAAGTCGTAAATTAGAATATATACTCTTGCCATGAAATATATCCCACGCGGACTTGCATCCATTGTGTTCATAACCCTTTTAGGCATATTACCACTACATTTCAGCTGCGAAAAGAATAATATAACAGAGACCGAAAATCAATTGGATACTATTACCGACTACGATGGAAATATCTACTATGCAAAAAAAATAGGTGATCAATGGTGGATGGTCAACAACCTGAAATCCACGCATTATTCAGACGGAACTGAAATACTCATAGTGGAAAACAGATCTGCATGGGATGTGTTAGGCAAGGATGACAAAGCCTATTGTTATTACAACAATAACGAGAACGATGAAGCCAGTATCTATGGTACACTATATACTTGGGCAGCAGCCATGAACGGGGAGATTAGCAACGATGATAACCCCAGTGTTATACAGGGTGTATGTCCTGATGGCTGGCACCTGCCCAGTGACAGTGAATGGAAAGAATTGGAAATGTATCTGGGAATGGTTCAGGCAGATGTTGACAAAATAGGTTACAGAGGTCTGAACGAAGGAAGTAAACTCGCATCCAGTCAAAACCTATGGGCCGCTGGGAGCCTGGTTAATGACACCACATTCGGGACCTCCGGATTTAATGCTTTACCCGGGGGAGGGCGGCGCTATAATGGCACTTTTGGACACCTGGGCGATAACGCCAACTTCTGGAGTGCGACGGAAAAAGATTCCTCAGTAGCCTGGGGCCGACATCTTTATTCAGAGTACTCTGCGTCTCACCGGTACAGCAACGTGAAATCCGATGGTTTTTCGGTGCGTTGTGTTAAGGACGATTAAACAATGTGAAGTTGTAAATGCCGGTGATTATTGAGCCTGATTGGCCATAGCTTCTTCGACCTCCTGAATATACCGATGAAGCCGGTGCCTGTATTCGGTGGCTTCTTGTTCTGCCTGTTTGAGGATCTGATGGGCTTCCTCCAGTTTACCCTGCCTGTAGTAGCCTACTCCTAAACCTATCAACACCCAGGGATGGCCCGAGGGTGAATAGGCCACTTTGGAGAGCTCCATGGCTCT
>CAZURA010000105.1:0-21361 GCA_964622985.1 uncultured Bacteroides sp. | reverse complement strand
TAAATAGTTTTGATTTTAGTTGTCTGATGTAACTCGCGATGTAAATTATTATCATTCTTGATTGAGAAAATTATGCTAATAATTTTCATGCCCGTTTCATTATAATGTGTTGTGAAAGTATTAGAATAAGTGATATGGAATTATAACAATCTGTGTTCAGAGAAGTTCAATCCCGATGACGGGTTGGCTTCGCCGAGCTCGCAAGCTCGGTTGACTCCGTCGAGCTCCGCTTCGCTACGGTTCCCGCAGCTCTGCTTCCTGGAGAGTCAATGCCATCTGCCCGGGATGGTTGTTGAACACTCCGGGCACTGGCCACCTTTAAGCAGATTGTGGACAATAGTGTACCCTGAACGGTCCACCAGCTTAGTTTCGCAGTCGGGACAATGGGTATCGGTGGCGTGGGTGCCGGGTACATTTCCAATATATACATAGTTGAGGCCCTCGGAGTGAGCCACCTTTTTCGCCTTATTTAATGTATTTACCGGAGTGGCAGGGAGTCGCTGAAGCTTGTATTGGGGGTGAAAACGGCTGAAATGGAGCGGAGTATCTTCGAATCCCTGGGTGGCTAGCCAGTTGCACATTCTCTTGATCATCTCCATATCGTCGGTCCAGGAGGGAATCACCAGGTTGGTAATTTCCAGCCAGACCCCTTCATCTTTCAGGGTTTTGAGGCCTTCAAGTACCGGTTCAAGTTTCCCTGCATTGAGCTTCAGGTATATTGAATCGTCAAGTGATTTCAGATCGATGTTTGCCCCGTCGATCACTTTACACAGATTCACCAAAGGTTCTTTCTTGATAAATCCATTAGATACCAGTACGTTTTTGATTCCGGCCTCGTGTGCAATGATACCCGTATCATACACATATTCATAAAAGGTGATCGGTTCCGAGTAAGTATAGGCAATACTGGAGCATTTGTATGTAAGTGCCTGTTCTACCACCTTGTCCGGCATCAGATCGTAATTCTCAGTTTCCTCAGGGGAAGATTGGGATATGGTCCAGTTCTGGCAATTCAGACAGGCCATATTACATCCTGCTGTAGCAATGGAAAATGCTGATGTACCTGGTACAAAATGATAGAGAGGTTTCTTTTCGATGGGATCCACGTGGACTGAACACGGATTCCCGTAGGCAATGGTATAGAGTTTTCCGTTGTACACCCTGTGGTTCCGGCAATCGCTGAGTTCTCCTTCGCCCAGGGTACACTCATTAGGACAAACCATACAGCGTATACCTCTTGGGGTTTCCGCTTGGTACATGGTTACACGGCTCCATTTCCAGGGTTGCTCCTTGGTAGCGGCTGCAAGCTCCATGGGACACAATATAGCTCCGGCTGCCCCGCATATACCTGTTTTAAAGAATGTTCTTTTATCCATCTTCTACTCCCTTCATCGCCATCGGCTCAATATGTAGAGCCCTGCAGACACATTGATACCACAGAACAATATAAAAGTATTTGTAACGCCGATCAAGGGTAATATAAATATCACCGGAAGGAAGGTTCCCAGTGCGGCTCCGGCCAGATCGGCACTATAGATCCGGCCTATGGCCGACGAGCCTTCGTTCTTTGAAATGGCAAGTGACATACCATATACCGATCCCACCAGTATCCCGGGTATGAGATTCAATATTCCAAGGATCAACTGGCCAGTTATCCTGTGGACAAAAAGCTGTTCTGTTTTTAACACGATCACACAGGCTGCAGAAGCTATAGCCATGATCCATATCAATCCTGTATACTTGGATGGTGATGGTGTATACCAGATGATCTTCCATAACTTTGTGCCGGCTACGATACCCGCCATAAATATTGTGATTAAAAGGGGGGCCACCTTATAGGCGTATCCATAGAAAGATTGTACCACAATGATCAACAGGATCTGAATACCTGCCCCGGTGAAACCGGCCACAAACATTCCTGTTTTTACGGATCGATAGGAGAAGAACAATATAAAGAACAGTAGTATACCGAGTATTCCTGTAATGACAAGTGAACGACTGCCCATCCTTGACTCAAAATTGGCCAGACTGGAAAAAAAGAGTCTGGGCCAAAGATCACTGTTGGTTTTACGGATGTCCAGGGTAAGCCGCTCCATCAGCTGGTCACTGTCAAAGGTAATACGTGTAACATCCAGGTAATCAGGGTGAACATATACAGTTTCTATGTCACGATCTTCCAGCAAGGAAGGAAAGTCAAGCGAGAGAGATTTATCTGAGGCCAAAAAATAGGTGGCATATCCGGGCACAAGAAGCACATGCTCGAAAACTTGCTTCAGAGTGTGATAATTGATGCTAAGGAGCTGACTGCCTTCGACACTTACATAATTTCCCCCGGATGAGAGTTGCATACAAAATATGCCTCCTTCCCCCAGTCGGGAACGTACCTGCTGATAAAATTCCCGGGTAAAATATCTGTTCCAACCAATGGTAAGGGGATCCCCGGCGCTGGAAATAATGACGTCATACATCACGGAATCGCTTCTTGCCAGCCAGGTTCTGCCGTCCATGGGGATAAAGTGAAAGGGTAAGTTCCGGGTTTCAGGAATATAGCGGGTACCCATTTCGTATATCCCGGGATCCGCTTCACAATAATCAAACAGAGCTGGTTTGTACTTGATAATCTCTTCCGCTTTGCCCGACAATCCCCCCCCCAACAAGAGAAAGGCATCCGGATTGGGATGTTGCAGGGCAGGGTAGTGGACACTCTCTTCAGCCCTGGCCACATCAGCAGTACTGAGCACCGGATTCCGGTCGAGATATCCCGTAATTTGTCCCTCTTTTGACGTAAACGTAAGATTTCCATAAGGGGTATCCCTGGTACCCAGTATGGTTTCGTTTTTATATCTCAGACTTTCGATTCCGTTTCTGACTCCAGGCAGTAGAAAGAGAGCAAACAGTAGTACAGAGGAGATTCCAAGCAGAGGTTTTAATACCTTTTTAGAAGGATAGCCGTAGATCAGTATCAAAACAAATACGGTAATCAGCCACAAAAGGGCAAGTACCTGGATGTTATCAAGAAACAATACAAGGATCAGTCCAAACAGGAAGCCTCCTGCCAGGGATCCTGCAGAATCAAGCATATAGAAGGAGGCGTCTGTGCGCCCTTCCTTTACGGCTCTGGATATATATGAAAACAGAAATCCTGAAACCAATGTGAATACACCTAATAACAACAGAATATAGGTGATTGAAGAGAGCATTCCGGGTTCAAAGCCCGGAAGGAAAATATACCGGTTTACCAGGATCAACAATATATATATCATGAGCGGAGTGCAGCTCAGGATAAGTAAGATTCGTAATACGGATGATCTGGATATCCTGGCCTTGTAACCTGAACCGGCCCAGGCTCCGGCCGCGGTAAGTATCATCCAAACAGCCAGATAGATACCAATCACCAGCTCGTTACCATGCAAGGCTTTAATAAATTCCCTTAGCATCACCAGTTGGGCCATCATACTGATGAAACCCAGAAGTATGAATGCGAGCCTGACCTGAAATGTAGTAAATGTAAGGTGTGGGGTTAGTTTTTTGCCTGGTGTATCGGTAGCTGACCGTGTAACTATCTTCTTAAAATAACCCAGGTGCCATGAGAGATGGAACAAGGATACGGAGGTAAAGCCGATACCCAGGTCCACATGCCATTTCAGAGCTCGTTCTACCCATGGGATCTCCAGTTTGTAATTGACCTTAACTGCCAGTATTACTCCCAGGATTGAGGTGGAGAGAAAAAAGAGCAGGAGCAGAGTATTCCAGAATCTCCTGTGACCCGTAGTAGTGATAAGTTGTAACCTAACTGACAGCAGGCTGAACAGGTAGGAAAGTATGAGCAATACACCTATGAAGAATAAATGATAGGGACCCTGGGTCATTTTTGATTCTCCTCTCCGAATATAATAGCCTCATAAACAAACAGATCGGCATCTTTCCAACCTTCCCATCCAAGGCCGGCCTTTTCCTTTGCACAATGGCCGAAAAACTCCTCTCTGTCCCATCCCGTACTTGCAGCTACCTGTGGAAGAAAGGTGCCCGATTTACCATCTTTAATCATATAGATTCCATGCTGTCCCAGCTGGAATTGGTCTATGGAATTGATCTTTTTCAAAGGCGTAAGAACAGAGACCTCAATATCGATATATTCCAGTTCAGGTGTTTCTACCGGTGCAAACCGCCGATCCCGAATGGCTGCTGCTACGGTCATCTCCTGGACCACCATATAGAGGGGATTTTCGGGAGAAAAGTTACCGATACAACCCCGCAATCTTCCTCCCATATACAGGCTCACAAAAGCCCCTGCAGGTTTCTTCAATATGGTTGGTATGTCCAGTGCTGAAATATCGGGGAGTTGTCCCGACCGGATATAAGATTCAAGCGTAATTCGAGAGATGTCAAGTAGCAATCGTTTCTCAGCCGGTTTCAGAGAATATCCGACTGGCTTATCGGCTCTTTTGTGTGCAGCAATGGCCCAGTACCCCACCACACGATCCTTATCTCCAATGGATGTATCTCCCGAGTTGCGGTATAAGATGGGTGAAATCTCCATTCCTTCACTCTTTTCAGCCATATAGAGCATGGTCATGATGGAACTCCAGCCACAACTGGGTGTGGAGAGATTCCGGACCCCTTCCCGGCTGTTTTTTCTCAACGTGTTATAAAAAACCTCCGGATTGTTCTTTAATATAGCTTCTCCGGTAAGTCCATCAATCCTCACAGCATCCTTATAACTGGGATAGTGAGAAAAGTCGGAACTGATGATAAAGAGGTTTTCAGGAGTGAAAAAGGGCAGGAGTGCTGTGGCCAGATCTCTTGCTGCAGACACAGATGAAGATCCCATGACGATAGGAATGATGGGAGGCGTTTGTTCGAAATGGTATTGAATGAAAGGTACCTGGACCTCAATGCTGTGTTCCCTGTCATGTGCTTTCTCAAAATAGAAAATATCGTCGTGGCTATTGATCAGTTGATTAGCAATATCCCGGTTTACCCTGGCTTCACCCAGTGGTGTGATGTAATTTCCAACAGAATAGACCGATGCCCCTTTGAAATGTTCCCTGTGAGACGAGGCTATGATGAAGATATTCTGATATTTCGCATCTTTTGGGATACTCTTATAACCGGAGGCTGCCACTAATCCGGAGTAGGGGTAACCCGCATGGGGCAGGATCAGACTCTGAATTTTCCCTTCCAGTGAAGCAGGTTGAGCTTCAGAGAAAAGGGACCGGAGTGAACTTTCCAGAGCTACTTTCGATCCAGGATAAAAGCTTCCCGCCACCGCTGCTTGTCTGTTCACAGGAGCAGCTACCTCCTGAGCAAATGCATGACCAGGCAGAATGACCATCCACGAAGTGACCAGAATCAGAACGGTGAGGTAGTGCCGGATCATGAGAGCAGCTATTTCTTACCCAAATTTAAAGAAATCTCTGTATTCACGGTAAAAAGCTTCCAGCCTCATCATCTTTTCATACATGAACTGATGGGCTGCGGGCCATGTTTCCCGGTCATATATATCTACTCCTTTCTTTTCCTGGTAGACCCTGCTCACAGATTTCCCGTTCTCCCGCATATAATCAATCTCCCATATCATAGGTTCCTGCATGGCTTCTTCCAGGATCTTTTTCACGGATTCAATTTTATCATAAAGCTCTAATCGCTTATCCATATTCCTGGTTTCCAGGTCAATACCAACTTGGGCGACCTCTCTATCCACATGAAAACGGAGATTAAGTGCTTTGATTCCCGTATGGGTGAGCAACCAGTTACCTGGTAATTTTTTTCGAATACGTCTTCTGGCAGACAGGGTCCTGAAACTGCCCCAGAATTCCTCCCTGAGTGCTTTTGCCTCCTCTTTGCTATACATGGGGATTAGAAAGCCTTCACAGCACGGACCCTGAAGGTATACTCCTTACCATGCTTGCTGGAATCGCCACTGGCAGCTTTATAGACCCATGCATGAAACTGATCTTGCTCAGTGGAACTCCAGTACCAGGCCAGAGTGGGTTCGGTTTTCTCCTGCACCAGTCCGTTTGTGGTGGGATCTCCGTCATTATCCAGGATCTGATCGATGATTAATTCCTGAGTAAACAGCTGGTATAATTCTCTGTTGGATGGGAGATACCATTCAGGTCCCAGATTCCTGCATAGCTGGGCAGCACTGGTGGATCTCTGATGAGCCAAAATGGCTTCCGTATTGGATACCCCGACAGTAGCGCTTTTGGCATCGGGCCCAATTTCGGAGTAATGCCTGTCGCTCCACTGTACACCATCTCCGCCATCCAGGTCATCCAGGCTGGCTACCAGTCCATGTTCTCCGGATGGATCCAGAAAGAAGATGATTCCACCCGCATGTAAGTCTCCCACCTGTAGTTTTTTCTCGAGGCTGATAGTGAACTGATCGATTTCAATCCCCTCTCCCGCCAGATAGGTATTAAAACTATCGGTCACCATACCCCCATTGTGACTAAGCGTGATCTTATTTCCATCTTTCGATAAGGATTGAAGTTCATTGGTTTCATCACCATCAATTTCCGCATCCAGTTTATTATTCCATTGGACAACATCATATTCCGAGATAGAGGCTGCCACTGATCCTGAGAAGAGAGGGTCGGTCTCTGTAATATCCACATATTCGGCGGTTTTGGCGTGCAGTGCATAAGGAACGCTCAACACCTGTGTAGTACCCGATATGGTATAATTGGAACCCCCTGACGGATCAACCTCTGTTTTAATAAAGTAGGGGCCGGCCGACCAGTCAATATCTGAAAAGGAACCGGATACAGGATCTCCGTCCCCAATTAAAATTGTAACCAGGCCATTCACATTGCTAGTGGGTGCATGGCTCTCTTCAAATACGATAGCGCCGGTCGCACTTTCTTGAAGAACACTGATATGCATGCCTACTACACTGTTCGAAACAAGAACTCCACCCGCATCCCTGACTACAGCCTGATAGCTCATTTTTTCAGGAATCTGGGAGAAGGTTAAGACAGTGGCAAAGAGCAGCAGCGATATGGATAGATGCTTCTTCATGGGAATTATTTTTTTATGATTTTGAATACGTTGGCTTCTTTGGATTGATAGGTAATCTTGATCAGATAGGGTGCAGAGGCCCGTTGTGCCATGTTGATTTGCACTTCACTCTCTTTAATGCTTCCGCTTTCCAGTATTTGACCGCCCATATTGACCAGTTGATATGAGAGCTCCTCCAGTGTTGAGTCTTCCACTTTCAGAATAATATATTCACCGGCAGGATTTGGAAAAAGTAATACGTCCAGAGCCAGATCAGATGAAAGATCAGTGCCGGTCAATTCCAAAATCTCGAAGGGCTGTTGAACACCCTCTGACAGGGTACCATTACTCCCTTCCATTGTGATGTACCGCACTTGTCCGGCAGTGTAGCTCAATGTACCCCCGGTACCGCTTCCCTCTCCTCCTGCTGAAGTTATTGCTTGTTGTCCATGAAGACCAGTGAACACAAAAGAGATCAACAGAAAGAGTGGCAGGATGGATGTCCGTTTAATCATTTGCATGGCAGCATTCTGGTTATAGGTGTGAAATGATTCGCTTTAATAGATTCAGAGTTCGTAGGTTATATGAATTAAAGATACCAAAAACGGAGGTACGGATCTCCATTTTTTTATTAATGAAATGAAATTTGGGCTAAATCTCCGGTACGAAATAGTTTTGTATATTGGGAACCCTAAAACTAAACAAAGCACTATGACCCGCGAACGAAAACACCAGGCTTGGAATTTCTGGTCGGCATTCATCTTTTTTGGAATGTTAGTCCTCATGGGTTACTTCCTTGAAAAGCATGGTGTTCGTATTGAGGAGATTTCGTTAAAAGAAGCTGTAATCATCATTCTGGCTTCTTACAGGATGACGCGTATCCTGGTGTTTGAAAAGATCTTTAAATATTTCAGGGATGCACTTAAGAAGCGGGAAAATCTTTACGCGATTGGCACTTTGAGCTCCATCATCACATGTCCCTGGTGTGCCGGAGTGTGGGTAACCCTGTTCATAATCGTCTTCTACTACCTGGTTCCCTACGGTAATCTGCTGGCAATTGTCCTGGCCCTTTCAGGACTCACCTCTCTGGTAATCCTCTGTTCCAACCTGCTACATATGCATACGGAAAGTAAACAGAGAATTCACCGGAAAGAGAAAAAACCATTGAATGAGTACGACTAAAGGAAAAGAGATTAAGGCTCGGCCTTTGGTCTGAAGATGATTTCCTCTCCACACCGCGGACATATATATATTTCACAACCTGTGCAGGCGAAACAATTGCTGCACGAGCGATAATCTAAATCTCGTTCAAAAGATTGACCACATGTGTGGCAGAGTATCATTGGGATGAGCTTATTCAAAATTTTACTTATATTGGATGCAATTTAGGAACTATTCCTAAATAACCACTTACCCTTGAAAGGATAGCCCGTTTCTATTGATGAGCTGTCATGATTAAGAATTACATCCTGATTGCATTACGCAATTTCTGGCGAAACAGAGGTTATACGTTGATTAATGTTTTGGGTTTGGCCACTGGAATTGCCAGCTCGATTATCATCCTTTTGTTTGTAGTCGATGAACTTGGCTATGACCGCCACCACAAGAACTTCAGGGAAATCTACAGGATCTGTATCAGTGGAAAGATCCAGGATAATGAATTGGAGGCCGCTCTTTCCAATGCCCCGATGGGTGCAACTCTGAAGAGTGATTTTCCAGAAGTGATCGAGTTCACACGACTCTTTACTTTCGATGGAGATCCCATCGTTAGATATATGGATAACGTGTTCGTTGAAGAGAAATTCTATCATGCCGACTCCACCTTTTTTAACCTCTTTACCGCACCTGCTTTGCAAGGGGAGGCCAGCAGAATGCTCACCCGACCCCACACCGTAGTGCTCACGAAAGAAACAGCTCGAAAATATTTTGGTAAAGAGAATCCCATCGGGAAGATGTTGAAGGTTGGGGAGGAAATGACACCTTATGAGGTGACCGGTGTAGTTCAGGGCTTCCCGAAAAACTCCCATTTTCAGTTCAATATGCTGGGTTCAATTACCTCCCTGCCCATCGCCGATTTCCCATATTGGCTGGCAAATAACAACTATACCTATGTTTTGCTTCAACATGGATTTGATCCTGCTGAACTGGAAGCCAAATTTCCGGCATTACTTGAAAAGCACCTGGGCCCCCAGCTTGAAGAACTCCTGGGCCTCTCCACAGATGAATTTGTCGAATCGGGGAACAGATATGGATATTACCTCCAGCCTCTCAAGGAGATCCATCTGGAATCGGACCTTCAATTCGAGATCGAGCCAGGAGGTAGCAAAAATGCAGTGATTGTCTTCTCCATAGTGGCTTTGTTCCTGATACTTATTGCTTCCATTAACTTCATGAACCTGGCTACGGCCAGTGCAGCCGGACGGGCTACAGAGGTGGGTATCCGGAAAGTTGCAGGTGCTGGGAAAAGGCGACTAATCTGGCAGTTCTTAACCGAATCATTCCTGATCACATTGTCGGCCATGATACTGGCTGTTGTTCTGGTAGAGTTATTTCTTCCTGCATTTAATAATCTGACAGTAAAAGAATTACAACTTAATTCTCTGGGTAACGCATACCTTATTGCAGGTCTGCTTTTCATTACTCTGTTTGTGGGATTCAGCTCAGGGAGTTATCCAGCATTCTTTCTCTCTTCTTTCAAACCGGTAGACGTTTTAAAGAGTGGAGCCATGAGGGGAATACGCGGATCTTATCTGAGGAGAATTCTGGTGACCTTCCAGTTTATCGTTACTATCGTTTTGTTTATCTGCACACTGGTGATCAACAGTCAGATGAGCTTAATTCAGAAGAAAGAGCTGGGATTTGACAAAGAGAACCTGGTTGTAATAAATCGCGCACATGTACTTGAGGAACAGCAGGATGCATTTCGTCAGGAGCTATTGAAGAATCCATCCATTCGCCAGGTAAGTAAGTCCAGTGAGGTCCCTGGCGGACTCATTGGAGATAATGCCTATTTGCCTGAAGGAGCCTCCGTCGATGAGACGTATGCTCTGAACAATATAGCGGTCGATTGGCATTTCAGGGAGACGTACGGCCTTGAGCTTATGGAGGGAAGATGGTTTAATGAGAAGAATCCGACCGACTCCTTTGCAATCGTTCTGAACGAAGCTGCTGTCAGGGCACTTGGGTATGACGATCCCGTCCACAAAAGAATACATATTATGCTGGGAGAGGATGTGGAGGAGCCCTTGTCAGTGATCGGGGTGGTTAAAGATTTCAATTTTCAATCCCTCCATCAGGAGATCAGGCCCCTGATCATTCATTTTGCACAATTCCGGACCGGTAAGGTGTCGGTAAAGATCAGTGATAATCAGATAGCTAAAACATTAGCTTATATTGATCAGACCTGGCATTCATTTAAAGAGGAGCAACCTATTGACAGGACTTTTTTAGCTGAGGAGCTTGCAGTACTCTACCATAATGAAGAGAAGATTGCGACTGTTTTCAGTATTTTTTCCATACTCGCCATTTTTATTGCAGCATTGGGTCTCTTGGGACTGGCCTCTTTCTCTGCGGCGCAACGCACCAAGGAGGTGGGAATCAGAAAAGCTATGGGTGCATCGATCACACATGTACTCGTTACCCTTTCCAGGGAATTTATTTGGTTGATTCTCTATGCTACGCTGGCTGCCTGGCCGATAGGCTATTTCTTTATGAAGGATTGGCTCCAGGATTATCCGGTAAGGATTGTACTGGAGCCCCTGATCTTTGTGATCAGTACCCTGATGGCATTCCTCATTGCAGCCATAACTGTGGTTCTGAGAGTGTATCAGGCTGCCTCCATCAATCCTGTACATTCATTGCGTTACGAATGAAAATCATGAATTTTTAACTACTGATATAGGAGATGTTTAGAAACTATCTTTTAATAACCTTCCGCAATCTTTACAAGAACCGGGTCTTTGCAATCATTAATGTACTGGGACTGGGAATTGCACTTTCCATATGCATCGTGGCCTATTTTAACCATATGTTCGGGTATGAATTTGACCGTATGCATGAGAATTTTGACCAGATCTACCGGGTGAATTCATTCCGGGATATGCAGGGTCGTGACCAGGAGTATGGACTTGTTCCTGCTCCGCTGGGATTGGGGCTGAAAGAGGATATTCCGGCGGTCAAGGGAGCTGCCAGATTGATGCGTTCCTATTCTCCCGTGAAAGTGGGTATTGACAATTTCAACAGGCAAATATCTTATGTGGATCCGGAATTCCTCGACATGTTCACCTTTCACCTGATAGATGGAGATAAGTCAGCAATTCACAATCCCAATAATGTGCTGATCTCGGAAAAAATGGCCGTAGCACTGTTTGGCAAGGAAGACGCCATTGGGAAATCCGTCTCAATTTTCAATGATGAAAACAAGGAATACACATATACAATAGCTGGAGTTTTTGAAGATCTTCCCCAAAACTCCAGCTTCCGAATTGATGTGCTGACCCATGTGGAGAACTTTTTAACCATGTGGAGCGTGGATGATACCGATTGGGCCAGATTTACACGGGCACTTTTTATCCAGGTTCCGGATCCTGAGACTTTGCCAATGGTTAAAGAGGGTCTGAAGCAGTACATCCAGGTTCAGAATGCGGCCAATGAAAGCTTCACCATTACCGGATTCCATATCGTTCCGCTCAGGGAGGTAAAGAACAATTCCAGGGATATCTGGAGCAGCTCGCTTTTTCCCGGATTACACCCAGCTGCTGTTATGGCACCATTGATGATGGCAATTACCATGTTACTTATTGCCAGTTTTAACTTTGCCAACACAGCTATAGCCTCCTCTGGGAAAAGGCTGATGGAAATCGGTATCCGGAAAATGGTCGGAGGAGTCCGGAAACAACTGCTTATTCAATTTCTTATCGAGAATTATATCATCTGTTTCCTGGCATTGATGGTGGGGATAGTGATTTCCAGTTTCCTGGTGCCTGCTTACAGCAGCATGTGGGAGTATATGACCATTTATCTCACCTTTTCAGAGTACTGGGGGTTCTGGGGTTTTCTGGTACTCTTGTTGCTTCTCACGGGTTTCTTTGCAGGTGCCTATCCGGCACTTTTCATCAGTTCATTCAGACCCCTTGCCATCCTCCAGCACAGGACCAAACTAGGCAAAGGGGGACCCCTGGCGAAAGTGCTTCTGGGTTTCCAGTTTACTATCTCCGTACTCTCCATTGTGTCAGGTATTGTTTTTTCAATGAATGCAGTTTTCCAGGAGACTGTGGATCTGGGTTATTCACGCAAGGAACTCATTGCCATCCCTGTTCAACCGCAAAACTTCACATCCTACTACGAAGCAATAACACAACATCCCAAGATCCAGGAAGCGGCTGGAATGCAAGAACATGTTGGATTTGGCTACTACAGGAGATCCGTCGAGGATGAGGATCAGGAGATGGAGGTGAGTGTAATGGATATAGGTCCAAGATACTTGTCAACCATGGGATTTACTGTAGTTGATGGCAGGATTTTTCATCCCGACAGGGCAGATGCTGACCGGAACATATCCATTGTGATCAACCAGACGATGGCTGATGCTTTCGGCTGGGATCATCCGGTGGACAAGCAGGTCAGGATGAACGATACCATCCAGTACCGGGTTATCGGTGTTGTTAAAGATTTCTATATCAGCGGCATGTGGTCTAAAATAGAGCCTACCATGCTCAAGTTGCCGCAGAATGATCACTATTATGGTATCGTGGCGAGGTCAAAGAGCGAAGATCTCCCGGAAACCCTGGAATACCTCAGGGAGACCTGGATAAAAATGTTCCCCAACTATCCCTTTGAAGGTATGTACCAGGAAGATACTTTGGAAGAGGAAAAAGCCATCAACAGGAGCATCAAACAGATATATATCTTTCTGGCTATTGTCGCCACTTTGCTCTCCATGATCGGGCTCTATACCCTGATTTCACTGAGCATTCTCAACAGGACCAAAGAGATTGGAATCCGGAAAGTGAATGGAGCTCCCGTACCCCGCCTTTTTATTGTCCTCAGCAAAAGATTCCTGATCAACCTGGCCATATCCTGTGCGATTGGATGTATTGGAGGTTATTATTCATCTCTGTCTCTGCTGGACAGTATATGGGAGCATTTCCTGGATTTCAATCCTGGCATCTATCTCTATTCCGTACTGATCATATTTGCCATCACCCTGCTGACCATTGCAGGGAAGGTCTATTATGCAGCCATGC
The DNA here is from genome assembly GCA_964622985.1 of uncultured Bacteroides sp. Classification (GTDB taxonomy): domain Bacteria; phylum Bacteroidota; class Bacteroidia; order Bacteroidales. The sequence continues at coordinate 8,114 of CAZURA010000105.1, read as the reverse complement.
AGAATCCTACTACCTGTCTGAGGTACGAGTAATAAGGAAGAAGCACGTACTATCATTCAAGGCATCAGCCTTTCAGGATTTTTAGTGCATCCTCATGTTTAGCATCGGTCATGAATGCCAATCCGGTAACCTCCTCTGTTTCCCGGTTTGATGCGACCAGGTCGTCCCTGGAGATCTCACTCAGGTTGAACTTTCTGGCTCCTGCCATAAACTGCTGAAGTCCGCAAGCCAGTTTATCGGCAAAAGCGTACATGGCAATGGCTCCGTAAGGGATATTCTTCATTTCATCTTTACCCACTTTTTCCATAACCGGTTCCCAACCCGCAAATATTTCTTCAGGATATTTTCCGAATTCTTTTACAGCAGGTGGCAGTTCTTCCCAGTGTCCGTGCAGCTCAGCCCGTTTCTCCGGATTAAAGACCCCTTCTATATTGCTTCCCAGGAATCCGGGGATCATTGGAGCCCTGCCCATACAAACCAGTTTGGAATAAGGAGCACCCATAGCAATGGCCTTATACAGATGGTCTTCCCTGGCAAACCCGCCTGCAAATGAAATATCAGGAACCTTAATGCCTTTTTCGTCCAGGATCTTACAGTAGTCAAATGCTTTTGCATGAAGAGCAACTGACGGAATACCCCAGTGCTGCATCATGTTCCATGGACTCATGCCTGTACCTCCTCCTGAGCCATCAATGGTCAGCAGGTCCAGCTCCGCATCTGCAGAAAAGCGTATCGCCATGGCCAGTGCCTCCATATCGTAGGCTCCTGTCTTTAGAGTGATCTTGGAAAATCCCAGTTTTCTCAGGTAGGCCACACTGTTCATGAAAGATTCTCTCACCTCTTCGGGGGAGTTCAAATCCGTGCCTCCCAGGCGACTGTGCCGTGCAAAGGAGCTTATGGCCCTGGCTTCAAATGCAGCTTCGACGATGGGATTGTAGGGATCGGGATCCACCAGGTATCCACGGTCTTTTAAGAATTTGGCATATTCGATATTGGTCACCTGAATTTCACCCCCAATGTTCTTGGCACCCTGTCCCCATTTTAGCTCCATGATCACCTTGTTTCCGTACTTATCCATGATGTATTCGGCCACCCCGTTTCGTGTATCCTCCACATTCATCTGAACGATCATGGCACCATACCCGTCATAATACCTGAAGAAAGTCTCGATCCGGCGGTCGAGCTCAGGTGCTTTCTCGATTTTCCCATTAGTGATCACCGATTTCTTATCTACACCCACTACGTTTTCACCCACCACAATGGGTATTCCGCTGAGAGCTGAACCGACAGCAAAGGATTCCCAGTAGTTCCTGGCAATAAATGTGGATCCCAGAGCCCCGGTCATAATAGGTACCCGGCATTTGGTTTTTTCCTTGTTGCCAAAGGAGGTTTGTACATCCACATTAGTGAACAGGCAATCATCCGGGTTATTGGTCATGGGAGCTTGTATACCTTTAGCTCCATATGCATACCCCTGAATTCGGAGAGCATGATAACCAATTCCCACAGATGATACAAGCCAGGAGCCTGAGGTAGTTTGTCCGAAATTTCGTGGATAGAGGAGTTTCCTCCCTTTCAGAGAGGAGAGCCAGGTTTCACATTTCCCCTTGCAGGCGGAATCGCAAAGGGTACATAGCCCCGATTCACACGGAACCCCACGGTTTACTGTACCGATAGCATCATTGTTCTTAACCCATTGAATCATGTTGAATTGTTTAGTTGAGTATCAATTATTTCATTACAAAGCGGTTCAAAATATATCAACTTTTAAGTTTAGATCGATTATTTATTAGAGATTGGCGTATTTATTGAAAAAAAACTTGGAAAAAATCTAAAAAACCACTTATTCTTTAAGAAAGACACATTTTCAATATCTGAGTATAATCTCTTACATTTAATCATTGATACAAAATTGAATAAGATGGAAAAGAGCAATCATCAAACAACATCTTTTGAAGGAGTTCTTCCAAAGCCCATCTGCATCGGGCCCGGGATTCTCATAGTGATAGTGCAGTGGTTATTATGGTTTGCCATTCCCCTGATTTTTCCGGGACCCTGGATCAGAGCAGTGGGAGTGTTGGGTGGAATGCTGGGGGGTATAGCAGTCATGGTCTGGTGGGGATTCTTCAGCCGGGCACCCCGGAATGAGAGGTGGAGCGCTGTTTTGTTGATGGTTCTGGCACTCGTCATTGCCTCACAATTCACCCACGAGTCGATAAAAACCGGAATGCAGGGGATGATGTATTTCGGCTATGCTATTCCAATTCTGAGTCTCGCATTTGTAGTCTCTGCTGTGATCAGTCGCCGCTTCTCCCAAAAAGCCCGTCGAATCGTTTTGGCCACTACCGTAGTGGTCGCATCGGGTGTATGGATCCTGTTCCGTTCATCTGGAATTACGGGTGACGCTGGTATGGAACTTGCATGGAGGTGGTCAGAAACCCACGAAGAGCGGTTTTTGTCTCAATCCGGAGAAGACCAGTTGTTAGTGGGGACAGCGTCAGTAATCCCGGAGAGCGAAATCCTGTGGTCCGGTTTTCGTGGAGCAGATCGCAACAGCATTGTCAAAGGGATCCGCATTGAGAGTGACTGGTCATCCTCCCCACCGGCTGAGCTTTGGCATCGTTCAATCGGACCCGGATGTTCCTCTTTCGCAGTACAGGGTAACCTCATTTTCACCCAGGAACAACATGGTAGTGATGAGGTGGTTGCCTGTTACCACCTGAATTCGGGGGAGCCTGTATGGATACACGTGGATGATGCACGTTTCTGGGATTCCCATGCAGGAGCTGGACCCCGTTCAACGCCAACACTCGTGGAGGATCGATTGTATACCCTGGGAGCCACAGGCATTCTGAATGTACTGAATGCACTGGACGGCACAGTAATTTGGTCCCGCAATGCAGCAATAGATGCAGAAGAGACTCCTTATGAGTGGGGTTTTACCAGTTCACCAGTGGTGTTCGATGATGTGGTCATTGTTGCACTTTCAGGAAAACTGGCTGCTTACAATATAGAAACAGGGAATCCCATCTGGTTTGGACCAGAAGGGGGTGAGAGCTATAGTTCTCCTCATCTTTTCGAAATAAACGGTGTTACGCAGGTAGTGATGATGAGTGCGAATGGTGCTGCAAGTTTCAACCCCGTCGACGGCAAGTTGCTCTGGGAGCAATCCTGGCCTGAGGCTCGGATCGTACAGCCAGCCATGTGTCCCAATGGAGATCTGTTGATCAGTGCCGGAGGGGCCAAAGGACTGCGTCGCATTTCAGTGACTCTTGAATCAGATGAATGGACCGTGGAGGAGCAATGGACCTCAAATAAGCTCAGACCCAACTTCAATGACTTTGTTATTCACAAAGGTCATGCCTACGGATTTGAAGGACCCAGTCTTGCGTGTATTGAACTCGAAGAGGGTAAACGTAAATGGAGAGGAGGGCGCTATGGGGGACAGCTTCTTTTGCTGGCTGATCAGGATCTGTTGCTGGTACTCACCGAAAAGGGTGACTTAGCGCTGGTAGAAGCTCTCCCTGAGAGACTCAAAGAGCTCCACCGATTGCCGGCCATCGAAGGCAAAACCTGGAACCATCCGGTCCTGGCAGGGAACATTCTTCTGGTTCGAAATATGGAGGAAATGGCCGCTTTTAGGTTGGCACTCGCTAATAAGTGAGATCTAACGGATCTCTGGCAAGCACCTATCTTTGGTTAGATTGGTTGGTTTTTCTTAAATTGCATAGATCAACCAAACTAATTAGCTATGGCACAGGATGAAACTTCCAGCAAAAAAGGAATATACAAGCTAGCCCTGGCAGCTGGCTACATTAGCGCACTGGCCGCTATTACATTCCTGGTTTTCGGATGTATTGAAATCTTCAATATTGGCAATCTCAGATTTGTCAGGATGGGTAATGCATTCCAGTTCGCGTTGCTGTTCGCTATCTTTGGTATGCTATCAAGGATGTACTACAAAATGTTTGGGTAGCGCTTCGACAAGAAGGGATGGAAAGATTACTTCCGGAAGTAGAAATTACCTTCTAAAGAGGTTGATTCCCATGGTACCTGCTCACCGTTTGATCCTTCTCTTACCTTTCTTCGTACTTTCTGAAACATTTCCAGGACAGTAAGTCCTGGCTCATTCATATATTCTAAAAGTGCGGAGGTATAGAGACCATTGTCAGCAATACCATCAGAAGCCACGCTACCGGGTGATGTAGCAAAACCAATTAAAGAACCAATTGGGGCATCCATGACTGCTAAACCTCTTCCTGTACCACTCCTTGTCCAGCTCCTTTCAAACGGATTATTCCTGCAAGCATCCATAATAACAATGTTTGTTGTGGTTCCTGCATCTTCCATTTTAGCTAGAACTCTCCCAGCATGAACACAGTTGTATTCAACATCATTTTCGGACACCAGCGCAGCATCCACAGGGACGAGGTAATTGTAACCCTTTGCCTGCACTCCATGACCTGCATAAAAAAATAAACCTACCTCATATTCCTTTAATTTCTTGCCAAACTCATCTATAGCACGCCTCATTGTTTCCTGATCGGCGTTCTCTATTCTCATTACTTCGAATCCTAAACTTTGAAGTGAAAGAGCTATGTCTCTTGCATCATTTTCAGGGTTTTTAAGGATCCCTGTAGATTCATACATTCCATTTCCGATGCATAATGCCAATCCTCTATTTGAGCTGGTGATATTTGTGGGAACAATTTCTTTATCCTCAGTATTGTTCGTAAGTTCTTTGGCCGGCAATGGCTTGAGATTGGCGAATATCCGCTTTTCATATCTCAGGGAAGAGCCACTGAAATAATCAATCCCCGCTCCAACTACCGGAGTAGCAATGCCTCCCACGATATAAACATCAGGTGTCAGGATTCTGCCTTCAGAGTAATCGGAACCAAACCATCCTATTCCGTATGGGACTATGGTTCCGGCGTTGCTGGCTACTATCGGATTGAAAGTACCTTTACTCTTTACTTCAAAGTCATAATAACCATCCTTTTTAAACACATAGATCTGCTCATTCTTTAAATTATATAAGGTGGGCTTTAATTTCCGCTTTACCTTTATCGTGCAAGGTGTTGTCAGATGAGTGTTCTTCCCATTGAGCCAAACGCTACTGCTATCGGGAACCGAGAATAGTTCAACCTTTTGCTTAGTTCCTGAAATCAGTGTTGCGCACGATGAAATGGAGAAAGCAATAATGATAAACCCAACTAACAATGAGATCGATCTTATATGTTTCATGTTATACCGGTAGATGAAGCATGAATCACTGAAATAACATTAGGTTGCAAAGCATAAAAATAGTATAAATGGGATAATATTCAATTTGATGAAATTCAAGATGCAGTTTTATATAATAAAAGTGCATCTGAACATTTAGGGGCCACATTCCGTTATTCAAAGGCTAACCCTTTAAATCCCAGCTGTGATGAGAAGTCTGCTAACATTGACAGGTATTAGTATTTTACTGACATTATTTACTTATCAATGCGAAGACTTATTCAAAACAGCAATCGAGATACAAACGGGTATCATCTTAGATCAATCCTTCACTACTGCCACTGTAGAAGGAACTATTATTGAATTTGGAAAAGGGATCTCTGAATACGGACACTGCTGGTCGCTCTCTTTGAATCCCACATATGAAGCCACCACGAGGACTGCATTCGGAGAAAGAAAAGCTACAGGAGCTTTCAGAAGTGAATTGGGTGAACTCTCACCGGGCACAACTTATTTCATAAGGGCATATGCAATTAACCATAATGACGAGGTAGTATATGGGGATAATCTGGAGATCACTACCCTTTCCCTGGACATCCCAACACTTGAAACGTCTCCCATTAGTGCCATTACCCCGAATTCAGCTTCCAGCGGCGGTAATATCGTCGATGATGGAGGAGCACCAATTACGGCAAGAGGGGTATGCTGGAATACAACGGAAAATCCTACAACCTCAAATAGTTTTACTGCAGACGGGAATGGTATAGGAAGTTATACCAGTGAAATTACTGATTTGGAGTGTAATACAGCCTACTTTGTAAGAGCCTATGCTACAAATTCAGTAGGCACATCATACGGAAGCCAGGTCAGTTTTAATACCATCGAATGTCCTGTCACTGTTCCAACTGTCACAACTAATTCGATCTCAGATATCACAACCACTTCTGCTCAGGGCGGAGGAAATGTCATCAGCGACGGTGGATCACCTTTAATCGCCAAAGGTATCTGTTGGAGCACCTCAACTGAACCCACAACAGGAAATAACATAACGAATGATGGGGCAGGTACAGGAAGCTATACGAGTGCACTTGTTGGACTCTCTTGCGGGACAACTTATTATATAAGAGCATATGCCACTAACAGTGAGGGCACTTCCTATGGGAATGAAGTGAATTTCACCACTGCCGCATGTGCCACCGTGCCATCAGTATTAACCTCTTCAATAAGCAACATTAGTGAAACATCTGCTACAGGAGGAGGAGATGTGATCAGTGACGGAGGAGCTGATGTGTTTGACAGGGGAGTGTGCTGGAACACATCGGAAGATCCAACACTATCTGATAACAAAAGCCAGGATGGGGGAGGTACAGGTAGTTATGCGAGTTCATTGACAGATTTAGTATGTGGAACAATCTACTATGTACGTGCATATGCAACTAACTCTGCAGGAACATCTTATGGACAACAGGTGTCTTTTAGCACATCCGAGTGTACAACTGTAACAGATATTGATGGAAATGTCTATCAGACTGTACAGATCGGTGTACAGACCTGGATGGCCGAAAACCTGAAAGTCACTCGGTTTGCCGACGGATCTGCCATTTCTTTGGTGGAAAGTACATCCGGGTGGGATGGAGTCGGATATTCAGACAAAGCGTATTGCTGGTACGATAATAGCAACGCCAATAGAGATATATACGGAGGATTATACACTTGGGCTGCAGCCATGAATGGTGCAGGCAGCAGCAGTTCCAATCCCAGCGGAATTCAAGGAATATGCCCGGATGGCTGGCATCTGCCCAGTGATTCAGAGTGGAAAGAGCTTGAGATGTACCTGGGCATGAGTCAAGCAACAGCAGACCTGCAAGGTTGGCGTGGTTTGGATGAAGGGGGTAAACTGAAGGAAACCGGGATTGCACACTGGGACAGTCCCAATACCGGGGCAACCAATTCAAGCGGCTTTAGTGCCCTGCCAGCTGGTATTCGCACATACAATGGATCGTTCGGTGCCATAAACAGCCGTACGTACATCTGGTCGGCTACTGAGAACAGTCTGGAAACTGCCTGGTACCGTCGTCTGGAGTACAACAATGCAGATGTGCAACGGCATGATTATCGCAAGGACTACGGGTATTCTGTCCGCTGTGTAAAAGACTAAAGTGCAGATAAGAGGATTGTAAGTATTGGCATGGTCTTTCTACTACACTAAGTTAGTTGTCAGGGGAGTAAGTAAATGAGCAGGGATCCATATAAACGAGTCGCAGGTCTATATGACAGGGTATTCGAGCCGATGAACAAAGGCCTAAGGATCCTTGGTGTTCGCATGTTCCTTCCACCTCGGGGCGGGTCTATCCTGGATGTTGGATGCGGAACAGGAGTCCATCTCGATATATATCAGAGATTTGGTTGTGGCCTATATGGTATTGATACTTCCCCATCTATGCTCGAACAGGCGAGAGACCGGTTGGGCAAGAGCGCCGAACTCTCTCAGGCAGATGCGACAAACATGCCCTTCGAGTCAGACTTTTTCGATCTCATACTCTGCATGCTTGTGCTGCATGAAATGGATGATGAGGTGCGCATTGGGGTTCTGAGTGAGATGAAGCGTGTAATCAAGACTGATGGCCACGTCCTTCTCATCGATTTTCACGCTGGAAAGCCACGTCCACTTAAAGGATGGTTCTCGAAGTTGGTGATAGTGCTTTCCGAGATCGCCGCGGGACGAAAACACTTTCGCAACTATCGCCATTTCATGTCAATTGGCGGATTACCAACCTTGATTGACAAGAGTCAGTTCGAAATCGAGAAAGCGAGAATCATAGGCGATGATACTCTAGTGTCATGTCAACTTGAATATGTCTGTTTTATTTCATAACTTGCCATTAAAA
>CAZURA010000104.1:0-21392 GCA_964622985.1 uncultured Bacteroides sp. | reverse complement strand
GATGAATTCCGTGTATGCATCCTTCAGTAACAGATCCACATAGTCATCATCGTTCCCATACTTGGGGGCATAGTTCAGCAACACCTGCCGGATCTTTTCTCCCTCAACACCTTCAAAATTGCTCTCAATGGCTCGTAGAAGCTCTTCTTTGGAGATCCTCTTTTCTTCGAATACCAGCTTCCTGATAGCCGCCATGGAGTTCCCCAGGTTGGCAATTCCCACCTGTAATCCACTCACATAATCGTATTTGGATCCCCCTTCCTTAATGGTTATACCGCGGGGGATACAACTGTCTACAAAAGCTGAACAGAGAATATCGGGGACATTCTCTTCCAGAGCTGTATCTACTGCCGTGTCAATCTCTACAGTTTTTCGGGTAAAATATTTAATCTGACGCTTCCATGCATTATACAGCTCATCAAAAGAGTCGAAATCCTTTAAGTTCCCGGTCCCGTTACAAAATACCTTTCCCGTTTCCCGGTCAAGTCCGTCATACATGGAGGCCAGGAATACCCGCATCAGGTTCAGGAAACTCATCCCTGTACACCGATACCCCCACTTACCAGGCACCGCGATCTCAATACATCCGATGGCTGAATAATTATAAGCATCTTCCGGTTCGATACCCAGCTCCAGCAAGCCCGGTATCACAATTTCATCATTATTAAAGGAGGGCATCCCAAATCCCTTTTCAATGACCTTCATACAATCCAGCATGAACTCATTGCTCATATTCCTGTGGAATCGCACTGACAAGTTGGGTTGGGTCAGCTTCATATTTCCCACCGATCTGAGGATAAGAAAACTTAACTCATTGACCGCATCTTTCCCATCTGGAGTTTGTCCCCCGATGGTCACATTCTGGTAGAGGGGTCCCCCGGCTGAGAAGCGAGTATGAGACCATGGTCTTATCTTATTGATAGACATTAATTTAATCCATGTATTCTCAAGTAATTCTGAAGCAAAATCCTCTGAGATTTCACCTGCCAACAGATCCTTCCGGTAGAAAGGGTAGAGGTATTGATCCAATCTTCCCAGTGAGACAGAGTGGCCGTTGCTTTCAATCTGCAGTACCAGCTGAATGAAATAAGTAAGTTGCAGGGCCTGGTAGAAATTTCCGGGAGGATGTTCCGCAATATTTTCACAGTTCCCGGCAATCTCTTCCAGTTCTCTTATCCTGGTTTCATCATGCTCTTCTTTACTCAGGTATAGAGCCAGATCTCTGTATCTCCTGATAAATACCTGGAGAGCTTCCAGAGAAATGGTGAGCGAGTTATAGAATTGATCCTTTCTGACACCCTCCTGACTGAACCGCTCGACATTTCCATGATACCTCTTGATCTCTTCCAGGTATCCCGCCAATCCAATGGATAAGATCTTCTGAAAGTCCACCGCAATATGTGCATCGCCAGATGTGAGATTACCCGTCGCCTTGATAATGGCAGAATCCTGCAGATCCCTGAGTTCCTGTGACATCAGGGCTCTCCCTCGATCCCATAGCACTTTCCCTTTCCACCAACTGGCAATATCCAGCAGTTCTTTTTTATGCTCCTCGGTAATAAAAAAGGCATCACCCGGGCGCTTTTCCAACTCATCCATCTCCTCAGGAAGCCAGTCCACTGCATATTCTGGAAAAATGGGTGCTGCTCTGTGTTGTGACGACTGATTCCCCACGATGAGCTCACCCTCATCTATGAAAATCGTCATCTCCTGCAGGGTCTTTGCCAGTGCCAGAGCCCTTTTTACAATCACAGGCTGGTCCTCATTCTCCTGATAGACCTGGGTGTAAATTTTTGCCCTCTCGGTACATACTGAGGGTTTTGTGCTCAGTACCTTCTCTCGCAATCTCTGTATTCTCTCTATAACAGCGTCAGATTTTTCTTTAACTAACATATTAACCTCCAATTCGTGTTTCTAATCCTTTCAATTGTGCATACCTGATATAGGGTTCCAGCTCTGAATCCTCAACCTGTGAATGATCTCCCATAAGATAATCCATCCCCAACATTTCATATTTGGCTTTTCCAAAAGTGTGGTAGGGAAGGAAGTGTATTTCGCTGACCTGCTCCAGAGAGGCTGCAAAATCGATCATCCTGTTCATCTCCAGGCTCGTATGGTTAAAGCCGGGAATAACTGGTACACGTATAATTACATGTGACTCACTATCTGTGAGTTTCTTTATATTCTTCATGATCATCTCAGCATCTCCCCGGGCGTAGGTGTCGAACTTATGCTGATCCAAATGCTTCAGATCCACCAGGAAAGTATTCACCAGGCCAAGACACCTCTCAATCATTTCCCACCTTACATGAAGTGAAGTCTCCATGTTCACATTGATACTCCTCTCTTTCAGCTTTCTGAGAAGTGTAATGAGCTCCTCACCCTGGGAGAGTGGCTCTCCCCCTGACAGGGTCACTCCGCCCGACTCCCGGTAAAAAGGGGAATCCTTTTCAATTTCAGTGATAATTTCCTCTACCGAACTGGATTCACCGCACAAGGTCAGGGCTTTTGAAGGACAAATACCGTTGATCCTCTCAGGTTCTTTGATGTTCTCACGCCTGATCTGAATCCCATTATTTCCGATTCGTGTAATGACTTGATCATCTGCAGACAGGCAATCCCCGAAGCTTTTGCAACTCGTCCTGTCATACATGACACTGTAGCTAAAGGACTGACTTTCCGGGTTACTGCACCATTGGCAACGAAGCGGGCATCCCTTATAGAAGATCACTGTCCGGATACCTTCTCCGTCATGGGTAGAAAATCGTTGGATATTAAAGATCATCTTTGATCTGCTATTGGTGCAGAACAAAGATACAAATAATTTCGAATGAAAGCTATATTACTTTCGTTTAAAATATTATTAATGCGATATGACCAGCTTTTGCTTTGCTTTTATTTGACCGTTTTGAGTCATCTGGCAAAAATAGACTCCATCACAGAAACCCGATACATCTACTTGTAGCTGGTTATTACCGGGATGTAAATGATCCAGATGCTCCTGATATACAATTTGGCCCTTTATATCGACAATGAAAAGCATCATAGTTTCCGGAGACTCTGCCATAAAGCCTACAGTTACTAATGCAGAAGCAGGATTGGGATAAACACTCATCTCCATAGTTGATCCTGTGTTTTCGACTATCCCTGAGGTGCTAACAGGAACAAAACTGATACAATTACCATAGGCCATTCCAGCGCTATTGGTTGCATAGCTCCTTGCATAATACGCTGTTCCCTCTGTTAATCCGTCTACCGTAACCGTATACCTTCCGGTTCCTGTTCCTGAAGGTATGGTCTGGTCACCAATGGTTGGATTGTAATGGGTTGACCAGGCAATTCCCCTGGCCGTAATATCAGCACCTCCGTCATCAATGACATATCCACCCAATTCTACGCTTGTGGCTGAAATTCCCACAAGGTATTCTGTCGATGTAATCGGGGTGCGTATTATGGCGTGATGTAAAGAATAGGCATAGCTTAAGGCACGATTGATAATGTCCGCCTGGATAAAATACTCTAAGATGGTGAATAGTACAAATTCGGCTATCTCTGCAGAAGTTGAAATTGCATCTGTTGTTTCAGGCGCTTCATAAGATTCTACCCGGATGTTTCCGGGCAAATGACTCACATCAAATGTGGTTGCCATAAGGGATGCACTTTTTAATCCGGTTGTATCCTCCTCAGATGAAATAAATTCCAGCGTATAGAACATACGTACGTCTACAGAATCAACAAAATAGGGATCTTCCAGGTCCAATGAACCATAACTGTTCATAATGCTGTCAAACTTTTCACAGAAAGCTTCGAAATCCAAGCTGCTCACACCCACCATATTCATAAACTGCAGATATCCCGGGTATTTCGTCTGGATAACCTGATACATAGTAGTGCCTGCCATACGGCTTTGATCGATAACTGCCAGCCTGAACTCGGCATTCTTTATCTCTTCCAGTGCCAACAATATATTCAATATGGAGTGCACATCCATAATGGTATCATAGGCAGTACCTGCCAGAGAGTCTAATGCGAATTGGTAATAATCTTCGAATTCTTCTTCGTTGAACGGATAGGATAATATCATCATTTCCAGGGTGTCCAGATAGGCTTGAATGAAGTCATCGTCAAAGCCATAGGGATACAATGAATTGATATACCAGGGATACTGTGATGCCAGGTGTTGGTATGCAATGGCATCAGAGGAAATAGCTGACGCTGATTTCTGACAATCCACCACATGACCCATTTGGTAACACACCTCGGCATCAGGCTTATCCTTATAGGTGGTAACGCTTCTGCCATGTCGCATTCCTTCCACCATGGTGACCGTTTCCGTGGAGAAGACCTCTGTGTTACCTGATTCATCTACAATTATTGCCTCCTCTATGACGAGAGGTCCGTCCCACCTTCCCTGGGGATCTCTCTCACCCGTATAGGTGTTACTGGTATTGGCAGTCTCAGTTACTCTTTTGTAGACCCCGTCATCCGAGTAATCCCAGGTTTGTGTTATACCATATATAAAGAAGAGATCATCTAATGAACCTGTGGCAATTATTACAAAAAAGGCTAAAATCCCAGCCGAGAGGAGAGATAACAAAACGGATTTAACTCGTAGAAGTTTCTTCATAGCTTTTCATTTTTTTCGATTTCTTTCCAAGTAAATACCCCAGACAAAGCCCGATGATTCCCAGAGCCAGGTCCTGAACACAGAAAGTACCCGGGATTTCACCGGTATATTGAAGCATCTCAAATCCAATTATGAGGATCGGAATGCTGGCCAGCCAGAAAAACCTCAGCCAGGATTTGCGATTTGACCAGATTGCCGTGATAATAAAAGCATAGGAAAATGCCCATAAACCATTGGGCAGGGAGTATACTATCCAGTTGAGAAGGATTGAAGAACGGGAGGGAGAATACCACTTGGACAAATGGGCCCATTTCTCTATTTCCCATGCATCGATCCAACCGAAAAATGCATATTCAGGAGGCCGCAGAAAGAGGTAAACGAAGCCTCCCAACGAAAGAGCACATACCGGGAGAAGCCCGAAATAGAGAACCTGATGAAAAGGTGAAGAATGGAATATCTTCCTTATCATTTTAGTTCAGAATAAGCTATAAGTTACGAAAAAACTGAGAGATGCATATCTTTGCCTGAGCTATTAAAATCGTAATGAAATTCAGGCTCCGCTCTATTGGCCCCGCCGCCCTTGTAACAGCAGCATTCATCGGTCCGGGAACCATTACCACCTGTACCCTTGCCGGTGCCGGTTACGGATACGCTCTCTTATGGGCTCTGCTCTTCTCTGTGATCGCCACTATAGTGCTCCAGGAGATGGCAGCACGATTGGGTATTGTCGCCAGAAAAGGTCTTGGTGAGGCCCTTCATGCACAGTTTCCTGCAGGGGCAGGCAGGGTGATATCGGTTTTACTTATCATCTCAGCCATTGGTATTGGTAATGCAGCTTATGAGACCGGGAATATACTGGGTGGAGTATTGGGGCTGGAAGCGCTTGTTGGAGAGCTTTCCTTGTTTGGTTCTGCTGACATCAGTCATAGATTATGGGGACCAGTGATCGGAGTTCTTGCCTTTGCACTGCTATTATTAGGCAACTATAAAGTACTTGAGAAAATCCTGGTTACCCTGGTTATTCTGATGAGCGTGGTCTTTCTTGTTACCATGATCTCGCTGGCACCCAGGCTGGGGGAGGTTATGAATGGCCTTTTCATTCCGCAGATTCCAAAGGGAGCTGCTCTGACTGTCGCCGGTTTAGTAGGTACTACTGTGGTACCATATAACCTGTTTCTGCATGCTGCCATTGTCCAGGAAAAATGGAAAACCAGGGAGGATCTGAAAGCGGCCCAACTGGATATCTGGGTTTCCATCCTGCTGGGCGGCCTGGTATCCATTTCTATTGTGATCACTTCAGCAGCCGCTTTCTTTGGTTCCGGAAAGGAGATAAAAGATGCTGCGGACCTGGCTCTCCAACTGGAACCCATCTTAGGTAACTGGGCCACAGGATTTGTCGGGACAGGCTTGTTTGCAGCCGGTATAACCTCAGCGATTACTGCACCTCTGGCCGCTTCCTACGCGATCTGTGGCATACTGGGCTGGAAAAAAGAGCTCAAATCCATCAAATTCAGGGCCATTTGGATGGTTATACTGGCAGTGGGTATCCTGTTATCTGCCGTAGGTTTAAAACCTGTTCCTGTCATAGTATTCGCCCAGGCGGCCAATGGAGTGTTATTACCCATCATTGCCATATACCTTCTATGGGTGATGAATGATAAGAAATTACTTGGTGAGTATCATAATCGTATGTCTTTAAATATCATAGGAGGTTTTGTTGTCCTTATCGCGATCTTTCTCGGATTCAGAACCATACTATCCGTGAGCGGACTTATTTAATCTGGAAGACCCTGTAAATTCATGTATACCCTAAATATTGACACCGGAGGTACTTTTACCGATTGCATTGCCCGCACTCCGGAGGGTAAAACAGTCCGCCGAAAAGTGCTCTCCAGCTCCTCTCTCCGTGCCGGTATTATTCGCATATTCTCATCTTCAGAAATAGAAATATCATCCGATTGGGGAGTACACACCGACCTTTTTGCAGGGTATACCTTCCGGTGCCTGGAAATCGATCATACACCCATACTCATTAAACAATTCAATCCCATCAACCGCCGGATGATACTCGAATCCACTGTTCCGGCTCAACTGAATACCGAAAACTCCCTGTTTGAGATTACCGCCCACGAAGAAGCACCGGTTTTATGTGCCAGGTTGGTCACTGAAACTCCATTGGGTAAGTCCTTTCCGGAGATGGAGATTCGTTTGGGATCCACTAAAGGAACCAATGCATTGCTTGAATATAAGGGAGCACGTACAGCCATGCTGGTGACCAAAGGATTTAAAGATCTGCTGAGCATCGGCAACCAGCAGCGTCCGGATATTTTCGCCAGTGAGGTAATTAAATCCCCTCCTTTGACAGAATTGATCATGGAAGTGAATGAAAGAGTGGATGCCACCGGAAAAGTGCTGCATATCCCTGACCAGGATTCGATCCGTGAAACAGTAGGCATCATTCGGAAAGCGGGAATTCAGACTATCGGATTGGCACTTATGCACTCCTGGATAAATCCTGCACATGAGAAGCTGGTTCGAACTATTATTGAGGAGGAGGGAATGCAATATATCTCGGTCTCGCATCAGCTTTCAGGATTGATAAAGTACCTGTTTCGCACACAAACCACTGAGGTAAATGCCTATTTATCGCCTATTATTGATCAGTATATCAGACAGATAAGTAAAAAGGTACACGGGAATCGTTTCTGGGTGATGACCAGCGCCGGGGGATTGGTGAAGGCTGACCAGTTCATGCCCAAAGACAGCCTGTTAAGCGGACCTGCCGGTGGAGTAGTGGGAGCGGCAGCCATGGGAGCTGAAGCAGGCTTTCATAAAGTCATCAGTTTCGATATGGGTGGTACCAGCACAGATGTTTCACGGTACGACAGGGAATTGGAATATTGCTTTGAGCTCAACGTGGGATCGGCCCATATTCACAGTCCGGCCCTCACCATTGAAACGGTGGCTGCCGGGGGAGGATCCATATGCAGCTATGACGGATATAAGCTGGTGGTAGGCCCCGAGAGTGCCGGGGCTTTGCCGGGACCGGCCTGTTATGGTGCGGGCGGACCTTTGACCATAACCGATGTGAATCTCTTATCGGGGCGGTTGGATCCCGGACAATTTAATATACCCGTATTCCCTGAAGAGGCTCGGGTAAAACTCAGAGAGATACTGGATCAGATCGCCGAACGTTCAGGATCCAGGCCTGATGAGCATGATCTGCTTGCCGGATTTCTCAGGATAGCCAATGAAACCATGGCTGGTGCCATTAAGAAAATCTCAACCGGAAAGGGGTACAATCCCGCAGAATATGCCATGGTCGCCTTCGGTGGGGCGGGAGGTATGCATGCCTGCAGTATAGCCGGATTACTCAATATCAATACCGTTCTGATCCCTGAAGATGCCGGATTGCTCAGCGCATATGGCATTGGAGAAGCTGTGATTGAGCGTTTTGCGGAGAAACAGGTGCTGCAACCTCTCAACCATTCAATAGAAATAGCTGATCTCTTCCCGGATCTTGAAAAGGAGGCAATAAGAAATCTCATTGCCGAAGGAGTTTCTGAAAACGAAGCTATCATTCGAACGCGGCTGGTCTTCCTGCGATTTGTAGGCCAGGAATCTACCATTGAACTTAACTGGAGTTCTCAGAAGCAATTAGTAGAGGATTTTCGCTCTGTATACACCTCCATCTACGGTCATTTCAATGAGGAGCGAATGGTGGAAATTGAATCGGTCAGGGTAGTAGCTTCAGCGAAGAAAAGAGAGTCTCGGAAGCCGAAATTGAGAGCTGATCATATGGTTTGTGAACCCCTCCATCACAATGATTTGGGACATCCGGTTTACCTGCGCGAGAGACTAGGTCCGGGAAACCAAATAGTTGGACCCGCGCTGATTTTAGATCCTTACAGTACTACCTTTGTTGGGCAGGGGTGGAGCTGTAGGATGAATGGGCAGGGATCCCTGGTATTGACTGAGGAAAGCCAAACCACGAATATCGAGGCTGATCACCTTACTCCCGAAGCCGAACTTGAGTTGTTCTCGCGTCGCTTTATGAGCATTGCTGAGAACATGGGAGCCATGTTACAACACACCTCTGTATCGGTAAATGTAAAGGAACGTTTAGATTTCTCATGTGCTTTAGTGGATGCTAATGGGTATTTGGTGGCCAATGCCCCACATATTCCTGTTCACCTGGGCAGCCTGGGTATTTGTATTCGAAGCCTGTTGCAACAATATGACATGGGACCCGGAGATACGCTGGTCACCAACCATCCGGCTTACGGAGGCTCACACCTTCCTGACATCACCCTGGTCAGTCCGGTGCATACCCCGGAGGGAAAGAGAATCGGTTTTGTGGTGAACCGGGCCCATCACGCTGAGATTGGAGGGATCAGCCCGGGATCCATGCCCCCGGGGGCCCGGTCACTGGCTGAAGAGGGTGTGGTCATAAAGCCATTTTACCTGGTAAAAGGAGGGAAGGTGAACTGGAACGGGATGGAAGAGCTGCTTACGAAGAGCCCCTATCCTACACGAAATGTGGCAGAAAACCTAGCCGACCTCAATGCGGCACTGGCGGCCAACAAAAAAGGAGCTTATGACCTGCTAGATCTCGCTGAAAATCATGGTATTGAGAAGCTTACAAGATTCATGAGGCTCCTGAAAGAACATGCTACCCATAAAACCATAGAGACCATTCAGAACTATCCCATACAAAACGGACATGCCCGTGAATTCCTGGATGATGGTACCCCTCTGGAGGTCAAGTTGACCCATAGAAAGGATACTCTGGTCATTGATTTTACCGGAACTGGGGGGGTGCACCCCGGCAATCTCAATGCAAATCCGGCCATTGTTCACTCAGTGGTCATGTATGTGCTCAGACTACTCCTGAAAGAGGAGATCCCCCTGAACGACGGGATGCTTGAACCCATTGAAGTTATTTTGCCCGAGGGCATGCTGAATCCGCCATTTCCCGATGATCCGTTTGAATGCCCCGCACTGGTGGGAGGGAATGTGGAAGTGAGTCAGCGGCTTACCGACACCTTGCTCAAAGCACTTAAGCTGCAGGCCGCCAGCCAGGGCACCATGAACAACATCCTGTTTGGAAATGACAATTTCGGTTACTATGAAACCATTTGCGGAGGATGCGGAGCCGGCCCTGACTTCCATGGTGCCGATGCGGTTCATCATCACATGACCAACACCCGGATCACTGATCCCGAGATCATGGAATACCGCTATCCGGTCCATCTTGAAAGATTTGAAATTCAGCCGGGTACAGGAGGAAAAGGTCAGCACAACGGAGGTAACGGAGTGCTCCGGGAGATTCGTTTTTTGGAGAAAGTGGAGCTTTCCGTACTCACCCAACGAAGAAGAAGTGGTCCCTATGGATTGGAAGGCGGAGAGGATGGTAAACCTGGTAACCAGAAAGTCATTCGGGCAAACGGAACCGAAACCATACTGGATTCGATCAGCTCCACTGTAATCGATCCCGGCGATCTGCTGGTTATCGAAACCCCGGGAGGGGGAGCCTGGGGTGCAACAAAAGGGAATGTGTAGTTGAAAATCACAGATTGTGATATCCAATAGTTAAAGAATTACTCCATATATTTATATGTGTAAATACCAAGACCATGAATCAGGATATTACAAAAACACTGTTCATTCTGTTTTGCAGTATCACTTGCTCAACCCAACTGTTATCGCAGGATCCTGACGGTTGGGAAGAATACCAGACAAGCCAGCAACCGCCCGAAATAGTCCTAAAGGCCATCGAATTGAAAGAGGGAATGGTAGTAGGGGAGATTGGTGCAGGAAGAGGCAGATATACTGTGATTCTGGCGGATGAGGTAGGCGAGGAAGGCCATATCTTTGCCAATGACATTGATAAGGAATCACTTGAATACCTGGAGTTTCGATGTAAGCGAGATAATTTGAAGAACATCACGACAATTCTCGGGCAGGAGTATGATCCACTGCTCCCTGATAATGAAATTGATATGATCTTCATGGTAAATACCTATCATCACATCAGTGACCCTGTACAGGTTTTGAAGCATGCATATACGTCATTGAAATCCTCTGGAACACTGGTTATCATTGAAGGTATTCCCGAAAGAAAAGGAGGGAACAGCGATCATGCCACCCCAAAAAAGGAGTTACTCTCCCAGGTAGAAAAAACAGGCTTTATATTTGATCGTGTGGCAGCCGAACTCCAGAGAGACAATATCTATATCTTCAGGAAACAGTAAGACCAGGAATGCAATTGGATGTCAAGGGAATGCCTCGTCTGTTGGTTCGATTATAGTTATTAAGAATTCATATATTTATTCTATACAAACAAATACTCAGCCTTATGTCAACACGGGTACCTTACTTCTCAATCCTGTTCACAGCTCTGACTTTACTCATTTCTCAACCTCTCCAATCGCAGGAAAAACTATCCTGGTTGGATGATTTTGACAGTGAAATGTTAATTGGCAGCGACACCTATCAATATAATTTCACTCAGGTGGAAAGCAATGCATGCAAGCTCAGATTCGAAGAGCTTCATACGGACAAGAAAGGTAATAAGGAAAAACGTTCCTGGATCTTTTATCTTTCTGATATTGATCCTGATGCACTCAGTTTTAAAGCTAAAGGAAAAGCCCTCAACATCTCCATGGAGACTTTCCGCTCCCAGAAATTCATCTCTTATTATGAAGAAGGAGAATTGGATGGGTATACGGAAGAGATAAAGATCACGATGAATGAGGTCGATATGGCCAGGTCTTTCCTTTCGGTTATGAAAGAAAAAATCACGGGTTGCAAGGAGACACAGGCAACATGGGAAAACAAGGATCAGGCATTAGCGTGGCTGATAAACAATGTGGGGAAAACTACAGATGAGGAGATTGAATGGGACCAGAAATTTCAACAGGGCAGCAAGGATTATCTCGTTGATTTTCTGGCTAGTTCCGTGAATCAAAAAGGCGAAGAGGAATCATTGAGGTACTTATTTGACCTGAGCGATATGGATCCATCAGGGATTAATCTGAAAATCTCTGGAACAACCCTTACGGTGGAGGCCCCCGTAAAGGAAGGCAAAAGATACATCCAAATTGAATCCTCATCCGGAACTATGTTTGCTAATGAAGTACCGATATATGCAAATGATATAGAGTCAGCCAGGCAGATTGTCCATGCCTTATCATATGCAGTATCCCATACCATTCCTGAAAGGCCTAAGTGGGATTCCTACAGTGCCGCCCTGGCATTTGTTAAGGATAATTTAGGGGAGGTTAAAGTAGATGATGATCTGTTTACCAACAGCATCCACTATGATACCTCACCGTCCGGTTTAGTAGATTTCAAGATAGGAAAATCAGAGTCCGGCGGTAGCGCCGAGAGTGTCACATACTCGTTCTATCTGACGGATATTAAGGATAAACTTAAGTTCGAGGTCTCAAAGTACGGCATCACCATTAAAATGGATACAAAAGACGATCGTGACTTCATTCGTAAAACGAAAGACGGAAAAGTGACAGGTTACTCCTCGGATTTGGACTTCCGCACTGCTGATATAGACGTTGCCCGGGATATACTCAATGCATTTGAGCACGCCATCGGCAGCAGTGTAGAGAGAATAGAAGAGTTCAACAGCATCAGCGAGATCAGCTCATGGTTCACAGATAACATTGATTTGATAGAAATAGATGGAGATACCTATGCGCAAAAACTGAACATCATGGAGGATATTGAAAATCAGCTGGTTATTGAGAGGAAATTGACTGAAGCTGATGGGGAGAGTGCTGAAACCAGCTATATCCTGTACCCTGAAGATATTAGTCTGGATGATCTGGATATAAAAGTGAGCGGCAGAAAATTATACGTACCCCTCGAAACGGAGAATGGCAAATACATTAAAAAGATCGATAATGGAGTTCATCAGAATTTCACGGGTATCACTGAAATTCTGTTCTTTGATCCACTGGCAGCTAAAAATTTCGTAGCTGCCATCCGTTTTCTGAAGGAAAACTCCGGGGTGGAGGAGAGAGCGACCATGAGCAGGAAGGAAGCCATGGCATTCCTCTCCGGTAATATTCAGAACATCGATTTACCGGATGATCAATATGAACAGAAGCTAGAGGTCGGGGAGGGAGAAGATTGTAAAATGAGTTTTACACGTGTGGAAACAGACAGCAAAGGTGGCAGTGATGAATACAGGTATGAGTTCCATGTTTCCGATATTCATGCAGGCAGTTCATCCTTTTCTGTCAAAGGAAAACTGATAATAATTAATCTGGAAACCCAGGGAAATGAAAAGCTCATTAAACCCTACGAAAACGGGGAAGCAGATGATTTCGAAGATAATTTCATTATTTACTCCGATGACATTCTGATGGCAAAGAAAATCCTCGCCGCATTGGCATCGCTTTCAGAGGGATGTAAATAGGGTAGAGCTCTATCTTCGTTTTCTCCTGAATAGTTTTTTGAAAAGCTTTCTTTCCTTCAGCTTTCGAAATGGTTTGAATTCAAAGGGTTGATTCTCTCTGAATTCTTCACAAGTCAGCTGGTTCTTCACAGTTTCAGGGATCTCGAAGACCTCCTCCTGCAAAAATCTCCAGTGATCATCCCGAAAAGCACTTTTCATAAAACCGGACCAGATGGGCATGGCTGTATAAGCTCCCTGACCATACTGCATATTCTGAAAGCGTACATTCTGCAGGTCACCTCCCACCCAGGTACCTGCTACCAGTTCTGGTGTAAAACCAATGAACCAGCCATCGGTGTAATTCTGTGTCGTTCCGGTTTTTCCTGCAATATCAGCCGCAAGATTGAAATTTGTGCGTAACCCTACAGCTGTACCTTCGTTCACCACACTCCGTAACATTTCAATCATCAATTCAGCATTCCCCGGACGACAGATTGCAGTTCCTTCAGAGACAGGGTGATTGGCTTTCAACACCTTTCCATTCCGATCCTCAATCCTGGAAATATACACCGCTTCTTTAGCTATACCCTGATTGGCAATGGCCTGGTAAACTCCCACCATTTCAAGAAGTGAAACTTCACCAGAGCCCAGGGCCAGGGAAGGAACAGCAGGTAACTGGGACTTGATACCGGCTTTTTGGCACAGCTCCAGCACACTGTCAATACCTACCTGCATCAGCAGATTGACGCTCACCGTGTTTACCGAGTGAACCAATGCACCCTTCATGGAATAATACCCCCCGTAAACTCCATCTGCGTTTCTTGGGGTCCAGTCATCATATTCCGGATACACCACACTGTCATTGGGGAAGTAGTCGCAGGGAGAGATCTCCTGTTCAAGTGCTTCCAGGTAAACCAGAGGTTTGAAGGTAGAGCCCGCCTGACGCTTGGCCAGGACATGGTCGTATTTATAGTATTCATGATTGATCCCGCCTACCCATGCTTTGATCTCAGCGGATCTCACATCCATGGCCATAAAGCCAGCTTGTAGGAATTTGAGGTAATGCTTGATGGAATCAAGCGTATTATACTCTCTTTCCAGTGGTCCTTTCCACGTGAATACTTCCATTTTTCGCGGCGCTTCCGATGCCATTCCCGGCTGATGCACTCCCTCATAGTTAACAAGTAACTGTTTCTCTGATAAACCTTTCCACAGGTTGTCACTCTTCCACTGTTTCTCAAAGATCTCCTGAAGACGGGTCATGTGCACCTGCACCGCCTCCTCAGCATATCCTTGCAATCGGCTGTCAATGGTAGTAAATACCTTCAGGCCATCGGTATAAAGGTTGTAGTGTTCTGACTCGTTTTTGTAATGCTCCCTGCACCAGGTATCCAGCTCTGTCCTGATAAACTCCCTGAAATAGGGAGCAATACCTGCATTATGGGGTAATGGATGGTAATCTACCACCAAAGGTATACGCTGCAGTGAATCTCTCCTGGAAGCCTCGATAAAACCATATTTGGCCATCTGGGCCAGCACTACATTACGGCGGCTCTGGGCTCTTTCCTGATGCAGCACAGGATTGTAGTTCTGTGTTGCCTTTAGCATACCCACGAGTACAGCTGTCTCATCCAGATGCAACTCCTGCGGATCCTTGTTGAAGAATCGCCTGGAAGCAGCTTTAATCCCAAACGTATTCTCCCCGAAGGAGACCGTGCTGAGATAGATCTCCAGGATTTGATCTTTGGAATAGACTTTTTCCATACGTCTGGCAGTGGCCATCTCCTTCACTTTATTCACAGGCATACTGAGAACACCGAAATCATGTCGGGGATAGAGGTTTTTGGCCAGCTGCTGGGTCAGTGTACTCCCGCCACCGGAACCCTCATTCCCCAGGAGCAGGGTTTTGACCATCACCCGGAACAGGCTCCGCAGATCGATTCCATTATGCGTGTAAAACCGGACATCCTCAGTAGCTATAAGGGTATTCCTGACGGTTTCTGGTATCTCCGAAGGCTCGAGATATTGCCTGTTCTCAAGGTGGTACGTTCCCATGAGTACACCATCAGCTGAATATATCTCCGTAGCAATGGGATTTTGAATGCCTTTAAGGTCCTGATTGCTTGGTAATCTACCAAATGCGCCCGCATAAACCAGCAGAATGAGCACTCCATGGATACACATCAAACCAGACAGCAGGTAAAGGAGGAACTTCAGAACTGTTTTCGGCTTTGTGAATTTTCGCAAACCCTCTCGCAATGCTCTGTATGTGTTTTTCAGGTATTTCATTGATACTGCACAATAATAAGAACTTGCAATTGAGGGCTCTTAGTATTCACTTAGTTTACAAACGTAAATGCCTTTCCGACCTTACCGGCACGACCTGTACGCCCGATTCGATGTATGTAGCTGTCATGTGTCTGTGGCACCTGGTAATTTATTACGTGGGAGACATCTGAAATATCAAGTCCACGCGATGCGACATCAGTAGCCACCAATACCCGAACACGTCCCTGTTTAAATGCCTTAAGTGCAGCCTGTCTGGCGTTCTGACTTTTATTACCATGGATTTGATCAGCAGGAATTCCAGCTCTATTCAGTTTGACGCACAACTTACTTACCCTGTGTTTGGTCTCCTCGAACAACAACACTTTATGGAAATCTTCCTGGGATAACATATCATGCAATACTTTGAATTTGTCCTCGCCAGACTTCAGTCTGATAATGTCCTGATCTATGTTATCACAAGTACGGTCACCGCTGCTAACCTTCACTGTAATGTGA
Organism: uncultured Bacteroides sp.; assembly: GCA_964622985.1. Classification (GTDB taxonomy): domain Bacteria; phylum Bacteroidota; class Bacteroidia; order Bacteroidales. The sequence continues at coordinate 5,565 of CAZURA010000104.1, read as the reverse complement.
TTATGAAGAATGCCGTTGATCATTGATTGTTGTGTCTTATCGAGTGTTGCCGAGAAAAGCATGGTTTGATTTCGGCGATGCATGCCGTCAATGATTCGATTCACATCACGCACGAAACCCATATCGAGCATGCGGTCAAACTCATCCAAAACCAGTGTTTTGAACTTGCTGAGATTAATCACCCTGCGATTAGTAAGGTCTAGCAACCTGCCAGGTGTTGCAATCACAACATGACTTGGCCTTCTAAGAGCCTGCATGTCCCTGTTGATATTTGTACCTCCGATGAAGCATGCGCTGTATAATCCCAATCCCTTGGTCATACTCTTAAACTCTTCCTCCACTTGCAGGGCCAATTCCCGGGTAGGTACCACAACAAGAGCATAATTATTTTCTCTATTATGAAGCAGTTGTTCAATGATCGGCACCAGGAAAGCTCCGGTTTTGCCGGTTCCTGTTTGCGCAATGCCTAAAAGGTCCTTGCCTTGCATCAATGTTTCCAATGTCCTGTCCTGAATTTCAGTTGGCCTTTCATATCCCTTTTTCTCAAGACATTGTTTTAGTTTCATACTAATGGGTAAATCCTTCATGAGGCGATCTGAACGAAAGTCTTTTACTTCTGTCAGACATGCTTCTTTCACCAGGCGGGAAGGGTCAAGGGTTGATGCTTTAAAACCCGGTCTGGAGGAATTCCGATTGCTATTATGCGAACCGGAGTACTTGTATTTTACTTGTGATGAATTAGTTCTTTGTCTTTTCTTAAATGTTGTATTACTCATAAAAATAATTTTTACACAGCCATTGATGGCTGAAATATTGGTTATCAGCGAACTTTTAACGGGCCGCTGGTCTTAGCTGAATCAGAAAAAAAAGAGAGGGGTTCCGGTAATGGGAAAACTGCCTTGTTAGAAAGTCGGCTAAGAAATTTCGACAAAGATAATCAAATATATTGTTCTCCATTGAAAAGTTTAAACAACCCTCCGGAGAAAGGTTTGACCTTGATCAGGAAATTCGGATCTTTGCGCCAAATATTAAATGAATGAAATTTGAAGAATACCGCATTGCCGAGGGAATTAAGACCAGTATCTCTAAACTGGGGTATAAAAAACCCACTGATATCCAATTTAAATCAATTCCTCCCATCCTGAAAGGGGAGGATGTATTGGCCATTGCACAAACTGGTACTGGTAAAACAGCCGCATACGCCATACCTGTTCTGCACGTTTTGCAGGAGCGAAAAACAAGTGGTCGGCCCGATGGAGTAAAGTGCCTGGTAATGGTACCCACCCATGAGCTGGCTTTGCAAACAGAGGCTGTTTTTAAAACTTTAGGCAAGCATACCCGAATCACCTCTTTTTCCATTCATGGTGGTGTGGATCAGGAGCCTCAAATTGCACAACTCAACAAAGGCGTTGATATTTTGATTGCCACCCCAGGAAGAATGTTTGACCTGGTAAGCCAGGGTGCGCTCTTGTTAAAGCGGGTAGAAATCCTGGTGTTGGATGAGGCCGACCATATGCTCGATCTGGGATTTATTAAAGACATCCGCGATCTGATGCATCATCTTCCAAAGATCCGACAAACCCTCTTTTTCTCAGCCACTATCAACGAAAAGATTAAAAAGATTGCATACTCCCTGGTTACAAATGCCATTCGCATCCAGATTTCACCCAAAGATCCTGTGGCCAAGAACATTGAACATGCCGTAGCCTTTATAGAGATGGATGACAAGCGCTTCTTTTTAGAAAATGTGATAAAGAATTATGCCGATAAGAAAATATTGGTTTTTGTAAGAACCAAGGTCAGGGCCGAGCGGGTTAAAGGAGCGCTGGAAAGAGTCAATATTACAGCTGAAAGTATTCACAGTGATAAATTGCAGGAAGAGCGTGAGCGCACCATGCAAAATTTTAGAAATGGAGAGTTGAAAGTTCTGATTACCACCGATGTGAGTGCCAGAGGCATAGATATTCCGGATGTGGAATACGTGATAAATTATGATCTGCCCGAATCATCAGAACATTATGTTCACAGGGTGGGGAGGACAGGCCGCGGTATTCAGAAAGGGCAGGCCATTTCGTTCTGCAGTTCTGAAGAAATAGAGCTGTTAACCACCATAGAGAAGAACCTGGGGAAAGTGATCCACAGGGTAGAAATATCGAAAGGTGATTACCAGAACACCCTGGACATCTCTGAAGAAAACAGTTCCAGCGACTGGCAATCCCTCCTGAAAGAAGAAGAGGAATATCAAAAGAACCGCAAGAAGAAAAAACGAAAATCTAAATGGGGGACAAAAGGTCATGATAAGCAATAACTTGGCTGAATTATACGGCGTAACAACCAAGCGGTTAAACATACGATTTAAGCCAGTTTTTCCTTAAAGAAATCAATGGTTCTCTGCCAGGCCAACTCCGCTGCCGCTTTGTCGTACCTGGGAGTGGAATCATTATGAAATCCATGATTTACATCTGGATACATGTATGCTGTATAGTCCTTTTTGTGCTTTTTCAATGCTTCTTCATAAGCCGGCCAGCCTTTATTGACCCGGGTATCCAGACCTGCGTAATGCAGCAGGAGGGGGGCACTGATTTCCGGTACCGACTCAAGAGGAGGCTGACCTCCGTAAAAGGGTACTGAAGCTGATAAATCTGGAATCCTCACGGCCATCATGTTGGAGATCCATCCTCCAAAACAAAAACCAACCACACCTACTTTATCGGTGCATTTCGGATCAGCTTTTAAATACTCGTAGGCTGCGATAAAATCTTCAAGCATTTCATTGCGGTCACGCTGACGCTGCAGTGTCCTTCCATCATCATCATTTCCTGGATAACCTCCAAGGGGAGTAAGGGCATCTGGTGCCAGGGAAATAAAATCAGCCAGTGCAGCTCTTCGTCCTACGTCCTCTATATGGGGATTAAGGCCCCGGTTTTCATGCACCACAATGATTCCCGGTAGTTTTGTATGGGTATCGGCAGGCATAGAAAGCAAGCCCTTGATCTCACCACCACCTTTTTGGGATTTGTAAGTAATATATGTCGAATCCAGCCCGGGATCATCTGGCTGAACCTGAAGGGTTTCCTTGTATTTAGGCATGATAAAACTAAGAAGTGAAGCCACTGTAATTCCTCCGACGGCATAAGCGGACAGTTTATTTATAAATCGCCTTCTGTCAATTCGATTGTGCGTATATTCGTCATACAGATCAAATACTTCCTGACTGACATCTTCTTTTCTGATTTTATTCATGATGATAAAATGAATGGAACAGAAGTTTAAACAATACCGGGGGAATAAAAGTTGTGATAAAGTGTGTTTTATCACTAATTTGCCTATGCATTGTCAGAGAACCGTGAAGTAAAAACAGGTCATAAAACTAAAACCATCAGGAATGAAAACTATCAAAATCTCAGGAATTGCACTATTTCTAGTATATACAGGTATGTTACTGACAGCTCAGGAAAGGGAAGCATCACCTGTTACGCTGGATAAGGTAGCAGAGAACGTATACCAGATTTTGGGTGGAAAAGGCTCCAATGGAGGCCTGATTATCGGTGAAAATGCGGTATTGCTTATCGATGCAAAAATGAATGTAGAGTCTGTTAATCAAACCATTGAGGCCATTAAAAAGCTCACTAACAAACCCATTAGGTACCTTGTGAATACACATAGCGATGGAGACCATATTATGGGTAACCGATATTTCCCTGGCTCGGTGACTTTTATTGCCCACGAAAACTGCCGTGATGACTTTTTTAAGGAAAACTTCGGTCGTGAATCCGACTGGGGAGAACCTGAGTTTTATCCTTTCACACCCTCATTAACCTTTAATGAAAATATGAATGTATGGCTGGGAAAGGACAAGATAGAGCTCCATTACTTTGGCGTTGGACACACCACGGGAGATATAGTTGTCTTTTATCCCGAAGAAAAGACTGCTTTTATGGGTGACCAGTATTTCGCCACCCGGCCACAATTGATTCATTCCCACAAGAACGGGAATTCCTTCGAGTACGTGAAAACCATGACAAAAATGATTGAGACACTGGACGCTGAGACATTCTTAAGCGGACATAGTGATCCGGTTGGGCGTGCTGAAATTGAATTTCACATCCAGGCCATGGTTGCAAGGCAGGAAAAAGTTAAAGAAGCCATCGGTCTGGATAAGACCCTGGAACAGGTCCTGGAGGAGTTCAATGAAAATGAAGCCCGCCTGGTTACATCGATTTATAATGAAATTAAGGGGAATCAAGCGAATCAATCAACTGCAAATCCATATTAACGATACACAACACTATTTAGTGATTATTTGTTGGTTCCAGGGCTCAATCGTGAATTAGGAAGGGGAGAGTAAAAGCATTGATGAAGATGTGGTGAATACACTCTTTTTGCGTTATGAAGTAACGTGAAATGGGTGCTTCCGTGAAGCGATTTAATACGACATGATACTATTATTGGAGGACGCAAACTGCGACCTCCATTTCAATATTTATAGGTTTTCGCCATTTGACATAGTGTTTTATAATTCTATTTAGCTGATAGTTGGGATATTTAGACCATAAACTCAAGCAGCAAATGAAAAATATGGCAACCTAATCAGCTGGGAGGAGATGAATCAAGAAAACAGTCAAATCGTTATTTCTGAAGAGATTATTATCAGCAAGATTTATAATGTACGAGGCAAACAAGTGATGTTATCCTATGATCTTGCAGAGTTATACCATGTTGAAACTAGGATGTTAAACCAGCAAGTGAAAAGGAATATTGGTAGATTTCCGGAAAGATATATGTTCCAACTTTCTCAAAATGAATATGATCGTTTAAGATCACAAAATGTGATCTTAAAGCGGGGACAGCATATTAAATACTTGCCGTATGCATTTACTGAGCATGGAATACTGATGCTTTCGAGCGTACTGAAAAGCCAGAGAGCTGAGAAAGTAAATATGCTTATTATTGATACTTTCGTTAAGATCCGGGAACTTATATTCCTGAACAAGGATTTGGTTCATCAACTGGAACAAGTTTGGAACCGACTTATTAGGCATGATAGTCAGATAAAGGTTATACTTGAATATCTCAGCCAGATAGAAAATGCGAAGGAAGCAGAAATCGAACAAAAGAAACGTCCCAGGATTGGATTCAAACCTTAAAAACCTGCACGCCGGATCTACATGATCCATAGCGGAGGGCGCGCGGAGCACATGTGTGATGGCCAAGCGGCTATTTAACATAATGCCTGATTATAGTGACAGTTCATAATCCTCAGATCAAAGCCAGAAAGTCGCAGTTGTCTTATAATGTACTCGATTATGTTAATATAGCATTGAAAATCAATGGAATATCTCAATATCATTTGTGGGTTCATGGATTGAATCGTGCAATTGCAAAAAGGGGGGGAGAGCTTTGAAGAAGGATTGGTGGATACACTCTTTTTGCTTTGTAGAGCAACGTGAAAAGGGTGTTATGATATTGCATGACTTTAAATTCATTCTATTCCAACATAGCTGATTAAAGGTAAGCCTTCGGCCTAGCCCGTGTTGCAAAATCCAATAAAGGTCCAGGATTTCT
>CAZURA010000103.1:0-21467 GCA_964622985.1 uncultured Bacteroides sp. | reverse complement strand
CGTTCGGGACTTTCACCCTATAGTTATCGCCCATGCCGGGCACACCAAAAAAAAGAGGATGCTTTTCGCACCCTCTTTCTATCTGGAGCGGGAAACGGGACTCGGACCCGCGACCCCGACCTTGGCAAGGTCGTGCTCTACCAACTGAGCTATTCCCGCAAATGGACTGCAAATATAGAACTCAAAAACCAATCCTGCAAGCCCATTTCGTCTAATTTTTTGATTCAGCTGGTTTCAATAGACTGATTATAATCCTGATAGCTTCTTAATCTCGTTCAATTTATTCAGAGCTTCAACCGGAGTAAGGTTATTGATATCGAGTCCGGCGATCTGATCCCGGATCTGCTTCAACACCGGATCATCCAACTGGAAGAAACTCATCTGTAATCCCTCTCTCTGCCCGGCCAATTCTCCCACCGGTTTGCTAAGGTTCTTCTCTCCCCCGGTCCTCTCCAGTTCCTCAAGGATCTCATCGGCTCGTTTCACCACACTGTTTGGCATACCGGCCATCTGCGCCACATGAATACCAAAACTGTGCTCACTCCCCCCGGGTATCAGCTTCCTCAGGAAGATCACCCGGTCATCCAGCTCTTTTATGGAGACGTTGTAATTTTTTACCCTGTCAAATGAGGCTTCCATTTCGTTCAGCTCATGGTAATGGGTGGCAAACAAGGTTTTTGCCTTTCCTTCGGGTTGTTCATGAATGAACTCTACCATGGCCCATGCGATGGATATTCCGTCGTAGGTGCTGGTCCCCCTGCCTATCTCATCCAGAATCACCAGGCTACGTTCCGAAAGGTTGTTCAGAATGCTGGCAGCCTCCAGCATCTCAACCATAAAAGTGGACTCACCCAACGAGAGATTGTCAGAGGCCCCTACCCGTGTAAATATTTTGTCCACCCAGCCAATTCGAGCCTCTTTTGCCGGAACGAAACTACCCGCCTGGGCCATAAGAGTAATCAGGGCTGTTTGCCTCAGGTACGCTGATTTACCTGACATATTGGGCCCCGTTAGAATAATAATCTGTTGATCCTGGTCATCCAGTTTTACATGATTACTCACATAGACTTCCTCCGGAGGAAGCTGCCGTTCAATTACCGGATGCCTTCCCTCTGCAATATCAATGGTAGTGGATTCATTGACCTCTGGTCTGCAATACCTGTAATCGATGGCAATGGTCGAGAAGGAGAGGAGACAATCAAGCCTGGCCACCAGAGAGGCGTTGAGCTGAATGGCTTCTACAGAGCCTGCTAGTGCCGCAACCAGCTCCTGATAAAGTTGCGCTTCCAGTGCCAGGCTCTTTTCCTCAGCCCCCAGGATCTGCTCCTCGTAGCTCTTCAACTCTTCGGTGATATAGCGCTCTGCACTGACCAGGGTCTGCTTTCTGATCCACTCTTCAGGGACTTTTTCCTTATGGGTGTTCCGAACCTCAATGTAATACCCGAAAACATTGTTAAATCCTACTTTTAAACTGGGAATTCCGGTACGCTCTGTCTCTCTCTGCTGCAACTTTACCAGGTAGTCCTTGCCCGAATGCATGATCTCCCTCAGCTGGTCCAACTCCTCTGAAACTCCTTCCGCAATAGCTCCTCCTTTGTTGAGCAAAGCAGGTGGTTCCTCTACAATCTCCTTTTGTATCCTCTCCTTCACCTCACTACACGGATCAAGCTGAGAGGCCAGTTTTTCCAGTGACACTTCACCCGATTGCTGACATCTCTCTTTCAGAGGACCGATGACCGACAGTGCATTTTTCAGCTGTACCAGTCCCCTTGGAGAGATTCGTCCCACTGCCACTTTGGATATGACCCGCTCCAGATCCCCAATCTGCTTAATCTGAGTGGCCAAATACTCTCTGAACTCCTCATCCTGGTACATATACTCCACCATATTGTGCCTTTCCCTGATAAGGAGTATATCTTTCAGCGGAAGCGATAACCATCGTTTTAATAAACGTGATCCCATGGGAGTGATAGTTTTATCCATCACATCCAACAGGGTAGCCGCCCCTTCATAGAGAGACTGGAAGATCTCCAGGTTTCTGATGGTGAACCTGTCGAGCCAAACGTAGTGGTCACGTTCAATTCGGGACAGTTTGGAAACATGGGCGATGTTCGTATGCTGGGTAAGGTCCAGGTACTGAAGGATAGCCCCGCTGGCAATTATTCCCAAACTCATGTCGTTAATACCAAATCCTTTCAGATTCTGGATTCCAAATTGAAGTTGTAGCTTATCTCTGGCGTTATCCTCAGTATACACCCAGTCATCCAGCGCAAACGTATTTAAGCTTTCACCGAAGGATTGTGTAAACAACTCTTTGTTGCTTTTCTGAATAAGCACCTCCTTGGGATTGAAACTGTTCAACAGCTTATCAATAAACGCCGCATCTCCCTGGGAAGTCAAAAACTCTCCCGTGGAGATATCCAGAAACGCAATCCCAACGATCTGATGGTCCTGGTAAACACTGGCCAGGAAATTGTTTTCCCGGTTTTCCAGCACATGGTCGTTATAGGTAAGCCCCGGAGTGACCAATTCGGTAATCCCTCTTTTTACAATCTTTTTAGTGAGCTTGGGATCCTCAAGCTGTTCACAAATGGCCACCCTCTCTCCTGCCCTGACCAATTTTGGAAGGTAGTTATCCAGGGCATGGTGCGGAAATCCTGCCAGCTCCACAGAGGAAGCTGCCCCATTGGCTCTTTTAGTCAGTGTGATCCCCAGGATCTCAGAGGTGCGGATGGCATCTTCCCCGAAAGTTTCATAGAAATCACCAACCCTGAATAATAATACGGCATCAGGATGCTTGGCCTTGACTGAGTAGTATTGCCTCATCAAAGGGGTTTCAACGATATTTTTAGGAGTGGTCACTATCAGATCATTGAACTTCAAAAATAGAGGTTATAGGGAGATATATGAAGTGTTGTTAATAAGTAACTCCTTTTATTTCTCCCGTTTTTTCCCTTAATTGAGAAATGCTCTCCAGAAAACATACCCTGACCTATCTGATCTTTGCCGGTTTCATCCTTGGAATACTCATGGGGTGGTGGGTCGGAGAATCCATTTTGCCTGTGGCTGAACCCATGAAAGAGTTGTTTTTGCGGCTCCTTCGTATGGCGATCTTGCCTCTCGTGATCACTTCGATCATTAGTGCAGTCATTCAGGTAGGAAGTAGTAAAGGGTTGGGATTAATAAGTTTACGAACTATTACCTATTACATTACTACGAGCTTGCTGGCTATTTTTACCGGACAAATCCTGGTGAATATCTTCAAACCCGGCAAAGGGGCCTCCATAGGACTTACCGAACAACCCGAAGGCATAGGAGTGGTGGACCAGGGGTTTGGTGAGCTCTTATTAAATATCATTCCGGAAAATCCTTTTCAGGCAATGGCTAATGGGGATGTGCTTCCGGTGATATTTTTCTCGTTGCTCTTTGGTTTTTTCGTTACACAACTCAAAACAGATCAACGGGATCTCATGGGCAACCTGTTCAGGGCTGCCTTTGAGGCAATGATGAAACTTACTTCTTTCGTGATCTGGACCGCTCCCATTGGTGTATTCGGTATTATTGCTGGTATCGTGGCCAAGACCGGATTTGAGGCCTTTGCTTCCCTGGGTAAATTCTTCCTGGTAGTTCTGGCCGGGTTAGCTATTCATTTTTTTATAACGCTTCCCCTCCTGTTGAAATATATAGGAAAGTTGAAACCGGTAATTCACTACCGGGGAATGCTTTCTGCACTAATGACCGCCTTTTCCACATGCTCCACCATCGTAACCCTGCCCCTCACCATGAAAGCGGTCACTGAGGTTTCCGGCGCATCGAAAAAGGCAGCAGGTTTCGTGTTGCCAATCGGGGCTACCATCAATATGGATGGCACCGCCCTGTATGAATGTGTGGCTACTATTTTTATTGCACAGGTTTACGGATTTGATCTGGGGCTTGCGCAACAGGGAATCATCGTTATCACAGCGGTTTTCGCATCCGTTGGCGCAGCCAGTATACCTATGAGCGGACTGGTGATGATGTCAATCATTTTGAATGCAGTGGGCCTTCCCCTGGAGGGTGTGGCCATGATCCTGGCTGTGGACCGGATCCTGGATATGTTCCGCACCATGGTCAATGTGTACAGTGATAGTGTAGGTGCTGTGGTGATCAGCCGGCTCGAAGGAGACACATAGATTGAGTGATCTCCTTCGATATGCTACTTTGTTAATTGGGCCCGGTACCCCACCGGGCTATTATTAATAGTCAACCAATAAGGTGAAACCTGGTTACAGGCTAACATCAATCCCAACGGCAAAAAGCATGGTGTTCTTCAAGTAATTGGTGTAGTAGTTTACCGGGGTTCCCATCAGATCATACACTCCGGCCACATCGGCCTCCTGGTACATGACATACACCACACCGGCATTGATGGCCAGTCTATTGAAAAGATTAACCACAAAACCACCTGCCACCGTGTTGGTATTCAGGTTATAACTCAGATCTGACTGATAACTGTTGTTAACTCCAACCTGACCAAGGGAGTATCCCGCACTGATACCTATCATGTCAATGATCCTGTATTCAAGTGCAGCAGAAACATCAAAAGTGTTGTTATCAATGGTGGATTGATTGTCTATTTGAACAAAAGAGATTCCATCCTCTGCCATAACAGGATTATCATCTACATCGGTCTCATAATTTCCATAATAGGCCGATTTGTCCAGATAATAAGTGATTCCCAGGCTGGCTGTCAGCTTCCGAATCGGTTTCAATTGCGCACCCATGGAGATCAGGGAGGGAAGGTCTGCCCTCGATTTTGCACCATCGGGAAACATATTCACATCATCTGCCTCGGTATCGTTGGTTAATTCAAGTTTTGTGTGGTGCTCGTACTTAACCGCCACATTCAACATGTCGCTAAGGTGAACATTAAGCCCCACGAACGGAGTGACTCCCGATCCTTTTTGTACTGCATCTACACTGGCATCTGCAGTTTGTGCATCAAGCGCATCCGCGGTGGCTGATAATGTGGCTAAAGTGCCCTCATCCAATCCGGGTATGATCAGCAGGGTTCTGATATAATCTCCCGGGGGCTGAGTGCCTCCATACGGAGCATCAATAGTAACCCCGGTCAATGAACCCTCATAGGTGTTGGAGGCCATCACATATCTGGCTCCTGCGGCAACTGAGATCATATCATTTATGGTATAAGTGGCTCCAACCTGGTATCCAAGGTACATGGATGTGCCATTAAATGCAGCATTCATATTATACCCTGTAATATTTGAATAACCGGGATTCCAGCCTGTAGCTTCGAATATACCCTGATCAAGGGTCCCTAAATTGGTTTGCAGTAAAGGCACCAAAGATGACACAGGGATCTCAAAGGATGGAAGTCCGCCTGTAAAATCAGCTCCTCCTCCTCCTCCAACTACATTCACTCCGGCGGAGAATGCCCATTTACCCATTTTCACAGCTGCATAAACGCTTGGGAATACCGGGGCAGATACTGTACCCTCATACGTCTTGGGATTACCTGTAATAAATGGATAACTACTTGTAATCTGCTGGGTTTGAAAAATGGATTGATTTGAAACAGATAGGTGAATTCCGTTATTAAGTAATCCTACACCCGCCGGATTAAAGTAAACGGCATCAATTCCAAATGCAGCATGTCGGGTAAGGGTTCTGGCCCATGCAGCACTCTGGTTTGTGTTGGTAACCAATCCTCCGCCAAAAACCGCAGGAGAAGACAACAACAGGCTCAGCAATACTAGATGTAACTTTTTCATCACGATCAGATTTAATTTGCGGTGCAAGTAAGTAAAAATATTTTAATCCCAACATTTAGCGCTACTTATGGTTATCTCTATACTATGAAGAAGAGAGTAACCGGTTTGGGCGGGGTATTTTTTAAAGTCCGTGATCTAAAAGCTATAAAAGAGTGGTATGAAAAGCACCTGCATATTGATGCGGGTGACTATGGAGCCATGTTCCACTGGCGACACAAAGATCAACCGGATAAAATAGGAACTACGGTCTGGAGTCCGTTCCCCCAGGATACTACCTATTATCAACCCAGCAAAAAAGAGTTCATGTTCAACTACAGGGTGGAGAACCTGGAAGAGTTATTAATAAAGCTTAGAGAGGAAGGGGTGGAAATCGTGGGCGAAATGGAGGAGTACCCCTATGGAAAATTTGGATGGATCATGGATCCGGAAGGCAATAAAATTGAGCTCTGGGAGCCCAAGGATGAATCCACTTTGTAAAGCTAATTCGTTACAGCCATGAACACATTCTGGGATGAGAGATATGATACGGAACAATTTGTGTACGGGAAAGAACCCAATAGGTACTTTGCCTCGGAGATAGACTCTCTGACTCCTGCCAGCCTGTTACTGCCCGGTGAGGGTGAGGGAAGGAATGCCGTGTACGCAGCTTCCAGAGGTTGGAGGGTAGTAGCATTTGACCAGAGCAAGATAGGTGCTGAAAAGGCACTTGGCTTTGCTAAGGAAAGGGGTGTGGAGATCGAATACCAGGTTTGCGGTATGGAGGATTACACTTTCCTGGAAGAACAATTCGAGGTAGTTGGGCTAATTTACTTTCACGCCCTTCCAACGGTGAGAAAACTCTTGCATTCTCATGTTATCAGGGCCCTCAAACCGGGCGGGAGAGTCATATTGGAAGCTTTTCATGTTTCACAGCTTGGGAACGGTACCGGGGGACCCCAATCTCCAGAAATGCTTTTTGATGAGAAGAAGGTGCTTGATGATTTCGCTGACCTCCAGTGTCTCAATTATGAAGAGCGCCAGGTAATTCTAGATGAAGGTGGCTATCATCAGGTATTGGCAAATATGGTTAGTTACTCAGGACTTAAAAGAAAAAGACAAGTGTAAAATGGATCTGGGATTAAAAGACAAAGTGATTATGGTGGCAGCTTCCAGCAAAGGGCTTGGCTTTGGTATAGCCCGTCAGGCAGCAAAGGAAGGAGCTGTGGTTTCTATAGCCAGCCGAAGTAAAAAAAACATCAACGAAGCAGCCGGCCGTCGTTTGGAGGAATTGCCAGGTGCCAAGGTATATGCCTCCACCCTGGATGTAGCCGATGCTGGTTCCATTGTCAGGTGGGTGAAAGATACCCAGAACAAGCTGGGCGCCATTGATGGATTGGTGATCAACGGCGGCGGACCTCCTCCGGGAGTGTTCGATGAGATCGACGACTCAGCCTGGCTGGCCGGTTATGAAAACACTCTGATGAGTGCAGTGAGGTTGATTCGTGAGGTGCTGCCTGTAATGCGTCGTAAACAATCAGGATCCATTTTAACTATTACTTCAAGTTCCATAAAAGAACCCATTGATAACTTGCTGCTTTCAAATGTGTTTCGGTCGGGCGTTACCAGCCTGGTTAAAAGCCTTTCCTTGCAGGTGGCCAGGGATAATATCCGTATCAATAACCTGGTTCCGGGCTTTTTCGATACAGATCGTCTGCAGGAGCTCGATTTGCGCAATTCCGGTGAATGGAGGCTCAGCCTGGATAATGTAAGGAAGATCAACTTTGAGAAAATCCCTCTTGGCAGGTATGGGGATCCTGATGAATTTGGAAAGGCAGCCATATTTCTTTTGTCAGAAGCCGCCTCATACGTGACCGGAGAGACCTTTATCATTGACGGCGGCAAAATGCGAACTGTATGGTAGCCAAGCATAGTCACCACGTAACGCCTGTCACTATTTCATTTTCCGACCAGATCTCTTCAGGGATCTATTTGTTTGGATTTAGACGGGAATTTGAATTCAAGGCAGGCCAGGTGATAGGTATTGCCATGGAGGAGGATGGACCCCGTAGGTTGTATAGTATATGCAGCGGAGAAAAGGAGGATGAGATACACATTCTCTACAATGTGATCCAGGAGGGGTATCTGACCCCGCGGCTTTCCGGGCTGGAGCCTGGAGATACTATCTGGATCACAGAGCCCAGGGGTGAGTTTACATGTGATAAGCAGCCAGCAGTATGGGTTGCCACCGGTACGGGGATTGCTCCTTTCTTTGCCATGATAAAATCAGGGCAGGCTGAGAATAAAACCCTGATCCATGGCAACCGTTATCTGGAACAGTTTCATTTCTATAATGAATTCGTAGAGGTCCTTGGAAATCAATACATCCGCTGTTGCAGTGCCGAAACAGACGTGGGGGTGTATCATGGCAGGGTGACCCATTATCTTGGAGAACAATCATATCTGGATCCGAAGTTAAAATATTATATTTGCGGTAGTGTCGAGATGGTAGTGGAAACCAGGGATTTACTGATAACCAAAGGGATCCCTTTCAAACACATCATATCCGAAATTTATTTCTAATCCATGCGGGAGAGACTATTTGGTAAAACACTGAATGAGCTGGACATACTGGTGGCCGACATGGGACTGCCTTCCTATACCGGCAGGCAACTGGCCCAATGGATGTATCAGAAGAATATTTCCGGATTTGAAGAGATGACCAATCTTCCAAAAAAGGCCAGGGCTTTGCTCTCCCAACACTACACCCTGGGCACCAGTACACCCGTAGATGTTCAGGAATCGGTAGATGGTACCAAAAAATACCTTTTCGAATCGATGCCGGGAAAATATATTGAAACGGCTTATATCCCTGATGGAAAAAGGCATACGGTCTGCGTATCTTCACAGGTAGGATGCAAAATGGGTTGCCTCTTCTGCATGACAGGTAAACAAGGATTTCAGGGCAATCTGAGTTCAGGAGAGATCCTGAACCAGTTTAAGGGGCTGCCCGAATGGAATAAGCTTACCAATATTGTATACATGGGCATGGGTGAACCACTCGATAATCTTCAGGAAGTATTAAAGAGTCTGGAAGTGCTCACATCAGAATGGGGTTTCGGACTGAGTCCGCGCCGGATCACCGTCTCTACCATTGGGATCACTCCCGCCATGATGGAGTTCCTCCAACAAAGTGAGGTACACCTGGCGGTAAGTCTCCATACTCCTTTTGAGGAAGAGCGTAGAAAGCTGATGCCCATTCAGCAGGTCTATCCCCTGAAGGAGGTTCTTGACGAGATTCGTTCCTGGGATTTTGGCAGGCAGCGCAGGGTATCTTTTGAATACATCCTTTTCAAAGGATTCAACGACTCCAATGCCCACATCAATGAGTTATCCAGGATCCTTCACGGGATCCGGTGTCGAATCAATCTGATCCGATTTCATTCCATACCCGACACTCCCCTAGAATCTCCCGATGAAGAGACCATCCAACACTTCAGGGAACGATTGAATACCAAAGGGATCACCACCACGATCAGAGCAAGCCGGGGTCAGGATATCTGGGCTGCATGTGGTTTGCTTTCCACAAAAAAAATGGTGGAAAATGGGTGATTTGCTTCGATAGCTGATCTGCTCATCCCATAAAGGGTAAAACATGGGATGGCTGTTAGATCTGTTATTGTTCTTTTTTCCGGTAAATTGTCTGGTTTGTGGCAAACGGTTACCATCGGCCACTGAGGTGCTTTGCCTGATGTGCGAGTTTAACATGCCAAAAACCGGGTACAGGGATGATCCGGAAAATCCGGTATCCCAGGTATTTTGGGGCAGGGTGCCGGTACAGATGGGTACCTCTCTTTTTCGATTTGAAAAAGGCTCCTCCTATCAGGAGCTTCTGCATGACCTGAAATACAGAGGAAACAGAAGGGCTGGATTGTACCTGGGACGTCTTTTAGGGTATGAATTGAAAGAGACTGTTTATGCTTCATGTGAATGGATTGTACCCGTACCGTTGCACCGACAAAGAATCAGGCAGAGGGGATATAACCAGAGTGAGGTGATCGCAAAAGGAGTATCTGAGATTCTTGATATTCCGCTATTATCACACTTGTTAAGACGCATAACGCATCAAGCGTCACAAACCTTTGCAGGCCGGTTAGAGCGTTTCCAAAATGTATCCGGCGTATATCAGCTATCCGTGGAACCCCCCGATCTTAATGGAACAACGATTTTATTGATCGATGATGTGGTGACGACAGGGGCTACACTGGAAGCATGCAGTCAGGTGTTATTGGAGCATTATGACTGCACAATCTATGTGGCCACTGTCTCCTGCGCCTGATCAATGGCGCATAAATTTATAAGCAGCCGTAAGGCAGATGACATTGTGGAAATATCCCCGGTACCGGGGATGGTTCCACTCCTGTGGATCACGAAACGGAATAGCTGAATAGGTATACCGGATCCCAACACCGGCAGAGCTCTTAAACCAATAAGTAAGCCCGCCAAATACACTCAATCCAAACCTCCTGTTGTCGGGATAATTGGCTGGGTCAATTATTCCGTCTTCATCCCAGAATACAGTACCTATCAGCACTTCAGGAGAGGTTCCCGCCTCCAGCTGTATCTTTTCATCATGAAGGTAGTGGACCGATAAAGGAAATTCCACATAGTGATAGCCGCTTCTGTACATAGTGTAATCGTTGGTACCCGGACCCTTATATACTCCACGTGAAGCATATTTAATCTCAAGCTGCCAGTAAATACTGTAATCGATATGCCGGTTCACGAAAGCTCCAGCTGTGAGACCCAGTTTGTTGAACCCTGAGTAAGAGTCTCCATCCACCTGTGAGGCAGTAATCCCCCCATATAATCCGGCATTAAACTCCTGCCCTGATGCTGTGGAGATTAAAAAGATAAGAAACGCTGGAATGAATAGTTTATTGATCAACACTTTAACTTCTTTAAACACTTTTCAGCTCTGCGACTAACTCCTGTACCCCTTCCCCTGCCTTTTTTCTGATTACCCTGAGCCTGGAGTGCCCCGCAATCGACACCTCGTTGGGATCAATCACATAAATGGGGGCTGATTCGGGTACATAGTTGATCAGACCGGCAGCCGGATAGACATTCATGGAGGTCCCAATGATCACGAAAACCTGGGCTGTGGCCACTATCTCAGCAGCCTCTTCAATGGCAGGAACTGCTTCACCAAACCACACCACATGAGGACGTAACTGGGATCCTTTCTCACACAAATCTCCTTCTTTCAGTTCCCATCCCTCAATTGGATATACCAGGCTGGGATCTGCTGTACTTCGTGATTTCCGGATCTCTCCGTGCAGATGCAGGATGTGCTTCGAACCGGCCCTCTCATGCAAATCGTCAATGTTTTGGGTAATGATCCTCACATCGAAATCTGTTTCCATCTCCGCCAATCCCAGGTGACCGGGATTAGGAGAGGTTTCCAGCAACTGCTTTCTTCTTTCGTTATAGAACCGCAATACCAGTGAACGGTCACGTGCCCATCCTCCCGGACTAGCCACTTCATATACATCATACTCCTCCCACAATCCTCCCATATCGCGAAAAGTACGGAGTCCGCTTTCAGCGCTCATTCCTGCTCCCGTAAGTACAACGATCCGTTTCATCAGTTAATAGTATAGATTTTCAATTGCCTGATGTAACTCTCGATGAATATTATTAGCATAATTTTCATGTTCGTTTCATGGTTCGAGGCGTGTGTATTCTTCCACCTCCCATTTTTCGTTTACATACAATCCTACGTAGGTAATTTCTTCCCCAAAAGCCCTTTTCAGATAATCGAGGGCTTCATCCAATTGGCTTTCCTGGTAGGTTCGGTCGCCCGGATTACCGGCACAATCGTGATGCCCTACCACAGCAATGAACTTGGATTGGTGTTCCTCAAGGGAGACTCTGATCTGTTCCTTCAGGGAGATCAACCGGCACTTATCTGTTCGTTTAGTGAGGGTCAGTAAGGGTCCCGCTTCATTTGCAGCATCAAAATACTCGATGTCAAAATTATCTTTCAGGTAATCCATTACTGGATATTGTATCCTGCCATCAATACAATTTACTACTGTTCCAAATTTCATAGATATTCTTTCAATTAATCTGCTCAGTAAATATAAGATTTTGGCCAGACAATTAGATTCGCTAATTTTAGCGCATTACAAATGATTGATCAGCAGACCATAAACCAGATCTTCGAGACCGCCGATATTGTGGAGGTGATCTCTGATTTTGTCACCTTGAAAAAAAGTGGGGCTAACTATAAGGGATTGAGTCCTTTCTCCAACGAAAAAACCCCTTCATTTATGGTTTCTCCGGCGAAAGGGATCTTCAAAGATTTCAGCTCCGGTAAAGGAGGAAATGTGGTGGGATTCCTTATGGAGCATGAGAAACTCTCCTACCCTGAAGCGTTACGCTACCTGGCTAATAAGTATAGCATCCCGGTGGAAGAGAAAGAGCTGACCGCGGAGGAGATCCAGCAGAAGAATGTCCGGGAGAGCTTGATGGCGGTCACTGCATATGCGGCCAAATACTTTCAGGATCAACTCGAATCAGAAGAGGGTAAAGCCATTGGCCTTAGCTATTATCACAAACGGGGGTTCCGTAACGACATTCTGAAAAAATTCCAGCTAGGATACAGTCCGGAACATCGTACTGCCTTTACCTCTGATGCGGGAAAAAACGGGTATAAGAGGAGCTATCTGGTACAGACCGGCTTATCCATAGAGCGGGATGATTATCTGTTTGACCGTTTTGCCGGAAGGGTCATTTTTCCCATTCATTCACTTTCCGGACAGGTGATCGGTTTTGGGGGGCGTACCCTTAAAACCGATAAGAACATTGCCAAATACCTGAACTCTCCCGAATCGGATATCTATCATAAAAGTCAGGTACTCTACGGGCTCTTTCAGGCAAAGAAATCGATCGTATCAAAAGCGCAATGTTTCCTGGTAGAGGGCTATACTGATGTGATCGCCATGCATCAAGCAGGTATTGACAACGTTGTAGCCTCCTCCGGAACCGCACTTACCATTGAGCAGATCAGGCTAATCAAGCGATTTTCCAATGATATTACCATTCTCTATGACGGAGATGAAGCGGGTATCAAGGCCTCTTTTCGAGGAATTGATATGATCCTGGAAGAGGGAATGAATGTGAAGGTGGTTATGCTTCCTGAGGGTGAAGATCCAGACTCATTTGCCAATCAGCACAGCTCATCTGATTATCTGAAATTCATCGGGGACAATGAAAAAGATTTCATCTCTTTTAAGACAGAGATCCTGCTGGCAGAAGCTCAGCATGATCCCATTAAGCGTGCACAGTTAATCACCGATATCGTCAAGTCTGTGGCAGTGATCCCGGACGGAATCATGCGTAGCGTCTTTCTCAAAGACAGTAGCCTGCTTCTGGGTGTTGAAGAGCAGGTACTTTACAACGAGGTAAACAAGATCAGGCGCCGCAAACAGGAACAGAAATGGAAGCGGGAACAATCCAGAGGCAGAGATCAGGCGGCTCCCCGCGAATCAATGGAACATGCCCCTACAACCCTCCCTCATCAGCCTGTGGTTCCCGGATTTGTGGAGAATGTCTTCTCTGAAGTGGAAGAGAGGGAGATTATTTACTTCGTATTGAAATTCGGCAACCAAATGCTGCATCTGAGCAGCGAAGAGAATGCAGAGATCAGTGTGGCACAATATATCATCAGGGAGATCCAAAACGATGAACTGGAGTTTACCAACCTGATCTACAAACAGATTTTTGAGGAGGTGAAGGAGCTCATTGACCATGATAAAGAAATAACTGAACGTTTTTTTGTATATCACGACCATCCCGGCGTTCGGGAACTTGCAGTGAACATCTATACTTCCCGCTACGAATTGAGTAAAGTGTGGAAGCGTAAGGAGGCTTATGTGGAGCTACCCGGAGAAAATCTCGGTTTTGAAGTACCCAAATCTCTGCTTTCCTATAAAATGACAGTGATCGAAAAGGCGTTATCCCAATTGAGGAAACAACTGGAAGAGGCGGATAAAAACGGTCCGGATGAAACAGTTATTCACCTGATTACCAGAATACAGAGTCTGGAACAGGTGAAGAGGGCCCTATCTGTAGGTTTGGGAGGAAGGACCATCATTCGATAATAGGTGACTAAGGTGTGTTTACCTTTTCTGCCAAATGATCCAATCCTTTTGATAACCCCGAGGCAATAGTTTGGTAATCCAGAATCAGATGGTGATTGTACTGAATCACCAGATTTACCCGGGTGTTATTCTTCTCAAGGGTGGAATAAAAGCAGGATTTTTGTTTTCGGTATGCCTCCCTGATCCTACGCTTCAATAAGTTTCGATCCACTGCTCTCTTAAACAATCTTTTTGGAACCGAAATGGCTACCGATGCAGGATAAGTTCCTCCCTCACCCTTCATGTAGATAATCCTTACCGGATAAGATGGTATGGATCTCCCTGACTGAAATATGGAGGAAATGGTTTTCCTGCTGGAGAGACGTTCTTCCTTTGTAAAAGAAAATTCAGGCATAAAAAAAGGGGGATTTCTCCCCCCTCAAGTTAGTAATATTTTGACTTAGGCCTTCCCGTTATTCTTATTATAATTGACAATGAAATTCTCCAATGCCATGGTCATTGAGGGAGCCTGAGGTTGGGGAGCTGTAATATCTAACCTCAGTCCGGCTTCCTCGGCAGCCTTCGCTGTTTTAGCCCCAAAAGAGGCAATTTTTGTGTCGTTTTGTTTGAAGTTCGGGAAGTTCTGGAACAACGATTTGATTCCTGATGGACTGTAGAATACGAGAACATCATAATTTACATCGGCCAGATCGGAAAGATCGCTGCACTCGGTTCTGTAAAGCACCGCCTTTGTAAAGTTAAAGTTGCTCTCTTTCAACAGGACCGGTATCTCTTCTTTATGAGCCGCTGATAAAGGCAGTAGGAATTTTTCATCCCGATGCTTATTCATGGTCTCAATCAGATCTGTAATCTTGCCATTTCCGTAGAAGATCTTTCTTTTACGATAGACAATATATTTCTGTAAATAGTAGGCTGTAGCTTCCGATACGCAGAAATATTTCATGGTATCTGGTATGCTGGTGCGCGTCTCCTCAGCCATCCTGAAATAATGGTCAATGGCTGTTTTACTTGTAAAAATAACTGCTGTGTGCAATCCTATATCCACCTTTTCCTGCCTGAAATCTCTAGCACTCACGCCTTCCACATGAATGAAAGGCCTGAAATCAATTTTCAGGTTATGCTTGCTCGCTAAATCGAAGTAGGGGGATTTGTTATTCTCAGGCTCGGGCTGAGAGACAAGGATTTTCCTTATTCTACCCATAGATTTCTCCGTTTTAATTCTCACTCAAAGGATACCTTCTAACCACCTGTATAGTAACACAAGAGGCACTAATTCAAGGGCACAAAGGTACAAAAACATATAGAATATTAAAACATCTTTCTTGAAAGAAAATATAAATCCTCTGTAGATTCTCATCACCAGCACTGCTGCCACAATAGCCAAAGTGATCCAAAACAGTACCTCCTGTACAATTCCTTCGGTATAGAGTACAAAGAGCAACAGTGGTAATATGGATAAACTTAGTATCTTATTGAAGATAAAGGTATTATATAGATATTCCCTGAATATTATAGTCCTGTTGAATAAAAATCCTGTAAGGATTACCAGCACAATTCTACTGAAAAAAAGTGCCACCAGCAGTGCCAGATTAAACAGATAAAGAGAAACCTCCTGCAGTCCGTAGGGTTTCAAATTGAGTTTCCCCTCTATCACATAAAGTAATAAGGCAGTGCAAAGAAAGTAATATCCATACAGAATTTTATCTAATTGGCTTTGTAACAAGCTATTATCTTTAAACATCCTGGAGGCCATCTGGAAATTGGTTGAAGCCTGCAGGGTTTGCGTGAGGATACTTCTGTAATACAATCTGATCCAGGCAAACAGGCCCAGAAGCACCAGCAGGTATATAAATATCCAGTCAGAATACGTAGGCATTGCCTTTTGCACAGTATCTATCCCATCTGCCACAGCACTCATTCCTTGTTGCACAGAAGAGACTTCAAACAGAGGAGGTACCAGTGTATCATTCACAGCCTCAAAGGTGTCCGCAGAATGCATCATGGTAGGATCCTGGCCTGACATTTGATGTTAATTTGACCACAAAGATAGACATCGGTCATTCTTAAAAAAAGTTAATAGTAGGAGATATATGAATTCTTTGTGGTTCCTTTACGTTATAAATTTCAATCCATAGGAATGTAAATCTAAGAGATATGAAGCGGTCAAAACGTATGATTATCGCGGGTGGTATTTTCGTGGTTCTTTTCAGTGTAGGATTTACTACCCTCCGGAATAAGGACCTGGAGTTGGTAAAGAACCTGGATATCTATTATACCCTTTTCAGGGAACTCAATATGTTTTACGTGGATGATACCGATCCTGAAAAACTGGTAACTACCAGTATCAATGCCATGCTCTCCTCATTGGATCCATACACCTCATACATCCCTGAAGCTGATATGGATGATTTCAAATTCCAGACTACCGGTGAGTACGGAGGTATTGGTTCTCTGATCAGGAGATCCGGGAACTATGTGATTATCGCCGAACCATATGAAGGATTTCCGGCTGTAAAGGCCGGGCTCAGAGCAGGTGATGTGATATTAGAGGTGGATGGTGTTCCCGTTGAGCATATACCTGTTGAATCGGTAAGTGAAAAGTTGAAAGGAAAACCCGGAACTCAGCTTTCACTGACCATGAAGCGCTATGGTGAGGAAGAACCTCTGGAATTTACCCTTTTCAGAGAAAAAATCTCAATCCGGAACGTACCCTATTCCGGAATGATCGATGCTCACACGGGATATATACGCATTGCCAATTTCACTACAGGAGCCAGTCATGAGGTTGAAAATGCGTTGAAATCTCTAAAAACCAAGGGCGACATGAAATCATTGGTGCTTGATTTGCGCTCTAATCCTGGTGGATTACTTATAGAGGCAGTCAGGATTTGCAACCTCTTTGTTGGGAAGGGTGAAATGATAGTTAGCACCAAGGGAAAAGTAAAGCAATGGGACTCTGATTACTACACCCAGAAGAATCCTTTGGATACCAATATTCCTCTGGTGGTACTGATCAATCGTGGATCTGCTTCTGCATCCGAAATTGTTGCAGGCGCCCTTCAGGACCTGGATCGTGCTGTGATTGTGGGACAGAGAACATTTGGCAAGGGCCTTGTTCAGACTTCACGTCCTTTGAAATACAATGCCCAGTTGAAAGTTACTACGGCTAAATACTACATACCCAGCGGAAGATGTATTCAGGCCCTCGACTATTCCAATCGCAACGACGATGGCAGTGTGGGCGAGATCCCCGACTCACTGATCTCTGAATATACCACCAAGAATGGTCGTCTGGTATATGATGGCGGAGGTATCCAACCCGACTTTGAGATTGTTCCGGACATTTTATCAGAGATTACTCTTCAGCTCTATACTCAAAACATGATATTCGATTATGCCACCCGTTTTCGAGCTGAGAATGATGAAATTGTTTCTCCAGAATCATTCTCAATATCAGATAATCAATATGGTTTATTTAAATCTTTCATTGAAGAACAAGAATTTGAGTTTAAAACTTCCAGCGAAAAGGCCTTTGAGGAGCTGGTAAAGAGAGCCAAACGAGAGAAGTATTTTGAGCTTGCCAGTGAAGAGTTCTCATCTCTGGAAGAAAAACTGTCTCATAATAATCTTAAGGATCTGGAGACTTTTCAGTATGAGATCCGCCAGCTGCTCTCTGAAGAGATTGTCAATCGATACTATTATCAGGCGGGGCGTATTCTGGCTCAAATTCAAGAAGATAATCAACTTGACAAAGCGATTGAGATATTGAATGAGCCTGCTATGGTGAAGGAAGTTCTGGCAGGAATCAAGGGTGCAATCGTTCTGGCCAAAGACGTTCAGTAGGATTTAATGTGCTTCAAGCCAGTTTTCTCCATCACCCATATCGATGGTTAATGGTACCTGAAGTTGTGAAGCATTCTCCATCTTCTCTTTGACGATTTGCTTCACGCGATCCATCTCTTTGGGTATTACATCGAAGTTAAGTTCGTCATGTACCTGCAGGATCATGGCCGATTGGAGCTGCTCCTTCTCAAAAGCTTCCTGGATGTGTACCATGGCAATCTTAATGATGTCAGCTGCCGATCCCTGAATGGGTGAATTTATGGCATTTCGCTCGGCATTACCACGTACCACTGAGTTTCTGGACAATATGTCCGGCAAGTATCTTCGCCTTCCGTACATGGTCTCCACATAACCGTTCTCCCTGGCCTGCCTGATACATTCATCCATAAAGAGTTTTACACCGGGATAAGTATCAAAATAACCATCGATGAGTTGCCTGGCTTCCGACCGTGAGATTTGCATCCGTTGTGCCAATCCAAAAGCTGAAATCCCGTAAATGATTCCAAAGTTGGCTGTCTTAGCTTTGTTCCTCATCTCACGGGAAACATCCCCATGATTTACTTTATATATTTTCGCAGCGGTAGCCGTGTGTATGTCCTCTTCATTCACAAATGCCTCAATCATCTGCGGATCACCACTTAAATGAGCCATGAGTCGCAATTCGATCTGGGAGTAGTCTGCCGACAGAAACTGGTTCTCCTTTTCTCCGGGTATGAACGCCTTTCTGATCTCCCTTCCACGCTCCTCTCTGATTGGGATATTCTGGAGATTGGGATTGATGGAAGAAAGTCTGCCGGTAGTTACTAAAGCCTGATTAAATGAAGTGTGTATTTTACTGGTTTTCTCTTTTACCAATTTGGGGAGAGCCTCTACGTAGGTGGATAAAAGTTTTCTTAATGACCTGTATTCCAGCACCTTATCAACAACCGGGTGTTTCTCCTTTAATCGTATTAGAACCTCTTCTCCGGTGGCATATTGTTTTGTTTTAGTCTTTTTGGGATTGGAGATTATTTTCAGTTTTTCGAATAATACCTCACCCAATTGCTTGGGTGAACTAATATTGAACTCCATGCCTGCCAACGAATAAATCTCGGTCTCGGCGGCAATAATGTCTGTCCTTAACTCTTCCGCAAACTTCTTTAATGCCTCTACGTCGAGCCTCACTCCATGATGTTCCATGTGCATCAGCACTCTCACCAGGGGCATTTCGATCTGCCTGGAAAGTTGCAGGTACCCTTCCTCTTCCAGTTGTTTACTGAACAGCTGGGCCAGTTGATAGGTAATATCGGCATCCTCTCCTGAGTATTCACAAGCTTTGGCGCGATCAACCGACCGGAATGAATGTTGCCGGGCACCCTTTTTACCTATCAATTCTTCAATTTTGACCATGGAATAATCCAGGTACTGTTCAGCCAGTATGTTCAGGTTATGTTTTTGCTCAGGCTGCAAAATGAAATGTGCAACCATTGTATCAAATAATTGTCCCTTAACCTCAATGTTATAATTCTTTAAGATGTGTAGATCGTACTTCAGGTTCTGTCCGATCTTTTCAATGCGTTCATTGGAAAAAGGAACCTCCAGCTCTTTGATCCACGACATGATATCATCCCGTTCTTCGTTGAAAGCTACATAGTAAGCAGTATGAGCCTCCCAGCTGAAAGCAATTCCCACCAATTCCGCTTCCAGGGGATCCAATCCCGTGGTTTCCGTATCAAAACAGAAAGAGTCTTGTAAGGACAGTGTATCCGCCAGCTTCTTTACCCCAGCCAGACTATCGACCAATTCATATTGGTGCTCAACATCCTCTATGGTCTTATATACAGATTCTTCACCCGTCTCAGCGGAAGCTTCAGTAGCTCCGAAAAGTGTTCCCTGTGGCCCCGGAGTAACAGGGGTCTCACCCTCAGGCTGACTGGATAGAATTCTATTCGCTAAATTTCTAAACTCCAATTCATTAAATAATTCCTTCAGGGCCGAATGATTTATTTCTCTCCGTTTCATATCTGTCATAGAATGTGAAACGGGGACCTCCAGGGCAATGGTGGCAAGCTCTTTGGAAAGGATCACGTTTTTCTGAGAATTCACCAGGTTCTCCTTCTGTTTTCCCTTAAGCTGTTCTATATTTTCAAATACGCCTTCCACAGATTGAAACTCTCCAATCAATTTTTTCGCAGTCTTTTCCCCAATCCCTTTGGCCCCGGGTATATTGTCAGATGCATCACCCCACAGGGCCAGGATATCTATCACCTGACTTGGATGTTCCACGAGGAACTTCTCTTTCACTTCATCGGGTCCAAGTATCTCAGGCGCATTACCTCCCCGGCCGGGCTTATACATGAATATCCTGTCCGACACCAATTGAGCAAAATCTTTATCAGGAGTCATCATGTACACCATAAATCCCTCTTTTTCAGCCTTTTTAGCCATAGTGCCTATGACATCATCAGCTTCATATCCAGGCTCTTCAATGACCGGAATATTGAACCCTTCAATGAGTGTCTTGATATATGGAACGGCTCTCTTGATATCTTCCGGTGTAGATTCTCTGTGGGCCTTATACTCCGGATAGAGTTCATTTCTGAATGTGGGACCAGGAGGATCAAATACTACTGCAATGTGTGTGGGATTTTCCTTTCTAAGAATCTCTTCCAGGGCCAGAGTAAATCCGAACACCGTAGAGGTGGGCATGCCTTTGGAATTGGTCATTGGATTGGAAATGAATGCATAGTATGCCCTGAAAATCAAAGCATAAGCATCCAGGAGAAAGAGCTTTTTTTCCTGTGTCATCATTCTATAATCTATGATGGATTATCCGTGGTGCACCACTCAGCAAAAGAGGTGGCGGTTTCATACAGTTTAACTGAGTGAAGCGTTATCCCTTGTGCCAGTAAGGAGTGGATCTTCTTCACAATATATAGCACTAAATTCTCGCAAGTAGGCTGAAAATCAAATACATGTACCTTTTCGTACATTTGACGAACTGCTGCAAGCGATTTACCCTCTGTTTCCTTATATACCGCTAAAGAATGGTCCAGAAAATCGACTACCGGGCCCTTGATCATCCGTTTCAGATCTTTGAAATCAATCACCATACCAAATTTTGGATCTTCGCTGTTTTCGTTCACATCCCCGATGAGTGTGACAAATAATTTGTAAGAGTGTCCATGTATGTTTTTACATGCACCATCATAATTCCACAGCGCATGAGCCATTTCAAAATTAAATTCCTTAGTTACCCTGATTTTACTCATACCTCTTCTCCCGGTTATTCGCATGCACATTCACTAATACAGCGTACCAGCTTACTCAGGTTTTCATTCTTCAGGTAGTACAATGTGCTTTTCCCCTGTCGCGTGGAGGCTAAAATACCTTTGTCTTTGAGTATGCCCAGGTGGTGTGAAGCAGTGGATTGTTCAATATGTAAAAGATTGTGTATTTCAGTGACACTCAATCGTTTTCCCTCCCCAAGATATCCTAGAATAGCTAATCGCATAGGGTGTGAAATGGCCTTTATCATATTGGCCGCTTTTTCTACCTCCTCCTGCTTAAGTGCATATAATTCCATCCACTAAAAAGTAAATTATGTTGAACATATCGATCAGATGCAAATATATCAATATTTAAAGGATTATATAGGATACCACTCCTTCCGGGCGCTACGTAACTTTGTTTCTGTAAAATTGGATTTATGATGTGATCAAAAATGAAA
>CAZURA010000102.1:0-21766 GCA_964622985.1 uncultured Bacteroides sp. | reverse complement strand
CTTATGATTGGAACAGCAGATTATTTCTCTTCAAAGAGTACCTTGATTGGCTGGATGAGAACCTGAAATAGGATGATGCACCTATTTTTATCAAAGGATTCTACCGTAGCATCCTCCTGATTGATAGGCCTTATTTGGCATCCGTTCCCCCAGCCGGTGGCTTGGTACCCGCAGCGGATGTCTTCCTCCCAGCCGGTGCCCTTTTTGTTGCCGATGAGGTTGTCTTTGCAGTAGTCGCAGGCTTTTTAGCCGAAGCAGCAGGCTTTTTTGCTGTGGTTGCAGGCTTTTTTGCTGTGGTTGCAGGCTTTTTAACCGCTGTGGATTTAGTAGATGCGGCAGCTTTAGGAGCAGGAGCGGGTTTGGCTGATGCAGCAGGTTTTCCAGGAGCTTTTGTTGGCACCTCTGCCGGTATCCTTGACTTAATATAGGCGCTGTAAAAAGCCTGATGAGTGTCCCGGAAAAGGTGCATCATCCTGTCCATCTTTTTCTTTAACAAAAGATTGTTTTCGCGGATACTGCGATTGAGCTTCACCTTGCTCTTTTTCTTCTTCAAACGGGTCTCCTTGAAGTGAGCCTCCTCCCTGATGCAACTATCTAAGATTAATTGCAGGTTTTTCAGATGTTTTGGTGTGAGGCCATAATCTGTCAATCTGTGCTTAGGTTTCTTTTTACCCATTTTTTCCTGTTGATCCAAAAGCCTATCAGAGGTCTTTAAAGCTTTCACGCTAAATTTAACCAGTGAATCGTGTTTCATTTTCTCCAGCTCACTGTACTTCGCATTACACAGGTTTCCCAGCTTTTTATCTCCCATATCATAGGCAAATACGCCTAATACACTGGTTACTGGAAATAGCTGCTCCACCAGTTTCCTTGTTGAATCTGCCCGTTTCTCTTTCAAGGGAGTGAGGTTGGTCTGAAGTATGACGCTGTAATCATCAATCTTTTTAACGTTTCTCACGAATTGATCATACTTGCTTTTAAGTTCTGCAATGGATTGCCATTGAGTCAGGTTCTTCTCCATTACACCCATTACAGCTTTCTGAATGGCTACATGTTCTTTTTGTTTATTGGTCATTTCAGGTCATATTTAGTTTACTTGTAATATTGATTCCAGTAAGTGTGAATTCGTTTGATGAATTGATTCGGTTTCTCGGCATAGATCAGTCCTGATTTAGATAATAGCCTGGCCCTCATTGTGTCTCGCTGAGCACCGAGGTGACAAATGAGCTCTTCTTTTAAAGAGGGCGACAGCAAATGAGAAGGGGTTGATTGAAGATACTGTTCCAACCGGTCCATATCTCGGGCTACTCCCAGTAATTCTGTATGCTTATTAATGGTTTTCGTATACCCCTTCATCAGCTTAGGGAAAAGAGGTTGTATAATCTCCATTTGATACTGAAGGTACTTGCTACATTTACGATACTCGTGGAATTCTTCCATGTTGAATCTCTTTTCCACCTTGCGGAGATATTTACGCCCCCTTTCATACATCCTATGGATTCCTTGCTTTACAGATTTAAAACTATTCCGCAGCTGACAATAGTTTTCTACACGCAGACGAGCCTGGGATAACTCCTCCTGAATACGGACAAATCCATCCTGAGCCTCATTGAATCTGTAAAGTTCCTGATCCACTCTATTTGAAAGATATTCATTCAGGTCGTTGAACTCTTCGTCAGAAGAGGATTCACGAATAGCACCTTCCATCTGAATTATTGATTCGCGCAGCACATATTGATCCCTTGCGGGTGCCATTCTTCTGGCCAGGTCACGGTAGAAGGTATTCTCCCTGTAGAAGTGCCCATATCCTGTTTCATCTCTGATCAAATGAAGAACCGCTCTTATCCGCTTTGTAGTCCTTCGCGTTTCATGGATTATCTTGTGGACATCCTTCTGGTGCCGGATCTGCTCCTCGATGAAAGAAATTCGCCCGTTCAATACACCCTTTAAGCTCTCCTCCAGCGAAAGGTGTGAGTCTATCTGAAATTCTCCCACTGTCTGTAAAAGATCTATCTCTATGCAATATAAGAAATCGCTCCGATTTTACTTCCACTTCATATTATGATAATAGAAAATTATCTGTCATCTTTGTTCCAATAATCACAGGAAATGAGAATCGGGAAGTTATTGCTTTGTATTGCTTTTGGACTGAGTTCATGCCAGCCCCAAGAGATATGTGATAACCACGATCTACCCTTCCTGGTGGTGAGGTTCAAAACGATCCAGTCCAGCATCACATCCGATACAATTATTTCAGGAGTGACTCTTTATGGCATCAGGGAAGGGAAGGCTGACAGTCTGCTGTATGACTCCCTGTCTTTATCCAGGATGGAGCTTCCATTGGACCCCAGTCACAATTACTCAAACTTCGTGTTCAGCGTATATGATCTAACCGATACCCTGACCATTGTGCATACCAATGACATCTATCTTATTTCCTATTCCTGTGGGTTTGCTACTCGCTTTACCCTGGATGGAATTGATTACAATCAGATGCTGATAGACGATTTTGAGATAAAGGAATCCATTATTGACCACGATCTTGAACAAGATGAAGAACATCTCTGGTTATATTTTTAAAGGATTGTTCCTTATCACCTTGATCCAGCCCTTGAATGGGCAGGATACCCTTCGCACCTTTGGTCCAAGAGTGGGGATCGATCTGTCCAGGATTGCATTTCTATTTACCGATCCTGCGGAGATCAGCGCAGAGTTGTCTGTCGATGTGGAGATCTACAAGAATATCTATCCGGTAGTGGAACTGGGGTACAGTACCACCTCAACCAGCAGTGAACAATACCATTACTCCGCTGGGGGAATGTACGGAAGATTCGGGGCAGATTACAACCACTTTCCGGTGACTGGCCAATCCAAACATCACAGCATAACCACAGGATTCCGGTACGGAATAGCTCTTTTCACTCAACAGGCGGAAGATATCATCATTGAAGGAGGCTACTGGGATGATTACATGCTGGACTCCTATGAAAGTTCGCCGACAGGCCACTGGATAGAGCTGGTTGGGGGATTAAAGACAGAGGTAGTTCCTAATTTCTTTCTGGGTTGGTCCGTGCGATATAAGATTCTGATGAATCCGGAAATGGACCCGTTGGTGACTCCTCAAATGATTCCCGGGTATGGCAGAGGGACTACAGATCGAGCCTTTGGTTTTTCCTATTCCATCCTGTATAAGATCCCTCTTCTAATACGCTAACAGTTTAATAATCTATTATATGGCCTACTTTGCTTCAGCAGACCGTTACCGGAAAATGAGCTACAACAGGTGTGGAAAGAGCGGACTTCTTCTGCCTGCCATATCATTGGGATTGTGGCATAACTTTGGTGGTATGGAAGATTTCCAGAAAATGAAAGAGATCCTCTTCAGGGCCTTTGATCTGGGGATTACCCATTTCGACCTGGCCAATAATTACGGTCCCCCGCCGGGTAGTGCCGAATCGAACCTGAAAAACATACTTAATACTGAACTGGGAGCACATCGCGACGAACTCATCATTTCCACCAAGGCAGGCTACCTGATGTGGGAAGGGCCTTATGGAGAATGGGGCAGCCGGAAATATATGCTGGCAAGTCTCGACCAGAGCCTGAAACGAATGGGGCTTGATTATGTGGATATATTCTATTCCCACAGACCAGATCCGGAAACGCCCCTGGAAGAGACCATGGGAGCATTGCACAGTGCAGTTCAACAGGGGAAAGCATTGTATGTGGGAATCTCAAATTATAGTGCGGAGGAGACCGAAAAAGCGGTGGATATACTTCAAAAACTGGGTACAGCCTGCTTAATTCACCAACCCAGGTACAACCTGTTTGACAGGTGGGTGGAAGAAGGTCTGTTGCAGGTACTTGAGAAGAAAGGAGTGGGTTGCATTCCTTTCAGTCCCCTTGCTCAGGGATTACTCACCAGCAGGTACCTGGATGGTGTTCCTGAAGGCTCCAGGATAGCAGGTGAAAGCATTTTCCTTACTAAGGAACACCTCGATCCTGATACGGTAGTTAAGATTAAGGCGCTGAATCAACATGCCGAACAAAGGGGACAAACCCTGGCTCAGATGGCTTTGGCCTGGATCCTGAGACGGCCGGAAGTGACTTCCGTGCTTATCGGAGCCAGCTCTGTGAGCCAACTGGAGATCAATGCCGGAACCACGCATAACCTCTCATTCACCTACGACGAACTGGCATATATCGATAACATCCTGATGCCTTGAGTTACTGATCCCTCATGGGATTGGAAGGTGATCAATCCAGCTCAAGCTCCAGGGCTTCTATCCTTTTATTGATCCAATTCATCTCTTTGTCGGATAATACGATAGCTAACGAGTTGGCATTCTGGATCACCTGATCCTCATTCCTGGCTCCAACAAGAGCCACCGTAATCCCAGGCATATTTAAGGTCCACGCAATCACCAATTGGGACAGAGTGACCCCTTTTTCTTTGGCCAGCGGTTTGATCTCGTCCAGGAACTGGTTGGTTTTGATCAGGTTGTTCATCTTGAAATGAGGCATATCCGGCCTGGAGTCTCCCGGTGCAAACGGATAATCGGGTGTGATTTTACCGGTAAGCAATCCCCGTTGAAGCGGGCTGTATGCCAGAATCCCACACTGATTCTCAAGGCACCATGGAACTATATTCTTTTCAATCTCTCGCCGCACCATACTGTAAGGCAACTGGTTAGAACTGAGATCCAACACAGTGCCAGCCCTTTCCATCTCCTCAAGAGAGTAGTTACTAACTCCGGCAGCTCTGATCTTTCCCTGGTCCATCAGGATCTGGAATGCTTCCATGGCCTCTTCAATGGGTGTAGAATGATCGGGCCAATGGATCTGATACAGGTCAATATAATCGGTTCCGAGCCTTTTCAGGCTCTCTTCACACTCGCGGATCAGGCTATCCCTGCCCGAATACCGGTAGATATCCCTCACATTACCTTCATTATCCTTGGTGGTAAAGAAGAACTCACCCTGGGTATCTTCCCATCGCATCCCTGCCTTGGTAAATAACTCATACTTATCACGGTTGCCCTTAATAGCTTCTCCCACGATACATTCAGAATGACCAAATCCATATACGGGTGCTGTGTCGATGGAGCTGATACCGTGTTCCAGACAAGCATGGATCGCCTTTATGGAATCCTTCTTATTCGCTCCACCCCACATCCACCCTCCAATGGCCCATGCCCCCAGAGCAATGGGTGAGACAGGCAGACCCGATTTCCCTAATGCCCGTTTGTTCATATCTCCTCGTTTTGTATTACTTTTTGAGCGAATTCCAAAGGTAAATAGTTATCATAACTGAGACACACCTCACGTGAAAAGGTTACCGCTCCCTTAATGATCTGTTCCCAATCGCTTGTTCCCAGGGTTGAAATCTGATCCTTTGCAAATCCGTTTTTCCAAATGCCATAGATCATACCTGCATTGAATGTGTCTCCTGCACCAATGGTGCTCACCGGTTTGATCTGTTCAATGGGGAGATGCAGCGCAAGAGTTTCAGTTCTGAGATACACTCCGCCCGCATTGGCCGTATAGATCATTACCGGGCAGTGCTCCCGTACCCTGTTCCAGGCATCATCCGGATTATCAACCCTGAATATGTTAATCAGGTCTTCATCCGAAGCTCTCAAAATGGTAGCCATTCCCATGTTCTCTTTAATCACCGCCAGCAGATCCTCCTGTTCCAGTGCATGGGCATTTCTGAAGTTGGGATCATAGATAATGATAGCTCCTGCCCCGGAAGCTTTTTGAATCAATGCTTTCACCCGTGGACGGATCTCAGGGTTCAAGGCATAAAAAGAGCCGAAAAGAAAGAGGTCATCCTTCTGGAATTCGGGGAAATCCACTGCCAGTCGCTCTGAAGGGTACTCTTTGTAAAACTGATACTCTGCATCACTCCTGTCATTCAGAAAGGCCAGGGCGATGGCAGATTGTCCCTCAGTAAACCTCGACAGATAATGGGTATCCACTCCATTTTGAGTCATGAAGTCCATGATGAGATCCCCTACCCTGTCATTTCCAATTTCACTGATGAATTTGATTGGTGTATGAAGACGGCCCAATGTAATGGCACTATTGAATGCTGAGCCTCCCGGCTTAGCTGTTTTCGGTTCTTTCGCTTCAAAAATGATATCCAGGAGGGTCTCTCCGACTGCATAGATATGTTGCATATCGGTTACTATTTTACCAGTTTCGAAATGGATTTAAATTCATCTGTTCCAGCCACTCTGGCCAATTCAAAAAGGATGGATTCGCTGGAGGTAATGATAGCACCTTCCGATTTCATCCTATCAACAGCTATCCGCTTATCTAGTTCATTCCGGGAAGAGATGCAATCAGATACAACCACTGGCCTGTATCCCGATCCCACAAGGTCAATTACTGTCTGTAGCACACATACATGCGCCTCAATACCGGCAATGATCACTGTATGGCGTGCCGAGTTTTCCAGAGTTAAACGGTACTTGGCCTCATCGCAACATGAAAAGGCGATCTTCTCGATAGGATCATACTTTTCCAACATGAGACTAACTTCTTCTACGGTTGGACCCAGTCCCTTGGGATACTGTTCTGTCAATATCACCGGAACGCCCAGTACCCGGAGCCCTTCCAGCAGGATCCCGATCCTCTTGAGCAGTAGCTCTTTTTGATGCATATGCGGGAAAAGCTTCTCCTGTATGTCAATGACCAGGCCTGTGCTCTCCTCTCTCCTGATTCTCATAGCTATACTCTCTTGATTTTTGACCCAGGTATCCGCCATGGTGCCGTTTGGCGTAATCCTTGGCAGTAAATCCAATTCTTTCCATCAGCAATACCACGAGCACATCGCCCATCACTGCCATGGTTGTAGCAGAGGTGGTAGGGGTCAAACCCAGCGGACACACCTCCTCCGGATTCCCTGTATGCAAGACATATTGGGATTGCTTCGCCAGTGATCCATCGGGATTTCCTGTAATAATCACCACGGGAATCTCCTGATGAAAGGCATGTGTCAGCTCTACTAACTCCAGGATCTCACGGGTTTTACCAGAATTGGAGAGTACTAATAGAACATCGTTCTCCCTGATCACTCCCAGATCACCATGTTGTGCTTCACTGGGGTGAAGAAAGAGTGCCGGAGTACCTGTTGAGCTCAGGGTAGTAGCCATATGGTTGGCCACATGACCAGCCTTCCCCATTCCACTGGCAATGATCTTGCCTCCCCTTATATGAATATGCTCATGCAGCAGATCAATCACTCTCGCATAATCGCCACTCACCGGGATGGAAAGAATAGCTTCTGCTTCCTTAGCCAGGATCCCTTTTACTTGTTCAAGTAAGCTCATAAGGCTGATTTGATAAGGGCCCAAAGTTAACACAAATGGATGATATCCGGTTCTACTTCCCTGTGAATCGGGCAAAGTCTCCCAGCAACTCCTCGGTAGTTACCACCTTGGCATATGATCCTTGCAGGGTTTTGATGGTGGAGAAATGGACACTTTTGGCAGGAATGATATGTTCCTCATATTGAAGTGCTCGTGTTGCACAGGCATCTGAAACCAACAGGCAGGAAAAGCCCAAGTCATGGGCCGATCGCACTGCCGCTTCCACACACATATGGGTTTGCATGCCACAAATGACCAGTTGTGAAATGGAATCTGACTGAAGATGCTCCAACAGATCTGTATCGAGAAATGCGTTCACCTGGTCTTTGGTAATAACCACTTCGTCATTCACAGGTTTCACATAGGCATGTATGTTCCCCCCCGGTTCAAAGTTATGGCGGACATGAAATACGGGCAATTCACTCTTTCGGAACTGATCTATAAGAAGCCCTGCATTCATTCCTGCCATTTCAGGATTTTCAAGTTGAAGCCTTCCGCCAGGGAAATAAAAGTCCTGTATATCAATGATCAGCAGCGCTGTATTCTGTCCATCTAGAAGGTTGGGTACAATCAGAAACGAAAGGAGTAGCAGCTTTAAGTGGAGTTTCTTCATATAGGTCCGCAATTTACGGAATGATCATTAATCAGTCAAGCAAGGTAATCAGAAACCTGTGGGCTAACACAAAAAGGGGGGCGTTGTTAGATATTTTACATTTTTATTATTCACACCCCTCTATCCAATGGGGGTTAATTATTCTATTATATTGTTTTATTGTTTTTACCCTCTGATATATTAGGGTATGTAAATATATTATCTAATTTTGTTACGATTTAAAACTCTATTCACCTAAATAATTACAGTTATGAAAAAGAAAGATCTATTCAGTAGAGTAATGGCGATCATGGTATGCTTCTCTATCGTTCCGCATAATTTGAATGCTCAGGAGGAACAATCCTCCCCATTCAGCGTGGGAGGGGATCTGGTGAGTAGTTACCTGTGGAGGGGTACGAAATTTGGAACCGGTCCGGCTATTCAACCCTATCTGGATCTGACCCGTGGAAATTTTTCCATAGGAGGCTGGGGTTCTTACTGCTTCACTACCAATGAGGGGGCCGAAGCAGATCTATACCTTTCTTATGGGTTTGACTTTGGCCTGAGTTTGGGAATAACCGATTATTACTTTCCTGGCACTAATTACTTTGATTTTTCAGATTCCACAGGTGCTCATGCCCTGGAGATCAACCTGGGATATGAGATCGGGGGACTTTCCATCGGAGCAAACTATTTCCTCAATGAAGCAGGCGGAGCAGGTACCGTTGGCGGGGATATGTATTTCGAACTGGGTTATTCGTTTGATTCCTTTGGCCTTGTGCTGGGAGCAGGAGACGGCTGGCATACCCCTGACGGTGAATTTGCCCTGTGTAACCTCGGGGTAACCTCCTCCGCAGAGCTCCAGATCACAGATTCTTTCATTCTGCCGGTAAGCGGTGCTTTGATCCTTAATCCTGCCACCGAGCAGTTCCATGTAGTAGTAGGTGTATCATTTTAAATAGTAAAACCATGAAAAAAATTGAAGCCATAGTGACACTTTCACTTTATAAGTTATTAACAGCTTCTTAGTATAAAACATAGCCAGACCCACAGTATTCCTTTTGAATCGTAATTATATATATGTATATTTGTACGCGCTGAATTAAGCATGAAAACACATATTAATACCGTAAAAAGGAATCACGCAAAGAGGATCATCAGGTCCGGGTGAGAAAGGTATGGACTGATATATAAAAAAACCGTTCTCACACATTGATGAGAACGGTTTTTTTTTATAAGTATGCATTTACATTAGAAGTGGCCGCTATGAAAAAAATGAGACCCGAACAGGAAGGATTATACAGAAGTGCATTTGAACATGATAATTGCGGGATTGGATTCGTAGCACACCTGAAGGGAAAGAAGTCCCACGACATTATTAAGCGCGGATTGGAAACCCTGGAGAATATGACTCACCGGGGTGCGGAAGGTGCTGACAGCAAAACCGGAGACGGCGCTGGTGTAATGATTCAGATTCCAAGGGATTTCTACCTGATCCAAGGCTACTCAATACCCCACGAAGGTCAGTTTGGAACCGGGCTGGTATTCCTGCCTCAGGATAGTACCGAAGCTAAAAAGTGTGAGGAGATCCTGGTACAGATCGTACATGACGAGGGAGTTAAGCTCATCGGTTTCCGGGAGGTACCCAGGGACAACAGTACCATAGGTGACATTGCCCGGGGTGCTGAACCTGAGATTAAACAGATTCTGCTGGGAGCTGACCTTTCTCAGGATGAACTGGAGCGCAAGCTCTATATCATCAGGAAACGGGCTGAAAAATATATACAAACCTCTCAACTGAAGCAGAAAAGCTTCTTTTACCTGCCCAGCCTGTCTACTAAAATTCTGATTTATAAGGGAATGTTAACTTCCGAGCAGCTTGGTGAGTACTTTCTTGACCTTAAGGACGAAAGGCTGGAGAGCGCCATCGCGCTGGTTCACTCCCGGTTTAGCACCAACACCTTCCCCAGCTGGGACCTGGCTCAACCCTTCCGTATGTTGGCCCACAATGGTGAGATCAATACCGTAAAAGGGAACCGCTTCTGGATGAAAGCCCGGGAATCGATACTTAAATCGGAGGTGCTGGGTGACCTGGAGAAGATCTACCCTATCATCGAACCTGATAAGAGTGATTCTGCTTCCCTGGATAATGTCCTGGAATTCCTGATCATGTGTGGTAAATCGCTTCCATACGCCATGTCGATCCTGATCCCGGAATCGTGGAACGAAAAGAATCCCATCTCTCCGGAACTGAAAGCCTTTTACCAGTATCACTCCACTTTTATGGAACCCTGGGATGGCCCTGCTTCTTTGATCTTCAGTGATGGAAGATATATTGGAGGTATGCTCGACCGGAACGGGTTACGCCCCTCCAGGTATGTGATCACCAAGGACGACTTGATGGTGATGGGATCTGAAGTGGGTGTGCAAACCTTCCCTGCGGAAGAGATCCGGGAGAAAGGGCGTCTCAAACCCGGTAAGATTATCCTGGTGGATGTGCAGGAGGGAAAAATATACAGGAATGATGAGTTGAAGGACCAGATTGCCTCCAGACACCCCTACCTGAGCTGGATTGGAAAGAACATGGTCAACCTGGAAGAGATTGAGACCGGGAATATTATTCCTCCCGGACTGGGCGAAGCGTACGACCGGTACCTGACTTCGTTCAACTACAGCAGGGAGGATATTGAGCTTATTATCAAACCCATGTCCGCATCGGCAAAGGAGCCTATTGGTTCTATGGGCAATGATGTCCCTCCAACAGTACTCAGCAAGAAACCCTATAGGTTGTTCTACTATTTCAAGCAGCTTTTTGCACAGGTGACCAATCCTGCCATTGATCCCATTCGGGAAGAAATGGTGATGACCCTCACCGGATACCTGGGATCACTGCAGACCAATATCCTGAGTAAATCGCCTGAGCATGTGAAAATGGTGAAGTTTAAGAGCCCGGTAATCAATAATACCTATTTCCAGGTGGTGAAAGGTCTTAGGTACAAAGGATTTTCCCATCGGATCATCCCTATACATTTCGATGCGAAAAAAGGAGCAAAGGGATTGGAAAAAGCGGTGAATGAGATCTGTAGCATGGCGGAGGAGGCGGTTGACCAAGGTAATAACTATATCATTCTGACTGACCGGGATATTAGTGAAGATAAGGCACCGATCCCTTCTCTGATGGCAGTTTCGGCCGTTCACCACCACCTGATCAATAGACGGAAGAGGATGCAGATCGACATCGTAGTGGAATCGGCGGAACCTCGTGAAGTGATGCATTTCGCTTTGTTGTTTGGATATGGTGCCAGCATCATTAATCCCTATATGAGTTTTGCTATTATCGAACAACTTGTAAAAAACCGGGTCATACAACAGGATTTTGACAAAGCGCAGGAGAACTACATTCAGGCCATTAACAAAGGATTACTGAAAATTCTCTCCAAAATGGGGATCAGCACCCTGAGAAGCTACAGGGCAGCACAGATTTTCGAAGCCATCGGGATCCATCCGACCGTAGTGGAGAAATACTTTGAAGGAACAGTTTCCCGCATTGGAGGTATCGGATTGGAAGAGATCGCAGAGGAGGTCCTTATCCCTCACCGCAAGGCCTATACTGAAGATGTACACTCCATGATCCTCACCGAGGGGGTTTATTCCTATCGTAAATACGGAGAACAGCACGCGTGGAATCCCGAATCGGTGGCTTTGCTTCAATGGAGTACACGGAATAATGATTACAACAAATATAAGGAGTACGCTGCTCTGGTAGATTGTGAGACCGCAAGGCCCGGCTTCCTGAGAGGACTACTTACCTTTACACGTAATCCCATTGCTCTGGATGAAGTGGAATCCGTTGAGAAGATCATGAAACGCTTTGTAACCGGAGCCATGTCATACGGGTCCATCAGCAGGGAAGCACATGAGGCCCTCGCCATAGCCATGAACCGCATCGGCGGAAGGAGCAACACCGGCGAAGGTGGTGAAGATCCTGACCGGTTCCAAATTCTGGAAAACGGGGACTCCAAACGCAGTTCCATCAAACAGGTAGCCAGTGGCCGTTTCGGCGTAACTACTGAATACCTGGTAAATGCCGATGAAATACAGATAAAGATTGCACAGGGCGCCAAGCCGGGAGAAGGTGGACAGCTGCCCGGGCACAAGGTGAATAAAATCATTGCGAAGACACGCTATTCCATCCCTGGAATCACATTGATCTCACCACCTCCCCACCATGATATCTACTCCATTGAAGATCTGTCCCAGCTGATATTTGACTTGAAAAATGTAAATCCCGAGGCAAGGATCTCGGTGAAACTGGTCTCGGAGACCGGAGTGGGCACCATTGCAGCAGGGGTGGCTAAAGCATCGGCCGATTTGATCACCATCAGCGGGGCCGAAGGAGGCACCGGGGCAAGCCCTTCCTCCTCTATCAAACACGCCGGACTACCTCTGGAGATAGGACTGGCGGAGACACAACAAACTCTGGTGATGAATAACCTGCGTAAGAAGGTGGTACTGCAGGCCGACGGACAGATGAAAACCGGCCGGGATGTGATCATGTCTGCCCTCCTGGGTGCCGAAGAGTTTGGATTTGCCACCAGTGCACTGATCGTTCTGGGTTGTGTCATGATGCGAAAATGCCATTTGAATACCTGCCCGGTGGGTGTGGCCACCCAGGATGAGGAGTTAAGAAAAAGGTTTAAAGGTAAGGCGGATTTCGTGGAGAACTACTTCCGTTTTGTGGCTGAGGAAGTGCGGGAATACCTGGCAGAATTAGGTTTCCGGTCATTCGATCAAATTGTGGGAAGGGCTGATCTTCTGATCAGAAATGAAGCAATCTCACACTGGAAAACCAGGAACCTGGATCTGAGTGATCTGACTACCTTCCTGCCTTCAGCACAGAGAAATCCATTGCACCAGGTGGAGGAGCAGCACCATAAAATAGAAGAGATCCTGGATCATCACTTGATTGAAAAAGCCCAACCGGCCATTGAGGAAAAAGAGTCGGTGACCATACATATGCCCATAAAGAATACGGATCGTACCACAGGTGCCATGCTATCTGGCCGCATTGCCAAAAAATATGGAAGTGAAGGTCTGCCCGACGGTTGCTTCAAGGCAAGGTTTGCGGGATCGGCAGGTCAGAGTTTCGGGGCATTCCTGGTACCCGGTGTGGAATTCTACCTGGAAGGTGATACCAATGATTACCTGGGAAAGGGATTGGCAGGAGGACGAATTATCGTGGTTCCACCTGAGGGATCCACCTTTGAATCCGACCAGAATATCATCATAGGGAACACCGTGTTATATGGCGCCACTACCGGGGAAATATTTATTTCCGGAGTTGCGGGAGAACGCTTCGCTGTGCGAAACAGCGGAGCCACCGCAGTTGTTGAGGGTGTAGGTGATCATTGCTGTGAATACATGACAGGCGGACGCGTGGTCGTATTGGGTAAGACGGGCCGTAATTTTGCCGCGGGAATGAGCGGAGGCATTGCTTATGTGCTTGACGAAGAGGGCGATTTCGACTACTACTGCAACATGGGTATGGTGGAACTATCCCTGGTGGAGGACCTTAACGATAAGAAAGAACTTACGGACCTAATAGCCAGGCACTACGAATTGACCGGCAGTTTAGTTGCAGAAAAGATACTGAGTCACATGGATTCTTATCTGGATCGATTTATTAAAGTGATCCCCTATGAGTACAAAAAGGTGCTTCAGGAGATGAAGCTGGAGGAGATCAGACAGAAACTGGCGTCTGTGGAGAAAGACGTGGAAATGATTGGGGACGTATAAAAGTTAGAACTATGGGAGATCCTAAAGGATTCATTAAGATAGCAAAGAAGCCGGCAGGCAACCGGCCTGTCCACGAACGCACCTCGGATTACAGTGAGGTGGAGCAAACATTGAATTCGGAGGACCGGATGTTGCAGGCCTCCCGCTGCATGGATTGCGGGATCCCGTTCTGCCATTGGGGTTGTCCGGTGGATAATCTGATTCCGGAGTGGAATGACCTGCTTTATCGAGGCGACTGGAAGGAAGCCAGTGACAGGTTGCATGCTACCAATAATTTCCCGGAATTCACTGGCAGGATATGTCCGGCTCCATGCGAACACTCCTGTGTGTTGAATATTGAAGAAGAATCAGTTACCATCAGAGAGAATGAGGTAGCCATTGTAGAGCGGGCGTTTGCAGAAGGATACATCAGGCCTGAACCTTCTAAAGTAAAAACAGGAAGGAAAGTAGCTGTTATCGGAAGCGGACCTGCAGGGATGGCCGCAGCCGACCAGCTTAACCGAGCCGGGCACCAGGTAACCCTGTTTGAGAAGGATGAAAAGATCGGTGGATTGCTCAGATTCGGTATACCTGACTTCAAACTGAACAAGCGCACCATCGACCGGAGATTGAAGGTCATGTTGGCAGAAGGACTGGAAATCAGAACCAGAGTGGAGGTGGGAAAAGATATCCCGGGCAAAGAGATCCTGAACGAATACGATGCGGTTTGCCTGGCCATCGGAGCCTTGCAACCCAGGGATTTGAAGATTAAAGGCAGAGAACTTGACGGGATCCATTTTGCCATGGAGTATCTCACCCAACAGAACCGGGTGAATGACGGGGCTTATGTGGCATACGATAACCGCATAACAGCCGAGGGCAGGAAAGTACTGGTCATAGGCGGGGGAGATACGGGCTCCGATTGCGTGGGGACTGCCCTCAGGCAGGGGGCTTCCAGCGTCACCCAGATCGAGATCCTTCCCAAGCCTCCGGAAAAAAGAGCATCTGACAATCCCTGGCCCTATTACGGGAATATTTTGAAAACAACCACATCCCATGAAGAGGGGTGCAAAAGGAGATGGAGTCTGAACACGCTGAAATTCATTGGAATGCAGCAGAGGGTTACACATGTGGAAGTGGAGGAGATCACCTGGGAGTCACTGAACGGCAGGTATGAGATGAAACCTGTTCCAGGAACCCGTCAGCAGATCGAAGCTGACCTGATCCTGCTGGCCATGGGCTTTGTTCACCCCATTCATGAAGGTTTACTTACCGAATTGGGTATCCAGCTAAATGGCAGAAAGAATGTGGAGGTGGACGAGCAGTTGTCTACTAATATCAAAAAAGTGTTTGCCACAGGTGATGCCGTAAATGGGGCCAGTCTGGTGGTTACTGCCATTGCTTCAGGAAGAAAGGTGGCTAAAAGAATCGATGATTATCTTTCTAGAGAAACAAAGGGGGCTAATTTGAAATAATACGTTTTTATCACCACCCCCCCCTTATTTAACCATAGGTGTTTATAAATATATTCATTTTTTCTACTTTATACCCCGTAAATATTAGGGGGTATGCATAAGATGTAATATATTTACATGGTATATTAAAACTCTGTACCATGAAAACACAATGGCTAACTGCGCTGATCCTGTTTGGAGTGGTTTCGCTCCTTGGACTTGTCTTTCCTTACAGCTTCAATACAGGCGATACTTCCGGCATTGATGCCGGCGACACTGCCTGGATGCTTGCCTCCACAGCACTGGTATTTCTGATGACCCCTGGTCTTGGCTTCTTTTACGGAGGCATGGTCAAACCAAAGAATGTGATATCTACGATCCTTCAAAGTTTCATTGCTATGGGTCTGATCAGTATCCTCTGGGTGGTGTTTGGATTTAGTCTCGCATTTGGAGAAAGCATTGGTAGAGAAGGGTATGGTCTTTTTGGGAATCCAGTCACGTTCTTCATGTTTAACGGAGTTGGAGGGGCTCCGGATCCCAATTTTTCAGCCACCATACCCCTGGCTCTATTCGCCCTTTTCCAGTTGAAATTTGCCATTATTACACCGGCACTTTTCACCGGTTCGTTCGCCGGTCGGGTACGGTTTACTGCCTTAATGATCTTTATGTCGCTCTTTATGATCTTCATCTATTGTCCCCTGGCCCACTGGACATGGCATCCCAATGGATTCCTGAGGAACTGGGGCGTACTCGATTTTGCCGGGGGGACCGTGGTACATATGTCGGCCGGGATGGCAGCTCTGGCAGGAGCCTTCTTCTTTGGACCCAGAAGAGACTATGCAAAGCCCTCATACCCTGCCAACATCCCCTTTGTATTGCTTGGAACAGGTTTGCTTTGGTTCGGATGGTTTGGGTTCAATGCCGGTTCTGCCCTGGAATCTTCTGATACAGCGGTCAAAGCATTGCTGAATACCAATACCGCATCCGCATCCGCCATGCTGGTGTACATCTTCTTCGATGGTGTACGGGGGAGGAAACCTTCAGCATTGGGAGCCTGTGTAGGTGCAGTAGTAGGACTGGTGGCCATTACTCCGGCCGCCGGATTTGTGAATGTGGGAGCCAGTCTCTTTATTGGCGGCTTTGCTGCCATCGCCAGCAATCTGATGATTTATTACTTCTCCAAAAGAGGTGTGGATGATACGCTGGATGTATTCCCTGCCCATGGAATCGGTGGCATGGTCGGAATGTTACTTACAGGTGTATTTGCAGAGGAGGTTGGTCTGATCAACGGAGAAATCACCACTTTCCTGTTTCACCTGCTGGCTCTGGTTCTGGTATCGGGATTTGCTTTCGGAGGATCATTACTGCTTTACTGGTTTACCAACAAGATCGTTCCCATGCGTGTTCCCAGTGTCTATGAGGATGTGGGACTCGATCTGAGTCAGCATGATGAAAGCCTGTTTTATGAAAATGATCAGAAGGTAAAGACCAGGAGAGAGAAGCTGAAGAACTACTCCCCCGATTATTATCCCAGGCGCAGCCGAATATAGGATGGTATGTCATTTCCTTGTATCTTACGAGTGGTTGTAGCCTCACCTTGTTTTATGCAGTGTCGTGAGAAATGCGGAGCGTGTTGTATTGCTCCCTCCATATCCTCTCCCATCCCGGGTATGCCTGATGGAAAACGGGCCGGCAAGGCATGTATTCATCTCTCAGAGGAGTACCAGTGCAGCATCTATGACCATCCTGATCGTCCCAGGGTGTGTTCCGATTTTAAAGCGGATCCCGATGTGTGTGGCACTACGAGAGAAGAGGCTATGATCCTGCTGGGGGATCTGGAGCAATGAAATGGTGCATCAGGATCTGCTTGAGCTTCGTTTTTACCTGTTCCGGATCCAGGTTCCCTCCAAGTTCTTTTGCCATAGAGGTCACTCCTTTGGTCTCAAAACCACAAGGATTGATATAGGTGAAATAATCCAGGTTAGTATTCACATTCAGAGCAAATCCATGCATGGTCACATGCCTGCTGGACCTCACTCCTATGGCACAGATCTTTCTTGCTCTGGCCGGATGATCCACATCCAACCATACCCCGGTAGCCCCTTCCATCTGTGATGAATTGATTCCATAATCGTCCAGCAAAGCGATGATAGAATCTTCGAGCAGAGTCACATACTCCTTCAGTCCGATTTTCAGCAGCTCCAAGTCCAGAATAGGATATCCTACAATCTGTCCCGGACCATGATAGGTGATGTCTCCTCCCCTGTTGGTCCTGTAATAGGTGGCATCTATCTTTTTCAAGAAGTCCTTCTGGATCAGAAGATTATTAACATCCCCACTCTTCCCCAGTGTATATACATGAGGATGCTCACAGAAGAGCAGGAATTGTAATGGAAGCTCCTTTCCGGATGGATCTCTCTTGAACTCCACCAGTTTGTTGAATCGCTC
Source organism: uncultured Bacteroides sp. (assembly GCA_964622985.1). GTDB lineage: Bacteria > Bacteroidota > Bacteroidia > Bacteroidales. The sequence continues at coordinate 4,121 of CAZURA010000102.1, read as the reverse complement.
CTCCTGGTAATCCCACGCTTTCTGGTAATCCATCAGGCCCAGATCTTCAAATATGATCGCTCTACTTTCTGGCATGTTTCTCTGCATGATATGAAGAACGGACCAGGGGGCTCGATTCCACCTGTGTAAATCCCTTCCTAAGTGCCTCTATCCTGTAGAATTCAAATCTATCAGGATGGATATAATCCACCACAGGCATATGCTTTAAAGTGGGCTGCAGGTACTGCCCTATGGTAAGCACATCGCATCCCACTTCCAGTAAGTCATCCATGGTCTGAAGGATCTCCTCCTCCTTTTCTCCCAATCCCAGCATGATCCCCGATTTGGAAATCAAATCGGATTGTGCGATCAATCTAATCACCTCCAGGCTTCTGCGATACTTAGCCCTGGATCGTATCTGAGGTGTGAGTCGTTCCACCGTCTCCAGGTTATGGGAGATAACCTCCGGTGCTGCTTCCACAACCAACTGCACCCATTCAGGAACCGCATCAAAATCAGGTATCAGCGTTTCCATGGTCAGGTCCGGTAACTCTTCTTTTAAAACACGTATCGTATGAGCCCAGAAACCTGCTCCTTTGTCGGGCAGATCATCCCTGTCCACAGAAGTGATTACGGCGTGACTGATACCCATGGTCCGGATGGAGTTTGCCAATCGGTAAGGCTCCTCCTTGTCAACGGGCAATGGGCGTCCGGTAGGCACTGCACAGAATTTGCAGGCACGTGTGCAGATCTCCCCAAGGATCATAAAAGTGGCCGTTCCCGCACCCCAGCATTCCCCAATATTGGGACAATTTCCACTGCCACAGATGGTATGCAGTTTGTGTGATACCACCTGCTCTTTGACGTGCATATAGCTGTCACCTCCCGGCATACGCATACGCAACCAGTCGGGGAGTCGCTTCCTGCCCTTCGCTGCTTTTTCTTGATTTCCTGACTCCATGCGGCGAAGATAATCAGAATTGTACTAATTTTAGGTTTCTTAAAACAGGTATGCAAGACCAAAGTGAATTACTGAGACTGGCCAAACGGGTGCAGGCTATTGCAGAAAACGGACTCCACTATTCGGAGAACGATTACGACCTGGAACGGTATAATGATCTGGAAGAGATCTCCACAAAGATGATCTCACTGGTAACCAATCTATCGCATGAAACCATCAAAGTGGCCACTCCGGAAAAGAATGGCTACCGAACCCCCAAGGTAGATGTGCGCTGCGTGATCTTTAATCCCAAGGATGAGATCCTGATGGTGAAAGAGCGTGTCGATTCGCGATGGTCACTACCCGGCGGCTGGTGCGATGTAGGTTATACACCCGCAGAGATTGCAGAGAAGGAGGCTTTTGAAGAGGCCGGCATTCCCGTGAAAGCCAAGCGGGTATTGGCCATATTTGACAAGAAATGCCATGACCACCCGGAAGATCTCTATTATACCTATAAAATCTTCATTGAATGCATCGCTGATAATTATCAGATCACCACCGGAATGGAAACCCTGGATGTGGGTTTCTTTAAACAGCATAAATACCCTGAGCTTTCCACTCCCCGAAATACAACTTACCAGATTGACAAAATGTTTGATTTCCATTACAACAGGATCCAATGGCCTGTTATTGATTAAATCAGGATCAAAAGCATTTTACCAATAACTCCGGATAGTAAAGATTTGACTATTTTCTTGTATACTTGAAATAATTAATCCTATAGGTAGTTACAGACATGACAGAATCTCTCAATGAATTCATCGGATGGTTTGGTGCAGGTGCCTTCGTAGTTGCATATATGTTGTTGAGTGTAAAGGTTCTCTCTTCAGAGAAGGTACTTTATCATTGCCTGAATGCAGCAGGAGGTATATTAATGTCCGTCAGTACATACAATATGCACGACCGGCCGGCCTTTTTTGTAAATTTCATCTGGATGGGAATTGCATTCTTCTCAATTATCAGGATTTATGTATTAAGTCCCCGGAAAGTTTAAAGAACACGTATTGAATTCGATTATTTCAAATATCTGATTTAAATCTACTTCTTGATTTGAAGGACATCAATTACGTGTTGTTTATAGTACTTAACCTTTTTGTTATATTCGCTTTTATCATCTACAAGCCCTAAGTAATAGTATGCACCTTCCAATAAAGCAAATACTGTTTCGGTCAGCTCATTAATGTTTTCAACATTAATAACTTTATTATACTCTGCTTCAATCAACGATTGCTTTAAGATTGACCTTAAAGAGTCGTGCAGTTCTTTGAATTTGTTTCTGAATTCCTTATTGCGATATACATGTGCGTAGCAACTATAAAAGACACCATCATCGAACAATCTGTTCCATTTTCTGGAAAACAATTTATCAATTAAATCATGCAGTTTTTCTGCTGTATTAATGTTTCCATCCGTCTTGTAGATTTGTAAATACCTTTCAAGAATATAATCAATCAAAGCAACTTCAAGTCCTTGTTTCGACTTAAAATAATGGATCACCAGACTTGGATTGATATGCATATATTCAGCGACCTTGGCAATTGATGTATTCTCCAGTCCTTCACGTTTAGCAACAGTGTAAAATGCCTTTACAATTTCTTTTTGCCGAGTTTCCTTTAAACTTTTTCGCCCCATAACGTACTGTTAATTAAATTTTTACAACTTAATAAATAGAGCTGATCTCATCCTATCCTCCTTATCAGTTCAGTGAATATTTCAACCACCAGTTATTCATCTATGGTGTAAAACTAAGTAAATATATGAATCTTAACAATTTATTTTGAATGAATGTTCAAACAATATTGCTTTTGAGAAAATTAATACCTATTATTGTGATGACAATTTTTTATTAAATAACTATTCAATCAATATTAAAGAAGAATACAACAGTGAAGTATATACAATATTGTCAAACAACACGCTACTAACTAGAATATTATGAGGATCTCGACAGTATTTCAGACAGAACGGATTCAAAACTATATTGTCTCATTTCTGGTTTTGATCTCAATGTTATTCCTGGCGGCCCAAGTGAATGCCCAGGGATTACAGATCAATGGAAAAGTGGTTACAGAGGATGACGACTCAGGACTTCCGGGGGTTTCGATTATGATCAAAGGAACAACTGTTGGGAGCATAACCGATATAAACGGTAATTATCAGATAAACTCCCCTGATCAAAATGGAATCCTGGTTTTTTCCTTTATCGGAATGGAAACGCAGGAAGTTGAAATAGAAGGACGGCAGGTGATCAATATTGTTTTAGCTGAATCGACACAAGCACTCGATGAAGTGATCATTGTTGGGTATGGAACCCAGAAAAAAGCCAATCTGTCCGGTGCTGTAAATCAGGTAAAACTCAGTTCCATTAACAGCCGCCCGATCACAAATATTGCACAAGGGTTACAGGGGCTTGTCCCAAACCTCAACATCGATATGGTTGGTGGAGAGCCCGGATCATCTCCCAGTTTTAACATCCGTGGTTTTACATCGATCAATGGTGGGACACCATTTATTCTAATTGACGGAGTTCCGTCAACCACGGAAGAATTAAACCGGTTGAACCCTACCGATATTGAAACACTTTCTGTATTAAAAGATGCCTCCTCTTCAGCCATATATGGAGCAAGGGCTGCATTCGGAGTAATATTACTTACAACAAAAGAGGGAAGTAAAGAGGGTGTGAACGTCGACTATAACGGATCCTTGTCATTTGGCAGGCCCACGGTGTTACCAGAGCCGGTAAAGGATCCCTATTTCATATTAAGCACTCAAAAAGAGGCAGCCCGCGACTGGCAGGAATTATTTAATCCGTCGTTGCAACAACTTGAATATGCGAAGCAACGATCGGAAGATCCATCCTTACCTTCAGTAATTGTTGATCCCAATGACCCTGAAAAGTGGTTTTACGCAGGAAATTTCGACTGGTATGATTTTTTCCTGAATGATTATGCCACTATTAACGAGAACACGATGTCGGTACACGGGAAATCTGAAAATGTAAACTACTTTTTCTCCGGCAACTATATGAACCAGAACGGTTTGATAAAAATTGCCGAAGATAGGTATGAACGGCTCAACCTGAGAAGCAAAATGAACTACCCCGCCGCAAGCAGCGGAGTATCAAAAGAGGGTTAATTGCTTT
>CAZURA010000101.1:20585-21929 GCA_964622985.1 uncultured Bacteroides sp. | reverse complement strand
TCCTGGTTTATTTATCTCATTATCAACAATTTATATACAAGGAAACTTTAGTTACAATATTCAACTAACTGCAACGAATTTTACAAGCTATACGATCATCCCAGGCACGAGGATAATAAGCCGGATATCTGGGGGTAACTGGTCACTTGACGGCACTCACTCTGCAGCCAGTGCTCCTGATTTATACAGGAATAATCTTACAGGAGGCGTATCTGCAACCGGGACTCATTATGGTATTGGCCATATTACATGTACGGGACTTAGTATCGACCGTATAATTACCCCCGTGACCTGCTTTGGCGGTAATGACGGAGCAATAGATATTACAGTAAATGGGGGTACGGCACCCTATAGTTTTACTTGGGATCACGGACCAACTTCGGAAGATGTCTCATCACTAATTGCTGGTAGCTATTCGGTTAATGTTACTGATGACGACGGCTGTGAGATTGACAGCACATTTACGGTAACAGAGCCAGGATTGCTAAATGCTATGGTAAATTCAGTCCCTGTAACATGTACAGGTGGAAATGATGGCTCCATAACCATTTCTTCTCCTGTTGGTGGAAGCGGATCATATGAATACACTATCGATGGAGGAACGGGTTGGCAGGCCAGTGGCTCTTTTATCAATCTTATTGCAGGCAGTTATGATGTCCGCATAAGAGATGCATTGGCTACTACCTGTGAGATAACACTGAATGGAGCGTTAATATTAACCGAACCCAATGACGCAATTCCTCCCAGTGCAGTCTGTCAGGATATCACTGTACAACTCGATGGCACTGGCAATGTATCCATTACAGGAGCAGATGTGGATGCAGGTTCTAGTGATAATTGTGGAATTGCATCCCTGACCGTAAATCCAAATAGTTTTACCTGCTCGGATATCGGCGTGAATATTGTCACACTGACGGTGACCGATGTAAACAGCAATAGTTCCACATGCAATGCCAACATCACTGTTGAGGATAATATCAACCCTGTGATTACGGTATGCCCTGCAGACCGGGTTATCACCCTTACGGGCTCCTGTGAGGTGACGGTTCCGGATATGACCGGAGAGGTTACTACCAGTGATAACTGTACGGCAGCCGGTTCACTGACCATCACTCAGCTCCCGGCAGCAGGTACGCTGCTCTCCTCCGGCGAGGGTTCTACACATACGGTGGTGATGACCGTGGATGATGGTAATGGAAATACCACCACATGCAACGTTACACTTACGGGCGATGATGCCACCGATCCAGTGATCACGTTCTGTCCCCCTGACCGGGTGATCACATTAACTGGCTCCTGTGAAGTCACAGTTCCTGATATGACGGGCGAGGTTACGGCCAGTGA
>CAZURA010000101.1:0-20485 GCA_964622985.1 uncultured Bacteroides sp. | reverse complement strand
TCTCCTCCGGCGAGGGTTCTACCCATACGGTGGTGATGACCGTGGATGATGGTAATGGCAATACCACCACCTGCAACGTTACACTTACGGGCGATGATGCCACCGATCCGGTTGCTGTTTGCAAGGATATCACAGTTCAATTGGATGCATCTGGCAACGCTTTAATCACAGCCACAGAGGTGGATGGGGGCTCAAGTGATAATTGTGGTATAGCAACTATGAGTCTTGATATTGATGCTTTCACCTGCGCGGATCTTGGAGGAAATATTGTGACTCTGACTGTTATGGATATTAATGGTAATAGCAGTACTTGCCAGGCTACCGTAACAGTAGAAGATCCCATCGATCCTGCCATAAGTTGTCCTGGTGATACAGTGGTCACTCCCTTACCAGGAAACTGTACTATGCTGGTTACCAATATTGGACCAGTTCTCACAAATGATAATTGCAGTACAGATCCTGTTACATTCAGACTGGAAGGTGCTACATCAGGTACAGGTATGTTAGATGTGAGTGGTACCGACTTTAATAAAGGTGTCACTACAGTGTGGTACAGGATTTCAGATCAGAGTGGAAATGCTGATTCTTGCTCTTTTGATGTGGTTGTACTCGCCGAGTTGATTCCTCCGGATTCTATTTTCAGTGATAGTGACAGCATATGTCCAGGCGACGGTTCAATAGTCCTGAGTTTTACAGGTGGAACATTGGGTGCAGGCGTAGTTGCCAGATGGTATTCGGATACCACAAATGCAATAATTCTGGGCACGGGAAATAATCTGAACCTGACCGCACCAATAACCACCACTGAATATTTCGTCAGGTTTGAAGGCAATTGCGACAGTACAGGTTTTGTAGGAACTTCGGTATATGTAGGTACACTTGTTGTAGAACCAGGATCGGCAAATATTGATCGGGACACTATCTGTTCGGGAGACGGAAACATCACCCTGGCCTATACCGGTGGAAATCCGGGGAATGGTATGGCGGTCTGGTATTCTGATAGTGTTTTTGCTGTATCTGTAGGTACAGGCAATGATCTGACCATTCCTGCCCCAGATACTTCAACAACCTATTATGTAAGATTTGAATCCTATTGTGATACGACACCGGCTGTATCCGTTGGACTGACAACACTCGCCACCCCTGAACCAGCGTTTACAGAATTGAGTGAGCATGCATGCATAAACGGGCCTCTGTATCTCTACGTGGCAAGTGGTCAGGTGGGTTCATCATATATCTGGAACATAGAAAATGGCACTATTGTGGAGAATTACAATGATTCGGTTTGGGTGGATTGGGGAGCGCAACTGCAGACTGGCAGACTGGAATTCATAGAAACCACGTTGGAAAACTGTTCTTCCGCTCCGGTAGAGGTGTCAGTCGCAATTGATGGACTTGTATTGGAGCTGGGAGAGGATATCGATATTTGTCAGGGTGAATCGGAAACCATAATCTCACAAGGGGATTTCGTAACGTACCTGTGGCACGATGGAAGTACTGGTGTGGAATATTTTACTAACCAGGAGGGTTGGATCAGTTTGGAGGTGACTGATTCATTGGGTTGTATTGTGAAAGATAGCTTATACGTTTCTGTCCATGAAACTCCATCCATATATCTGGGGCCCGATACTACTATATGTTGGAATGATGGGCTGATATTGGATGCTGGTTCTGGCTGGGAAATATATCTGTGGTCAACCGGGGAGATCAGTCAACAGATCACAGTGTATAGGGAGGGTGACCAGGAGATTTGGGTGGAGGTACAGGATGCATTTGGATGCACGGGTAGTGACACCATGTTCATTGAAGAATGCGATTTGGAACACTTAATAGAGCTTCCCACAGGCTTTACTCCCAATGATGATGGCGTGAATGATGTATGGAATATTTATGCCTTAAGGGATTTTGAACATGCGATTGTTGAGGTGTTTGACCAATGGGGTACGCTCATATGGAGATCGGAACCTGGATACTCCCAGCCCTGGGATGGTAATAATATGAGAGGAGCTCCCGTGCCTGTCGATTCATATCATTTTGTGATCCACTACAATGATGGAAGTGACGAGCGATTGGTAGGGTATGTTACAGTAATTAAGTAATCGATGAGGCGTCTGCTGCATATAGCCATTTTGCTGAGTATTCTTACTCTGAAGGGATTCTCCCAGCAAACTCCCCTTTATAGTCAATATATGATGAATGGATTCCTGCTAAATCCTGCCATAGCAGGTTCAGCAGGCTATTCAGCGATCAACCTCACAACCCGGGAGCAATGGGTAGGATTTCAGGATGCTCCTGCCACTCGGGCATTGAGTTTTCAGACCCGGTTAACCAGGAAGAGCCACATCTCACGAAGAGCCCCGTTGAGATTGAAAGGGAAATTGGGAGAACTTAACGGAACTGTGGGATTGGGGGGATATGTGTTTAATCATAGAAATGGGGCTGTGAGTAAGACGGGGATGAAGATTACCTATGCTTATCACCTCGATCTGGATCAGGCACAGTTGTCGTTCGGTCTCTCCATGGTGGGTTATCAGTACAGGTTAGATGATGACAGGATTGAGCTGGAAATACCTGATGATCCGGTTTGGTCGGGACTTCATAAATCAGTACTAATCCCGGATGCAGATGCGGGGATCTACCTTTCCACACCCAATGCATGGGCAGGTTTTTCAGTAGACCAGTTATTTGAGTCGGTATTGAAGTTTGGTGATGCAGGATATGATCAGTTGGTGATGGAACGAACCTATTCCCTGCTGGGGGGATATGAATTTGAGGTGAGTCCCGATGTGATAGTTGCACCCTCGGTGTATGTGAAGCTCGCAGAGAATGGGAAAGCTCAGGTGGATGTTCACGGAAAGCTTTATTACCAACAGACTTACTGGGGGGGTATTACCTATCGGACTGGCCATGCCCTCATTTTAATGGCTGGAGTCAGTGTGGACCGGCTGGTCTTCGGTTACGCATTCGACATCGGGCTCAACAGTATCATGAAACACAGTTTGGGCACGCATGAATTTACTTTTATAGCTAAACTGGGTGATTTTTCCCGAAGCCAGAAATGGCTGACACGGTACTAACCTTAGTTGACCATTTACCGGTAAAACCATACCGTTTACCGATTTCTATTTCCTCTATTTAGGTTTCACATCTACCTTTGGATCAAATTAACGGGTACTATTATGGAAAGGCAATCACAACAATTTAGGAGATCAGGAAGAGCACATTTATTGCTGGGTATTGTATTGATGTTTCTGGGCTTGTTCCTTATTGCAGATCTGGCAGACATTATTCCATGGAGATTAAGGGACTTTCTTTTTACATGGCAAGCTCTATTGATCTTCCTGGGTATCATATTCCTGTCTAACAGAGAAAACAAAGGAACCGGATGGATCTTGATTGCCATAGGATCATTTTTCCTGCTTCCCAGAATTATTGACGTCCCCTATTACTGGCGCTCTCTCTTCTGGCCCTCATTGTTGATTCTGGTGGGAGTGGTAGTCATATTTGGCAGCCGGAGACACGGAAGTGGGGGGGCTTACTTCGGCGGACATAAAAAAAAAGCATCCAGTGAGGACTGGCTGGACGATGTAGCCGTCTTTGGCGGAGGTGACCGGATCATTGGTTCACAACAGTTTAAAGGAGGCAAAGTCACCTACATTTTCGGAGGATCAAAGTTAGATTTTACTCAGGCCAGACTTGCACCAGGTCAAAGCCGTCTCGATATGACAATGATCTTCGGTGGAACCAAACTCATTATACCTGAAGGATGGGATGTGAAGATCGAGATTAATTCTGTTTTTGGGGGATTCTCTGATAAAAGGGTGAAGTCCATCGTCGTATCGGAAGGAGACAGGAGCCTGATTCTTACCGGTGTGGCATTGTTTGGTGGGGGTGAGATCACTAACTATCATTGATCATGAGTCATCCCATTACCGGTAACCGGCGTTCGGTAATCATCTATTCCATGGTATGGTTGATTATCTCAGCCCTGCAGGGATTCTTGTTCTGGTATTTTTTACGCTTTCCCCTGCCGGTGGTAATCACAGATGCATTCTTCTCAAGTTTATTGTTTGGGTTCTTTGGCATACTGGCCTGGTATCCCACCCGCTATATTCCTTTTCAAAAGCACTCTCCATTCTATTCCATATTAGCTCATGTGGTTGCTGGTGTACTGGTATTAGGGACATGGATTTTCCTCTCCCTGGGTATGCTCAATACGATTTTTGCCAATAATGACGCATATATTGAATTCCTCAATAAGTCGCTCACATGGAGGGCCATATTAGGGGGACTGATCTATCTGGTATTGGTACTTATCTACTATCTGGTGACGAATACACAGAAACTGCAGGAGCGAGCTCAACAGGAGGAGCGTTTGAAAAACCTGGTGCGGGATACTGAACTCAATATGTTGAAATCACAGATCAATCCCCATTTCCTTTTCAACTCATTGAATTCCATCTCATCTCTGACAATGTCCAATCCGGAAGAGGCCCGGGATATGATCATTCGTTTATCCGATTTTCTGAGATACTCGCTAAAACACAGGGAAAATGAGTTTGTGCCTTTGCGGGAGGAGTTGGGTAGGATGAAGGATTACCTGGCCATCGAGAAGATCAGGTTTGGTGAGAAATTGCACTATGTATTTAGTATCAGCGGGGAGTGTGAAGAGTTTCCTGTACCTACGATGATCTTTCAACCTCTGTTCGAAAATGCCATTAGGCACAGTGTATATGAAAGCGTAGAACCCGTATCCATTCGATTTGACTGCCTCCTGGAAGGTGGGTATATGAAAACCGTAGTCTCAAATGATTATGATCTCCAGATGCCCACAAAAAAAGGTACAGGTGTGGGCCTTCAAAACGTTCGGCAAAGAATCGAATTATCGTACGATGATAAAGGATCTGTTCACTGGAATGGAGAAGACGGGGTATTTAAGGTTACCATATTATTTCCACGTATATTTGCTAAGCGATGAATACTATAAGGACACTCATTGTTGAGGATGAAAAACCAGCCAGAGATTTGATCCGGACTTACCTGGAAGGCTTCCCTGCTGTGGAGCTCATTGGTGAGTACGATAACGGTTTTGATGGATTAAAGGCTATCAACGAGTTGAAACCCGATGCCATATTCCTGGATGTTCAAATGCCAAAGCTTACGGGCTTTGAAATGCTGGAAGTACTTGAACACCATCCTGAGGTAGTATTTACCACAGCCTACGACCAGTATGCCATTCGTGCGTTTGAACAGAATGCAGTGGATTACCTGCTGAAACCCTTTTCTAAAGAGCGTTTTAGTGAGGCCATCGGCAAACTCGAATCGAAGTTGGAATCGAAGGGAGATGAAGGTGGAATCGAGAAGATCAAGCAGCACTTTGCCGATAGTGACGAAAGGTTGCACAGGGTAGTAATAAAGAAGACAGGAAAGATTCATGTTATTTCCACTGCTGATATCACCTATTTAGAGGCTCAGGACGACTATGTCATGATCTATGCAAAAGATGAGAAGTATTTGAAACAACAGACCATGAAGTACTTCGAGAACCACCTGGATCCACAGCATTTTGTAAGGGTACATCGATCCTATATTACGAATATCACATGTATAGAAAGGATAGAACCTTATGAGAAGTCCAACTTCATCCTGATTCTCAAGGATGGAAGCAAGGTGCCTGTGAGTCGTAGTGGTATGCAATTGTTGAAGAATAGCCTTGATATTTAACCGATTAAACAGTATCAGATGTCATTGCAAATCGATGAGAAGGATATCAATAAGTTTATTGTAGTGGGGGACCGGGTCCTGATCAAGCCAAAGAACCAGCAGGAGAGGACCAAATCCGGACTTTATCTGCCGCCGGGCATTCAGGAGAAGGAGAAAATACACAGCGGCTATGTGTTAAAAGTAGGGCCGGGTTATCCCATACCTGCCATTCAGGATTCTGATGAACCTTGGAAGGACAGGGGCGATGAGGTGAAATATGTACCCTTACAACCCAAGGAGGGTGATCTGGCGGTCTATCTTCAAAAGAGTGGTTACGTGATAGAGTTCAATAATGAGAAATATGTGATCATTCCTCATTCAGCTATCCTTATGCTTATCCGGGACGAGGATCTGTTTAAGTAGACTAAGTAGACTTCCATCTGCCGGACTTACGCAGAGCCTGATCTAAAATCCATTCAATCTGGCCATTTGTACTGCGGAATTCATCTGCAGCCCACTTCTCCAATGCTTCCATCTTCTTAGGATCAACCCGGAGAACAAATGCCTTTTTTTTACTCATCCTATTGATGTAATGTGCCTGTGTTCACTACCGGAGTTGGGTCTTTGTCGCCACAAAGCACTACCATTAAATTGCTGACCATAGCCGCTTTCTTCTCCTCATCAAAATCCACAATCTCTTTTTTAGTTAATTGTTGCAATGCCATCTGCACCATCGAAACAGCTCCTTCCACAATTTTAAAGCGGGCTGCAACCACTGCAGTTGCCTGTTGTCTCCTTAGCATGGCTCCGGCAATCTCCTCGGAATAGGCTATGAAATTGATCCTGGCCTCAATCACTCTAATTCCTGCGATTTCCAATCTTTCTCTGATCTCATTCTCAAGTTCGTTATTTACCTCTTCTCCACCACCGCGAAGTGTAACCTGAGCATCATGGTCTTCGAAGTTGTCATAGGGATAAATCCCGGCCAGTTTCCTTAGAGCTGTTTCACTCTGTACAAATACAAAGTGCACATAATCATCTACTTCAAACGCAGCTTTGTAGGTATTCTCTACCTGCCACACCAGGACACACCCAATCTTAATAGGATTACCAATCCTGTCGTTCACTTTAATGGTTTCACTGTCAAAGTTCCTGGCTCTAAGGGAGATTTTCTTACGTACAAAGAAAGGATTGACCCAGAATAGTCCATTCTGCTTAATCGTTCCCTTATAGGCTCCGAACAGGATCAATACACTGGATTGATTGGGATTCACCACTGTAAAGCCCAGTGCGGTAAGAAAACAAACAGGTATGAGTGCTGTTCCCAACCAGATGAGAGCAAGCAGATAGCTGAAGATAGTACTCAAAATAAAGAGCAGTAGAACCAAAAACATCAGATAACCTGAGATCGCTTTGTATGTTTTTTCTTGTTTCATGATAGTAAGATATTATATGATATTAAAATGATATCATAAAAATATCAATATTCTCACTTATTTCCAAAAAATTGCGTGATTATCGTGTATCTGTTACCTCTCTAAGCATTCGTGGTACCTGAAACAATCTGTCAGATGATCATTCACAAGACCTGTTGCCTGTAAATGGGCATAAATGATGGTGGAGCCTAAGAATTTGAACCCCTTTTTCTTTAACTCTCTGCTAATGATGTCTGACAAAGGTGTTGTTGCAGGAATATCAGCTAACCTTTTGAATTGGTTTACCACCTGTTGACCGTCATTAAAACCCCAGAGGTAATTGCAGAAGGATCCATGTTGGTCCTGTATCTCCAGGAACTTCTGTGCGTTATTAATGGAAGATTCGATTTTTTTCCGGTTCCTTATAATACCAGCATCCTGAACCATCTGGTCAATCTGCTTAGCGTCAAATCGGGCCACCTTTTCAGCATCAAATCCAAGATATAGCCTATGATAACCTTCCCTTCGTTTCAGGATGGTTAACCAGCTAAGTCCAGCCTGTGCCGATTCCAATACAAGAAATTCGAACTGTTTCCGGTCGTCATGAACAGGTACTCCCCACTCCTGATCATGATATTCTACATAAACGGGATCAGCCATACACCATTCGCACCTATGAGGTTGTTTCATATCGATTTCGAGATTTTTATGAAGAATGGAAGGTATTGAATTAATCGAGAGATGTCACAAATCCGCAACTATTTGTAACTTGATGTCTTTACAATCCTGTCGGATTATTTAGAAACGATATATATTGTTATTTTGATAACACAAAAATATATACCTGAGCAAATAACATCTATATTTGCATCACAATTAGATAATGAAAAGGCTTCGTAATTGTGAAAGAAATAACATTAGCATATCTAATGAAAAGTAAATCAACGTTATACATTGAAATAACTTAGAGCTATGACGAAAATCGAGTCCTTTGATGCGCTCAAACAGTACCAGGAGGAATTGGGCAAGATTGACCATTCTATGGAAGAAGTTCGCAATGCTGGAAACCTGGTTAGGATAAAAGTGGCCATAGCCACGTGCAGTATGGCTGCAGGAGCTGATAAGGTGATGCAATTCATGACCGATGCACTGGATAAACGCGGTGTGGATGCACTGGTTACCAAAACCGGATGTATGGGTTACTGTTATGCCGAACCTACTATCGAGGTTGCTCTGCCCAATCAGGAGCCCGTGGTATTTGGACATGTGGATGAGAGCAAAGCAGATCAGATCATCGAGAGTTATATTAAATTGGATGAGATGGTAGAGGGCGTGATCCCTGTGAATTATAAAACCATTGATGAATCATAGAATAGTATCGAGATGCCAGTAGCAACAGCAACAAAAGTTCCGACGAAGAAGCAGATTCGCATTGCACTCAGAAACTGCGGTGTGATCAATCCGGAGAAGATAGAAGATTATATATCAAAGGATGGATATTTTGCATTAGGGACATTGAACAGTACAATGAGTCCTCAGGAGGCCATTGAGGTGATCAAGAATTCCGGAATTCGGGGCCGGGGAGGTGCTGGATTCCCGACCGGTATTAAATGGGAGTTTGCCAGTAAAAGCCAATCGGATGAGAAATATGTGGTGTGTAATGCCGATGAGGGTGATCCCGGGGCCTTTATGGACCGTTCCATTCTTGAGGGGGATCCGCATTCTGTTCTGGAGGCAATGGCCATCTGCGGCTATTGTATTGGAGCCAATACAGGATATATCTATATCAGGGCAGAGTATCCGCTTGCCATCGAAAGATTAAAAACAGCTATCTCTCAAGCCAGGGAGATCGGATTTCTGGGTAAATCGCTCTTCGGTTCAGGATTTGATTTTGATATTGATCTGAAATATGGAGCTGGAGCATTTGTATGCGGTGAGGAGACCTCCCTGATCCATTCCATGGAAGGTCTGAGAGGCGAGCCTACACTAAAGCCTCCATTTCCTGCAGAAAGCGGTTATCTGGGAAAGCCAACCAATGTAAATAATGTGGAAACCTATGCCAACATCCCGGCTATATTTCTTAAGGGTGCAGAGTGGTTTAGCCGCATAGGTACAGAGAAATCAAAAGGCACTAAGGTCTTTGCCCTGGCAGGTAAAGTGAACAATGTGGGACTGGTGGAGGTGCCCATGGGCATCACCCTCAGAGAAGTGATTTATGAAATCGGGGATGGTATCAAGGATGGCAAAGGATTCAAGGCGGTTCAAACCGGTGGCCCGTCAGGGGGATGCCTTACCGAAAAGCACCTTGATACTCCCATAGATTATGAGAATCTGGTAGCCTGCGGATCCATGATGGGGTCAGGAGGGATGGTAGTTATGGATGAAGATGACTGCATGGTCTCTGTGTCCAAATTTTTTCTGGATTTTACCGTAGAAGAGTCATGCGGAAAATGTTCACCCTGTCGTATAGGAAATAAAAGATTGTATGAATTACTGGATCGAATTTGCACAGGGAAGGGAGAGCATTCCGACCTTGACCGGTTGAGGAATTTAAGCGAGGTGATTAAGGATACTTCCCTTTGCGGACTGGGGCAATCCTCACCCAATCCTGTCTTATCCACCCTTGATAATTTCTATCATGAATATGTGAATCATGTGGAGGATAAGAAGTGTGAGGCTGGTGTATGTCGCGATTTGCTCGAATATTTCATTATTGAAGAAGATTGTGTGGGATGTACTGCCTGTGCCAGGGCCTGCCCCGTGGGTGCGATCAGCGGAGAACGTAAAGAGCCGCATCTGATTAATGGCGATACCTGCATCAAGTGTGGAGCATGTATGGAGAAGTGCAAATTTGATGCAGTCATTTTAAAATAGTTAAGAAGAAGGCGATATGGAACAAGTGAAACTAACCATAGATGGACACGAAATAGAGGTTCCGGCTGGAACTACTATTTACAATGCGGCTAAGGAGCTAAACATAGATATTCCTATCCTATGCTACATGAACCTGAAGGATCTGAACATAGAAAACAAACCAGGAGGA
Organism: uncultured Bacteroides sp.; assembly: GCA_964622985.1. Classification (GTDB taxonomy): domain Bacteria; phylum Bacteroidota; class Bacteroidia; order Bacteroidales. The sequence continues at coordinate 10,324 of CAZURA010000101.1, read as the reverse complement.
TGTCGTATATGCGTGGTTGAGGTTGAGGGGCGAAGAACACTAGCCCCGTCCTGTTCCACAGCTGTGGCAGATGGAATGGCGGTCAGGACCAACAGCATACGGGTAATTAATGCCAGAAGAACTGTGATGGAGCTCATTATATCTGATCATCCCAAGGATTGCCTATCATGTGCCAAGTCGGGTAACTGTGACCTGCAAAATATGGCTGTGAAATTGGGGATCAGGGAAATTCCCGGACAGGAGTATGCGGAGATGTCCACCTACCGGTTGGATACCTCCCCCTCGATCATCAGGGAACTGGATAAATGCATCATGTGTCGAAGATGTGAAACCATGTGTAATGATTTCCAAACTGTGGGGGCACTACATGCGGTGAACAGGGGTTTTAATTCTGTAGTGGCCCCTGCTTTTGAGATGAATCTTGAGCACTCACCCTGCACCTATTGCGGGCAGTGTGTGGCAGTATGTCCCACAGGAGCTCTAACCGAGGTGGATCACACCGGGAAGGTGATTGCTGCATTGAGCGATCCCACGAAGACAGTGGTGGTTCAAACAGCACCGGCAGTGAGAGCTGCACTCGGGGAGGAGTTTGGCATGGAACCGGGCACCCGTGTTACAGGCCAGATGGTAACAGCCCTTCGCCAGCTGGGATTTGATTATGTTTTTGACACTGATTTTGCAGCAGACCTGACCATCATGGAGGAAGGTACAGAGTTACTGGATCGTCTCAGTAAGTATATGAAAGGAGATAAAGAGGTGAAACTTCCCATACTGACCTCTTGTTGTCCGGGCTGGGTCAATTTCTTTGAATACAATTATCCCGATCTGAAAGACGTACCTTCCACTGCGAGGTCGCCACAACAGATGTTCGGAGCTATTGCCAAAAGCTATTTTGCCGATAAGTTCAATGTGGACAGGAAGGATATGGTAGTTGTATCCATTATGCCATGTCTGGCCAAAAAGTATGAATGTCAGAGAGATGAGTTTTCGGTGGATGGGAATCCTGATGTGGATTATAGCATTTCAACACGCGAATTGGCCCACCTGATCAAACAGGCAAACCTGGACCTGGCCAAACTGGAAGTCGATGATTTTGATGCTCCGCTTGGAGAATCCTCAGGGGCTGGTGTTATTTTTGGTGCCACCGGTGGAGTCATTGAGGCTGCTACAAGAACTGCCTACGAATTATTCACCGGTAAAGAGTTGGATAAGGTAGATTTTAAGCAGCTTCGAGGTATGGAAGGGATTCGCTCAGCGAAAGTGGATTTTAACGGACAGGATATCCTGATTGGAATCGCACATGGTTTAGGGAATGCCAGAAAGTTACTGGATGATGTGAGAGCTGGAAAATCCCAGTACCACGCTATTGAGATCATGGCTTGTCCGGGAGGTTGTATCGGAGGAGGCGGACAACCCCTTCACCATGGTGACGCCTCCATATTGCAGGCAAGGTCCAAAGCCATCTATCAAGAAGATGAAGATAAAACCATCAGAAAATCCCACGAGAATCCCTATATCAAAAAGCTGTATGAGGAATTCCTTGGCAAACCCATGAGCGAGAAGTCGCACGAATTACTGCATACCCATTATTTTGATAAGCGCAAAAAGATATTTCAGGTATAATAGAGTGTAAATTGGAATTGATATGTCAAGCGTTAAGATAGAACTCAGAGAAGATCAGATAGAGAAGATCCATGCCATATGCGATTCATTTGGCAACCAGGAGGGAGAATTGATCAATGTATTACATAGAACCCAGGAGACCTTTGGTTATCTTCCTGCAGAGCTTCAGGAGGTGATTTCCGAGAAGCTGGAGGTGTCGGCTGCCAAGGTGTATGGGGTAGTTACTTTCTACTCATTTTTCAGCATGATCCCGAAAGGCGAGTTCCCCATTTCCATTTGTACGGGGACTGCATGTTATGTTCGGGGAGCGGAAACTGTACTTAATGAGTTCAAGAAACAGCTGGAAATAGAAGTAGGAGAGACCAGTATGGATGGAAAATTCTCCCTGAGTTGCCTCCGATGTGTTGGAGCGTGTGGATTGGCGCCGGTAGTGCAGGTTGGGGATAAGACTTATGGTCGTGTGGCCCCCGACGATGTAAAGGGGATTATTGAGGAATACGCCTCTGCCTGACAGTTGCTGTTTATTTACTGACTGGTTAACATTCTTTCCTGTGTACATTTGACAATGGAGATTAAATGTGCTATTTTTGAAGCGGACGTAAGATTGGAAAACTTGTAAATGATGAGGTTAAGGATTTTAACCCCGGTAGTAGGTATTTCCCTTCTTCTTTGTACTGCTTGCTCAAATCCCGAATCCGCAGAGCTGATGCCTGTCACTACCGATTCGGAACTTGCTCTGGAGTTATACGAGAGTGGAATGGTAGCTTATGATCAGGTTAAGTTTTACCTGGCATGGGATAATCTTGAACATGCAGTGCGAGAGGACCCCGATTTCTTTATGGCTCATTTTTGGCGGTATCTCATTTCTAGCAAAGATGCTAAAAAGGTGGCTGAGAAGACCCTTCAGTCTGAAGCTCCACTCAATGAGGCAGAGAAACAGATCAAATCCGCTTTTAAATATCTGTTGGACGGACAGGACGAAAAGGTAGTTCTGCACCTTCAGCAAGCTGTTGATTTATACCCGTACGATCCACAGGTTCATAAGATCCTGTATATACTTCAGTTCCACTATTTGAAGGATTGTGAGGGAGCCGTAAAGAGTATTGAAAATGCCATTGAACGTGTACCTGAATTTGCCAGTGCGTATAATCAGCTTGGATATGCCTATATGGATCTTGAGCAGTTAAGCAAGGCTGAAATGGCATTTAATGAATATATAAAACTGGCCCCCCGCCTTGCTAACCCCTATGACTCCAAAGGGGATTATTATATGAATACCGATCAGTATGAAAAGGCGTATGAAAGTTACATGAAAGCCTATAAGATTGATTCGACATTTGTAGTAAGCAAGAAAAAGGCTGAAAAGGCAAAACAGTTGCTCGAGAAATCAGAGTAATTACATTAGCCTCACTGCTCTTCTACCTCTTCGTAAAAATAGCTCTTCTTACATTCAGTTTCATCGAAGGTGAATATCCTGTTCTCTGCTTTATAGACATAGTTGGCAATTGCAAAATCACCAATACACATGATATTATGGCTCAGCAGCAGAAGAGTGGGGAATAGGAGCGCCTGAGGAAACCAGAGAAGTGTGATGGCCACTGTCAGCAGGTTGACCATCACAAAGGGCATCATGGCCAAAAAATAGAGCTCTTTCCCCGAAACCGGGTAGCGGTCAGCTGTGACGTAGAAGATCATTTGTCTCAGGTCTGCTCCATACCGTATATTCCTGGCTCCAAGGATGCGATAAGCTAATCCGTGAAGTAGCTCATGGGGAGGGATGACTAAAATAGAACCCGCAAAGATACCGGCAATGGATTGCTTGACGATCATCCCCCAGGAAAGCTGATTCTCGAATAGACCAGCAATGATATATATAAAAGCAAATCCAAGCAGTGCCAGGTTCACTCCCAGGTATAGAAGTGAGACGATACTCTTTCTCCTTATGTTTGTGAGTACAAAAGGGATCATATCCGTAAAATCAAGCTCCAGAATCAGTCTGTATCCATCCTCTTTTGTCAGTATTTCTACACCGGGTATGTGTGATGACCTGAATAATACCATGTTTGTCATCGGTTTTCACTAATTTCGCCGCACCTTTTCACCCTGAAATTACTAAATGAAAAGCTTTCAATCAACTGGGATACTATTTGCTTTTGGCGCTTCCCTGGCCTTGGCTGCTTCTTTCGTGTTCAGTAAATCTGCCCTGTACCACCTGACTTTGGAACAGTTTGGAATGATATGGTTCAGCATGGGAGTGCTTTGGAATGCGGCCTGGTTTCTGGGTGTCAGGGACTTCCGGAATTTGAAAGAGTTTTTCAGGACAAAAACTATAGTGGCCCTCTCTATCGCAATTCTTGAAGGAGTAGCGACAGCTTTGTTCTATTTGGCCATTAAGGTGATGGAGAATCCGGCAGTGGTATCTTTTATTGGAAATATCGGTCCGGTCTTTGTAACTATCATGGGGATCACACTGCTGAAGGAGCGCTTCCGCAACTCGCAGTTACTGGGTATATGCATCACAATTCTCGGAGTTTTTGTGATCAATTACCGTCAAGGAGGTTTTAATGGTTTCACAGATCCCGGCTCGCTCTATGTGATAAGCGCAGCATTCCTTTTTTCCGTGGCTACCATTGTGGGAAGGAGGTATCACAAGATGCTGGTCCCGGGATATATGTCATTGATTCGATCATTCCTTCTGGCAGTGGCCCTGGGAATCCTTGCATTATCTTCAGGTGGATTGCCCGATTTGCCGGGAAGTGTATGGAGAGACCTTTCCATTGGTTCCATTCTGGAAACATTAATAGTCATCGTCTTTGCTTATCAGGCACTAAAGCTGATTGAAGCCACAAAGACTTCCTTGATTATCAGTTCAAAAGGAGTATGGACTTTAATTCTGGCCTGGATCTTTCTGGGAGTATTTCCAACCCATTTAGAGTTGATTGGAGGGATCCTTACCCTGATCGGGGTCTGGCTTATCACCTGGGACCGGTCTCTTATTCGTCGAGGATAAATTGGTACACCGTATGATTTGAGGCTTTTTTGGAATATCGTCGGGCCTCGCCAGCCATCTGTTTCTTTCTGTGCAGTCTGGACAGCCCCATGTATGCAATGGCTTTGAACTGATCTGCAATTGGCCCAAAAGAATCGGCAAGCTTAACCGTTGTCCAGTAGTTGTTTTCTGCTAACTGATAGTTTCCAGTTCTCTTTTCTGCCATGAATGCATGAGCCATCTGCCTGATCATCTTCGAGTAGTTGTCTTTCTGAGTATTTGTACTTTCAAGTAGCTCCCTGACTTTATTGTACCTGTGCTGATGGAGCAGAATAGTGATAAGATGCCCCTGATAATACATATTACGCGGATATTCACGGTATAACCTCTCCGCATAAATGGCAGCTGTATTCAGGTCCTTTTCATAGTTGAGCTGAATCAAAGACATAAACAGAGTAGCCTCGACCTTCAAAAAAACAGAATGATTGATGGCATAGTTTAATTGCTGAAGCCCCTTCTCTTTGTTACCCTTATGCATGAAGGCAAGCATTGGTTTATATACAGGATGTGCTTCCGGATAGGCCTCGATATAATAATTGTATAGTCCCGTCGAGAAATAGAATTCGTAAAACTGATCTTTTAGGTGGAATCCTTCTTTGGTATACTTGTACATGATTCTCAAATCAGGTACCACTTTGCTCGATTTCCCGTTATCGGCCCAGTACATGGCCTGGAAAGCCCGTCCAAAAAGATCAAAAAAGATCCCTTCAAGATGCGTTCTCTCATTTTCTAAGTATTTCTCAGACAGTTTCACCGATCTCTTCATCAGATTCACAAATTGTTTGGAATCTTTATTGTCGGGACTTAGCGGGAAATTCTCCCAGTAAATGATAAGCGCCTTCAGGAATGATGGAGCCGGGTGATCGGGTGTCATTTTGGCCAATCTTTGCTGATAGTGCCGTGCCTCTTGGAAAGAGAAATTATAGGTATGCTTGAGACAAAAGCCCACATCGTCCAGGAGGTCGGGTCGCTGGAGGTAAGAAACCTGTGCTTTGGTATATCCCCAGCTAAGGATAATCGCAACAAGGAGTGCCACCTTTCTCTTCATGACCTAAAGATAGAAATAAAAAAGGGCCACGCATTTCACCCACTACACCGCATTTTTTTGCACATTTGTGGTTTGCTAGCAGTTATGATTCAGATTGGGGATAAGATTGTAAGCAGAGATCTGTTTGAGAATCATTTTGTGTGTCACCTGGAGCATTGCGAAGGAAACTGTTGTGTATTTGGTGACTCTGGTGCGCCACTTGAAGATGATGAGGTAACGGATCTTGAAGATCATATCGGGAACATACAACCCTATCTGAGAGCCGAAGGATTAAGGGCTATTCAAGATCAGGGAAGCTGGGTTGTTGATAATGATGGTGATAGAGTAACACCTTTGATCGGCAGGGAGGAGTGCGCTTATGTCGTATTTGAGGAGGGGATTGCCCGGTGTGCTATCGAACTGGCACATGAGAAGAATGCAGTACCTATTCAAAAGCCTGTATCCTGCCATCTTTACCCCATCAGAGTCAGTAATCTGAAACAGGGGGTAGCTTTGAATTATCACCAGTGGAGTATCTGTGAACCAGCAAGACTACTTGGAAAGAAAGAGGAATTGCCGGTTTTCAGGTTCCTCAAAGAGGCCCTGATCAGGGTATATGGTAAAAATTTCTACGATGAACTTGAACTGGTTTACCAGGAACTTCAGAAAAAGGTGACAGAGACAAACAGATAAACATCAATACATTATTATTATTACACATGGAAGCAATTAAACAGTATGTGGAGTCCAACAAAGATCGATTCCTGGAAGAATTGTTCGAATTGATCAGGATTCCTTCTATCAGCGCAAAAGCTGAGGCGAAAGAGGACATGACAAAGACAGCCGAGTATATCAAGAATGCATTGCTGGAGGCTGGCGCCGATCATGCCGAAGTGAAAGAGACTCCCGGTTGGCCGGTTGTATATGGGCATAAAATGGTGGATGATTCGTTGCCTACTGTCCTGGTTTACGGCCATTACGATGTTCAACCGGTTGAGCCACTGGATCTGTGGGATTCTCCACCTTTTGAGCCAGAAATAAGAGATGAGAAGATCTATGCCAGGGGAGCTGATGATGATAAAGGGCAATTGTACATGCACGTAAAAGCCTTTGAATTAATGAATCGGACAGGCACCCTCACCTGCAATGTGAAATTCATGATTGAAGGGGAAGAGGAGGTTGGATCGCCCAGCCTTAAACAGTTTTGCCAGGAGAACAAGGAGCTGTTAAAAGCTGATGTAATCCTCATTTCTGATACTACAATGATCGACCAGGACATTCCTTCCATCACTGTGGGATTAAGAGGCCTCAGTTTTATGGAAGTGGAAGTGACCGGTCCAAACCGTGACCTGCATTCCGGTTTGTATGGAGGAGCAGTAGGTAACCCTGCTAATCTGTTGGCAAAGATGATCGCTTCGCTTACCGATGAGAATAATCATATTACGATTCCTGGATTCTATGATGATGTACAGGAAGTTGCTGATGAAGAACGGGCAGAAATGGCAAAGGCCCCTTTTAGTCTGGAGGAGTATAAGAACGCTCTGGATGTGGAACATGTTATCGGAGAGCATGGTTTTTCCACGAATGAGAGAACCGGAATCAGACCCAGCCTGGACGTAAATGGAATATGGTCTGGCTACACCGGTGAAGGGGCCAAGACCGTCTTGCCTTCCAAGGCACATGCAAAAATCTCCATGCGACTGGTTCCTAACCAGAGTTCAAAGAAGATCGATGAGCTCTTCATTAACCACATGAAGCACATTGCACCTGAGGGGGTGAAAGTGGAAGCGAAAAGTCTGCACGGGGGACAGGGCTATGTAACTCCCATCGATTTTCCGGCTTACAGGGCGGCAAGTAAAGCATTTGAAGAGAGTTTTGGAAAGAAACCCCTGCCTGTACGAAGTGGTGGAAGTATACCCATTGTCTCCGATTTTGAAGAGGTACTGGGGATAAAATCCATTCTCATGGGATTTGGATTGGATTCCGATGCGATTCATTCCCCCAACGAAAACTACCCACTTTACAATTTTTATAAGGGGATTGAAACTATCCCTCTATTCTATAAATATTTCGTTGAAGAGATGAAATGATCTCACGTCATATCCGGTAATGGAGTAAGCCGTCTGGAAATCCCAGGCGGCTTTTACTTTTGTAAAATCTATATATTTTAGCTTCAGGGGGGGGTGTATGTAGGTATAGATTAAAGAAAAGGTAAAAAAATTTACTACAGGTATAAAAAGAAGGGGGTATGTGTTAAATAAAACGTATCTTTGCAGCAATGAACCCTTAATAATCATTATTAAAGAAATTAACTATGGCAGTTATCAGATTTAAAGCACTGGAGCAGGTTTTTGACAGGAAACCTGTCCATATTACCCCTCCTTCAGACAAAACATCCGATTATTATGCAATCAATGTTTTTGACAAGGTAAAGATGCAGAGGTACCTCTCCCGAGAAGCATTTAGTCACGTGATGGATGCCATTGAAAAAGGCACACCCATTGACAGGAAAAAGGCAGATGCTGTGGCAGCGGGGATGAAAGCCTGGGCCACTGAAAGAGGTGCTACTCACTACACACATTGGTTCCAACCCCTTACAGGAGGAACGGCGGAGAAGCATGATGCATTCATCCACCCTAATCAGTATGGGGGTGTGGTGGAGACTTTTTCGGGAGGTGCACTTGCCCAGCAGGAACCGGATGCTTCCTCTTTTCCCAGTGGTGGGATCAGAAACACATTCGAAGCACGCGGTTACACAGCATGGGATCCCACATCTCCCGCATTCATTCTCGACAACACACTGAGTATTCCCACCGTGTTTATATCCTATACGGGAGAAGCGTTGGACCATAAAACCCCTTTGCTCAAGTCACTGAATGTGGTGGATAAAGCTGCTACCGAGGTATGTCAGTATTTCGATAAGAACGTAACCAAGGTGCACGCCAATCTGGGCTGGGAGCAGGAGTATTTCCTTATTGATGAAGCACTCTATTATGCGCGTCCCGATCTTGCTCTTACCGGGCGCACCCTGATGGGGCATGCTTCTGCGAAGGATCAGCAATTGGATGATCACTATTTCGGGTCCATACCCGAGCGGGTGGCTGCTTTTATGCACGATCTCGAATCAGAAGCGTACAAATTGGGTATCCCATTGAAGACCCGGCATAATGAGGTGGCTCCAAACCAGTATGAGTTGGCTCCTGTATTTGAGGAGTGCAACCTGGCCGTGGACCATAACGTTCTCATCATGGATCTTATGACAAAGATCTCCAGGCACCATGGATTCAGGGTGCTGTTTCATGAAAAGCCTTTCCAGGCCATCAACGGAAGTGGAAAGCATAATAACTGGTCACTTGCAACGAATACCGGTGTTATCCTTCATAAGCCAGGAAAGAATCCTAAATTAAACCTGCAGTTCGTAACCTATGTGGTCAATACAATAAAGGCAGTATTTGATCACCAGGATCTGATCAGGGCAAGTATAGCTTCTGCCGCCAATTCGCATCGTCTGGGTGCCAATGAAGCTCCTCCTGCCATTCTCTCATGTTTCTTGGGATCGGAAGTCTCTGCCATGCTGGATCAGTTAGAGGAACAGGTGACCAGCAAGAAGATGTCGCCCGATGAAAAAACGGCATTGAAACTGGATATTGGAAAGATTCCTGAAATATTGCTCGATAATACCGACAGGAACCGCACCTCACCCTTTGCTTTCACCGGGAACAGGTTTGAGTTCAGGGCAGTTGGGGGAAGTTGTAACCCGGCCAATCCAATGACCATTTTGAATACGGCGGTTGCGGGACAGCTGAACGAGTTCAAAAGGGAGGTTGATGCCCTTATTGATCAGGGTGTGAAAAAAGATGAAGCTATTTTCCAGGTACTCAGAGAGTATATTATTCAATCTAAGCCCATTCGTTTTGAAGGGGATAACTACAGTGATGACTGGGTGAAGGAGGCTGCAAAAAGAGGACTCACCAATGTGACTGATGTTCCTGAGGCTCTTTCGGCCTATCTGAGCGATAAATCAAAAAAGCTCTTCTTTGACCTGGGGATTTTTACTGAGGCAGAATTAGAAGGCCGGGTTGAGGTGATGTTTGAACAATATATGATGAAGATACAGATCGAAGCCAGGGTTCTGGGAGATCTATCGATTAACCACATCGTTCCTACAGCTGTACATTATCAGAACAGGTTGATGCAAAATGTCAAGGGATTGAAAGATATCTTTGGAGATGAATACAAATCTCTCGCTGGGAACAGGATTGAGCTGATCAGGGAGATCTCTGAACATGTGACAGCCATTAAGGGAGGAGTAAACGAAATGGTGAAAGCCAGGAGAGTGGCTAACAAAATGGAGGATGAGAAAGAGAAAGCGAGAACCTATTCAAAGACAGTGGCTCCTTTCCTTGACAAGATCCGCTATCACATAGATAAGCTAGAACTCATTGTGGATGATGAGATCTGGCCGCTGCCCAAGTACAGGGAACTCTTATTTTCGAGTTAGTAAGTAGATTGATCCAATTTGTAAGAGGATGTCTCTCACCGGGAGATATCCTCTTTTTTGTTTTTTTACGTAACTAAAGTTTCCTAGTTTGTAATTGATTATATATCAACCTATTAAGGTTCTG
>CAZURA010000100.1:0-22005 GCA_964622985.1 uncultured Bacteroides sp. | reverse complement strand
TTGTATCAATATGATGAGGGAGCAGTACGTTCAATTAATCCCGTGAAAATCTATGGTAATCGAATATATACTCTCTCCACTCCCTGTAGCAATGCTTACCGAGTGCCCGTCTTGAATGATTACTGTATCATTGGAACCCGGGATACCTGCAGCACCACTCCACGTTGTAGCTATGCCCCAGTTTCCAGACTGAGCGGACGTATATGTATCTTGTGAATGAAGAAGTGAGGATGTATAAAAAGAGAGGATGAGTATTATACAAAGGTGACAGACTAGTCTATTTCCAGGACAAGGCAACAAAATGCAATAATTTAATTTTCAAACTTTTAAAGAATCAAATTATAACAAAAAGAATTGCTAAAACCCTATCCAAAATACTTTTTTTCCACAATAACCACTTAATAAGAGGATTGGATATTACACAGATGGCAAATAATAATATGGAAGGAAGAGTCTCCTGTTTTTGTGACATTTTCTCTTCTTCTATTCTTTTAACGATGATCTTCATAACCGCCTTATAATTAACGTTATATGAAAATGTGATTAAGGCAGAGGAGCTTACATAAAAAGTCACTGCATTAATTAAATTTCACGAGATTGTAACATCCAAAAATTGAAAAAATGACTGACCAAGGACATCGATTACGGAACAGGATCGAAGGGTATATCTATATTTCATTCACATCGCATTCCAATTAAAGGGAGTTTGAAAGAGTATTAAAAGGCTGATAACTCCTATCTATCAGTGAAAAGAGAGGCAGACTTATAACAGATTATACTGAAATATTACTAGGGTGCTGCATTGAAGAGTAAGCTTTAATCGATAGAATCTTCTATCCCTCTCGCAATTCCAACGTATTATGGATTTAGAATCTGTTCAACCAGCGGTATCGCCGTGCATTGTCACCGAACTTGGCTACGAATGTGAACTCATGAGTTCCAAAACTATGTTTCATGATACTGTTTAGTCCAATATCGAAAGCATATCCAAAGACTAGTTTATCCACACTTACTCCCGCGAGCACAATTATAGCATGTCCAGTCCTGTAGGTAAGACCGCCCCAATAAGAGTTCTGGAATACGACCTTACCAGACAAATCCGCCTGAAACTTACCATTTTCTGCATATTTGATCAGTGTGGATGGAGTAACAGTTATATCACGGCGAACTTGAAAATCATATCCCCCCATTAGGTAATAATTGCGTTCCATCTTGAACCGGTCATAGCCGACATCTCCAATCTTAAGCACCGACTCAAACATTTGATCAACCGATAATCCTGCATAGTAATCCCTGGCTGTCAAATAAATCCCGAAATCAGCATCTGGGATAAAGACCGCCTTACTAGCCCCTAGCCAGAGTTGATCACCCGGAATCTCAAGTGTGATCATATCCTCATCCAATCTGAACTGGTACATAACAAAAGAGAGCCCAAAAGATAATTGAGATTGTGCAAGATTGATATGATATGCGTAAGTCCCTCTAATACCAGTCCGTTCAACTGCACCATTTCTATCATTGAAGATATAACCTCCAATACCTACTTTACTTCCTCTTTTACTAGTCCGACTCCTCCTTCTAACGGATGATTGTTTGGATATATAACTATTCCTTAAAATCCGTGTCTGGAAACTCAACGCATAGGTTCCTGGACCATCCCTGAACCCAATCCATTGTTCTCTGGCAGTAAGATTAACTGCTGTATATCCTTCGGAGCCTGCCGCTGCGGGATTTAACAGAAATCCATTGAGCACATATTGGCTGTAAAGAGGTACTTGCTGTGCAAATCCATTAATTATACATCCCCCTGATAGAATCGCGATATAAAGTAATTTCCGTATCAAACCTATTAACTACTAACGTATTACAGTAACCACACCTGTTATTCTGTCCTGGCTACCCACTTTCAGCTTTATTACATAATGATAAGAATCCATTGGCACAAGGTCACCCCTCATATTCGTACCATCCCAAGGAGTTGAGTATCCTGGTTCTGACCTCCAAACTAAAGTTCCCCACCGATCGAAGATTTGAACTTCTGCCTGTGTAAAAGCAGCAAGCTTCTTCAGATTCCATACATCATTCACTCCATCTTCATTAGGTGTAATGGCCGTTGGTATATCTCTGAAATAAATCTCAGGCAAGCATTCATTCACAATAACTGTATCAGAAGATATACATCCGTATTCACTTTCCACTTCAACCCAAATCTCCTGGTGATCACCCATAAACACTGTTATCTCCCTGCTATTATCACCAGTTGACCATAGGTAATATTGTCCTTCAGTACCTGCATCCAATACAATTCCTTCATCTCCGCAAAGGGAGGTATCAGATCCCAGGTCTACTAACGGAAGTTCAACTACAATGATGTATATGCTGTCAACTGATTTGCAGTTGATTGAATCCGTCACTTCCACGCTAACCCATCCCTCTACATCTGTGGTGAAATCGGATCCTGTGCTTCCATCTTGCCACAAGTAAGAGGTGAAATCTCCCTCAGGGATTATTGTTATTGCATCTCCCCTACAAACTCTTGCATCTTCGGCAAGATCGAGTGAAGGTCCGCGTACATCCACCTGTATGGTTATTGGAGCTGAAACACAGCCTGCTTGGGAGGTTTCTACTACTTCCAATATGCCTGTAACCTCCTGAGCTCCCCAGTCAACTACTATTGAGTCATTATAATCATTTACAATAGTACCGTTTGTAATACCCCAAGTAAAAACAGAGCCTGTCTGGCCGCTAACTGCATAACTATAGAGAGGACCATTGATGCAGGCAATTTCAGTCTTTTCTGTAAATGACGGTTCAGGGAGGGATCTTACCAAGACAATAACAGAAGCTGTTGATGAAGTGTCACAATCCCCTTCAAAACGAAGGAAATATTCGGTTGTTGAATCTGGTGCAGTAAGGTTCAGATCATTCCCTGTGCCAACAATAATGGAATTTACTGTATCTGTATACCATCTGGCAACACCTCCCGAACCTAAGAATCCTCCACTATAGCTGAGGATAATAGAACCGTCACCAGGACAAACGTTGTTCCTGTTTGAACTAACAGACGCCGGAGCCACAGGTCCTTGCTTAACTTGCACCGTTGTGGAAACAGACGATGAAATATCACAACTTCCTTCAAATCTCACAAAATAGGTAGTCGTAGCAACAGGTGCTGGGATCACAAGTGGATTTCCAGCTCCAATATTATTCGTCAGGCCAGGATCATCATACCACATCGCATCGCCCCCTTCAATCATAACTCCTCCACCATACATAAGCTGTATGTTACCCACACCAGAACAAACGCTTTCCTGATCACTGTACGCGCTATCGGGAGGTACTACAGTGGTCAGTACTGTAATGTTAAATGAACAAGAATCAGCGTTATTACCCTGATCGGTTATCTTGTACCATACCGTAGTAAGTCCTTTATTGAAACTTCTGCCACTTGCATCGATCGAACCAGTGCCGGTCGTAGCTCCTTCTAGCCTGTATGTGACTTGGTTGGCACTGCAATTATCACCTGCAAAAACAGGAGCAATACCGTTCACAACGATGCTACACTTACCAGCTGCTGCAGTGATCAACCTATCTCCAGGACAGGTTACTATAGGATTAATAATATCTTCAATCGTTACTGTTGAAATACAAGTGGATTGAAATCCACATTGATCAGTGACCGTCAAAGTAATGACATTTGAGCCTATATCAGCGCAATTGAAACTGTAGTTATCGAGTAACATGCTACCTATTGAACAATTGTCACTGCTTCCATTGTCAATGTCAGATGCAGTTATCGTGGCATTTCCTGATTCATCTAACTGGAGAGTGGTATCCCGGCAAATAGCCGTTGGAGCAATAGTGTCTTGAACAATAATTGTTTGTATCTGATCCGAAGCTGTATTGCCACAGCCATCAACCAGGCTCCAGATTCGGGTGATGATGATGTTACAGGGATCCGAGTTATCGACACCATCGACGTACGTTGCATTTAGGCCAACGCTGCAGTTGTCTGACTCATCAGTTACATCACCTGTCACACCTACACCTGCATCATAAACACAACTCGCATCGGAGTATAATGTTATATCTGTTGGAATACTGAACGTTGGAGCGATAGTTTCCTGAACATTGATCGTATGGGTGATGTTTGCCGATACATTCCCGCACTCATCGCTAACAGTATAGGTACGGGTAATAACGATAGGACACGTACCCACGGCTACATCTGAAGAGCTAACGCTCATGTCCCCGTCGGCCGAGCAGTTATCAGAGATCAACAGATCGCCGGTCAACCCCTCTAGACCAGCTACGGTAGTCTCTGCCGAAGGAGCATCCCCCGTGCTGCAACCCTCCACGGTCGTCGTCGTGATCGAACCCGTAAAGGTCGGAACGGTCGTATCATCTACATTGATCGTATGGGTGATGTTTGCCGATACATTCCCGCACTCATCGCTAACAGTATAGGTACGGGTAATAACGATAGGACACGTACCCACGGCTACATCTGAAGAGCTAACGCTCATGTCCCCGTCGGCCGAGCAGTTATCAGAGATCAACAGATCGCCGGTCAACCCCTCTAGACCAGCTACGGTAGTCTCTGCCGAAGGAGCATCCCCCGTGCTGCAACCCTCCACGGTCGTCGTCGTGATCGAACCCGTAAAGGTCGGAGAAAGATTGTCCTGGACTGTGATGGTTTGATCTTGGTCTGCCGCAGCATTACTATTATCATCAACAAGACTCCAGGTGCGGGTGATAATAATATTACATGGATCCGCGCTGTTCACTGCATCTGAATAGGTGGCGTCACCCACGCTGCAGTTGTCTGCCTCATCGGTAACATCGCCGGTTACTCCTACACTGGCATCATAGGCACAACTTGCATCAGAGTAGATAGTAATATTTGCTGGGGCCGTAAATGTGGGAGGGATTATATCATTCGGCTCAGTCAGCACAAGTGCGCCATCCAAAGTCACTACGCAGGTCGTCTCCAATGCATCCCTGATACGAACATCGTATGTACCAGCGGAAAGGGTAGTGAAGGTCCCAGATCCCTGCCAGGAAGTCCCCCCGTTAATAGTATAATCATATGATCCACTTCCTCCAGTGGGTGAAGAAATGGTAATAGACCCGTCATTGCCTCCGGTACAAGTAACTCCTGTTGAATTAACGGTCGCATTCAATACAACCGGTTCAATAACAGTGAAAGTACTATCCTGGCTGCAGCTGCCGGCATCTGTTACAGTAATGGTAAAGTCTCCCGCAGTTAAACCAGTTACATCCTCACTAGTCGGACCATGACTCCATGAATAGGAATAACCAGGTGTACCCCCGGAAACAGTTATATCTATTGCTCTGTCACTTCCACCGTTACACGTAACATCGGTTATTGCTTTGTCTATGACAATGGAGATACATCCTTGTCCGATTCCAAACTGGGTGCTTGTTGTGGAGATACCACCTGTCAGATTGGTTCGATATACAGTTGGTGAGACTGCATCCGCATGAGTGCCATCAAAGATCCAACTGCCACCATTGGTCCTTTTAATAACTCTTGAAGTCGGGCTAATTGTATAGCTGGTAAAACCATTGGCATCGAGATCAATGTCATACCCTGTACTTGCCATCCCGTTAGCTGCGGTGAAATCCCAGAATCCATCTGTAAACTGATCTGCAACTGTA
Source organism: uncultured Bacteroides sp. (assembly GCA_964622985.1). Lineage (GTDB taxonomy): Bacteria > Bacteroidota > Bacteroidia > Bacteroidales. The sequence continues at coordinate 16,323 of CAZURA010000100.1, read as the reverse complement.
TATCCGGTCTCAGATAAAGGCAATCCTGCAGCACCGGGATCTGTGGGATTGAATTCCCCTATGAGGGATCCACCTGTCAGATTTGCAAAATTGAGTACGGCGAAATTCTCATTACTGGAAGTGCCAATCGGAAATAAAACATCTACTCCGGTGCTATTCACCCATCTTTCGAATTTACTAATGATCGTTCCCGCAGTATGTGATAAAGAACCTGGATTACCTGTTCCTGTTCCCAGGGTCAGAGTATAGGTGGAGACATTAATATTGCCCTGGGTCATGGTCAGGGCATTGGAAACTGTGATATTGCCATTGCTCAAAGCCAGACCTGTACCAGAATTGTTTACAACCGTATTGTAAAAAGTCTCCCCGGTTGCATTGGAAATGGACTGAGAACCACTCCCGTCGAAAGTAACCGTCTGGGTACCTTCTGTGAATGTTCCTGAATTAGACCAGTTTCCAGCTAAGTTAATATCATCACTATTGACACTGACATCCAGAGTCGCTGTACCCGAAATAGTCAGATTCCCGTTGATATCCAGATTCCCAAGACTAGTTTTTAATCCCGAACTCGACAGGGTCAGACTCCAGTAAGCATCCTGGGGAACATGTACCTCCTGATCGCCGGCTAAATCATAGTTAAATACGTTAGCATCATAATTACAGTATAACTGCAGGTCGTTATCGTCGTTGATCCCGCCTGCATAATTCCAGGTAGCTCCAGCCCTGTTATAGATCTGTACTTCACCTGCCTGTACATTACTAAACCTGCCATCCTGATCTATGGTTCCATAATTATTTATTACTAATCTGCTTGATCCTGCATTAACATCATCCCCAAAGTTGAAGACATCTCCAGCATTGTTTGTTATTGTATTATCATCATCTCCGAAACCCAGTCTAATATCATCTGAAATAGAAACGGTCCCGTTATTTACAAATGAGGAACTATCGCTGTCATAGTACAGATCATCTGATATGAGCAGTGTTCCGGTACTATTATTGGTGAATGTGGTATTGACATCAATAAATCTGAGCTCATCTTCAATGGTAATGTTTCCAGCACCGGTTGTCGTTACACTACCCCCTTCATTTTCCAGCTCAATATCGTTGATAGTGAACGTACCTTCATTGTCAATGATGTTGCCCGAACCATCCGATACAAACTCAATCTTAGCCTGATTGCGTGTTCCATCCAGTTCGCCTCCCGACTGCACATAAATCCCGCCATTGAGATTGATCTGTAATTCGCGGTTGTTGGATGTCCATTCAAGCAATCCCTGATCATATATGATCACATTCCTGGCATCAGCATCCACATTTAATGCAACATACTGGCCATCATCTGCTTCATTGATATGTACCTCACTAAATACATCGGGGATACAGGTACATGTCGCTCCTCCAGAAGTGTAAGACCATGTGGCCGGATCGTTCCAATCACCACCAGGCTGGATAGCATATCTGGTATCAACACCTTCAAAAACAGTTATATTATCAAAGGTGTTTGTCGCAGGTATCCAGAAGCCAAAGAAGAGAAAACTGCTGTTGTTCACCCTTACAATCACCTGAATTGAATCCCCATTGAAGCTTCCAGCCTGAGCAGTTGCCGTACCGAATTGGCCTGACTGATCTCCATTAAATAACAGAGTCTCAGTTCCATCATCAAGGGAGTAATATGCTCTGATGTAATCATCGGTTCCCATGAATGCACCAGTTGCAGCCAGTTCAACGCTGACTTTGACATCTGAATAGGAGGAAATATCGATCCATTCAGAGTACCAAATGCCCTCTCCGTCTGTATCTGTAACCTCGAATGAACTACTCTGTACCTCAAAATTACCTCCGCCTGCATCACTAAAATCACAGGCAGTTACATCCCTTGACCATGCTGTTGCACCGTTATCAACAATGGTCCCGTCAGCTAATCCCTGAAAATTCTCAAGCCATATTATAGTCTGGGCATAAGATGACGCAATACACCCGAAGAATAGAAAGACTATTATACCAAAAAACCTAATTGTTATTAGTTTAGTTTTAGGTAGATACATAAAAAAGCCTCGTAAAGAATCCGCACTTGGTTTCAAAAATAACACATTCATTGATGTAGACTCAATCCATCTTTGATAGGTTATTAACATTGAGGCAGATACATCGATTAATTGATGAATAAATACTTTTATATGATGAATGACCTATTACAAATGTGACCATAAAAAAAGCCGCAGAGTTGCATCTCTACGGCTTCTTTCAAATGAGGAATAAAATGATTTACAATGCCTTGATCTCTGATACCAGTTTCTGGAGGGAATCTTTCGCGCTTCCAAAGAACATACGGGTGTTGTCGGCGTAGAATAGATAGTTCTCAATGGCTGCATATCCTTTCCCCATACCACGCTTCATGACAATCACATTCTTGGATTCATATGCCTTGATAATGGGCATCCCGTAAATGGGACTGGAAGAATCGTCCAGCGCAGCCGGATTGACCACGTCATTGGCTCCGATAATTAAGACCACATCGGTTTTGGACATTTCTGGATTGATCTCATCCATCTCTACCAGTTTCTCGTAAGGAACATCGGCCTCAGCCAGCAGCACATTCATATGACCCGGCATGCGTCCAGCTACAGGATGAATGGCATATTTCACCTCCACTCCGTTGGATTCCAGCAATTCATCCATTTCACTGCAAATGTGCTGTGCCTGTGCCACGGCTAATCCATAGCCGGGTACAATCACTACCTTACTGCTGTAATTGAGCATCACGGCTGCATCGGTGACAGAAACCTCTTTAATTGCTCCTTTTTCCCTGTCAGCTGCAGTACCACCTCCTCCGAAAGCTCCAATGACCACATTGATCAGAGAGCGATTCATGGCTTTGCACATCAGCAGAGTGAGGATCATGCCTGCGGCACCCACAAAGATCCCGCCCAGGATCATGGCCTGGTTCTGATAGATAAAGCCTGCCATGGCTGCAGCGATTCCTGTGAAACTGTTCAGGAGAGAGATCACCACAGGCATATCGGCCCCTCCAATGGGCATAACGAAACTCACTCCATAAACCAATGTTACGCCCAGCAGCACGTAAACTAACACCTGTTTGCTCTCCATGGGTGTTCCCGATGTCAGTATATAGACTACCAGAAAGATTACTCCTGCCAGTATCAGCAGGTTTACATAAGTCAACCACTTGGTGAAAATATCCTTGATATTCCCGTTCAGTTTCCCATAGGCAATCATACTGCCACTAAAGGCTATGCTTCCGATAACAAGGCCAAGCAGGGTCACCAGTGCCGACTGGTTATCGGGCTTGGAAAACTCGATAAGTGCCACCAGAGCTGAGGCTGCCCCTCCTGTGGCATTGAAGAAAGAAACAAGCTGGGGCATCGCTGTCATCTTAATCTTTCTCGCGATAACTCCTCCAATTACACCTCCAAACGCTATGGCTCCCAGGATAATAATCAAATTACCTCCCTTAATAGTATTGCTCGCACTATCCCGGTGAAGTACCATGGTAGCCACCATGGCCAATATCATACCGGCAGCAGCCCAGATATTTCCACGGCGTGCCGATAAAGGACTACTCAAAAGCTTCAGCCCCACGACGAAAAAGAGGGCAGAAAGCAGATATATGAATTCTAAAATAATATCTCCATTGGTAATATTCAGTGCCGTCATCTCACCCCCTATTTCTTCTTCTTGTTAAACATTTCAAGCATGCGGTCGGTAACCACAAATCCTCCAATCACATTGAGTGTTCCGAATAGCAGCGCAAAGATCCCAAGGATCAGGTTCAGGAGGTTAGAGCCTTCACCCAGGTTTGCCAGGTCGGCATGACCCACCAGAATAATTCCACCGATAATGATCACCCCACTTATGGCATTGGCGCCCGACATCAAAGGAGTATGCAGAACGGAAGGGACATTGGATATCACTTCCAGTCCCAGAAATATGGTCAGGGCAATGATAAAAATGGCTTCCTTGTTCGTATAGAAAAATTGTAAGATGCTCTCCATCATATTCTAATATTAATGATTATACTTCGTCCAGGCTGATGATCTCATTGACCCTGTCATTCTCGATCTCTCCATTTCGGGTGATGCAGGTACTATGCACGATATCATCCTCAAAGTTGAGATTCAGATTTCCTTCATCATCGATGATAAGATCAAGAAAATTGGTGTAGTTTTTTCCCAACATCTTACTTGCATCTGCAGGCATTTTGGAAGGATAATTGGAATTTCCGCATATCCTTACATTCTTATGAATGATTGTCTCGTCTTTTCTAGTCAGCTCACAATTGCCCCCTGAACCAGCCGCCATATCAATAATGACTGATCCCGGTTTCATACCCTCTACGGTCTCTTTAGTAATAAGCAAGGGGGCCTTCTTTCCGGGAATCTGAGCTGTACATATCACCACGTTGGATTGTTTCACATGCTTTTGGATCAGTTCCTGCTGTTTCTTTTTATACTCCTCTGTCTGCTCAATGGCATATCCCCCTGCTGAGGAGTCATCCTTCGCTCCTTCCACCTCAATGAACTTACCTCCAAGGCTTAACACCTCTTCCTTTACTGCTGGTCTCACATCAAACACCTCTACCACTGCTCCAAGCTTCCGGGCTGTAGCCAATGACTGAAGTCCGGCCACTCCTGCACCCAGGATCAGTACCTTTGAAGGCCTGATAGTTCCGGAGGCTGACATAAACATGGGAAAGAAGTTGGGAAGCTTACTGGCAGCCACCAGCACCGCTTTATAACCAGCGATGGTTGCCATGGATGACAGAATATCTACAGCCTGGGCCCGGGTAGACCGCGGGATCATATCGAGGCTGAATGAGGTCACATCCGATTCGGCCAGTTTCTTCATCAGTGCTGTGTTGGTAAGGGGATTCAGAATGGAAACCAGGATTTTTCCTTTGGGGATCTCGCCCTCGGTGGGAGGATTGATCTTGAGGATCAGATCTGCATTTTCCAAAATATGGGCCTTAGTTTGTATAGCTGCCCCTGCATCCACATATTCCACGTTACTGGCACAGGATGAACTACCCGCATCCGACTCAATGAGCACTGATACATTTTTCTTTACCAGGGAAGGAATATGCTCCGGTAAAAGAGCTACCCTGTTTTCTTTGCCTCCTTCTCGAAGAACTCCAACGATCATAGATAGTTATGTTTAAAAAAATCAAACAAATGTAGGAATTATACCCTACACAGGAGGATTTACTCCTCATTAAGATTGAATATAACAACTAACTCCCTCAAGAGTTCTCTTTAACTGAATTGTTTTTCTTATTTTTATTTAGGGGATATTAGAATCTATAATTTTCGCTATGGCCGGTACCATTCCTCTGATCATTGAAAAAGATGAACGCAGGGACAAAGATAACCTGATCCAGATATTGCAGGAAGTACAGCGGACTGAAGGTTACATACCAGGAGAAGCTGTTGGTCATATTTCGAATCATCTCAGGATTTCCAGGAGTGAGATCTTTGGAGTGGCCTCTTTCTATTCCCAGTTTAAGTTCAATCCCCCTGGCCGGCACTCTATTAAAATTTGTCTGGGCACCGCCTGTCACGTGCAGGGTGGAGATTTTCTGCTGAATGCACTCAAATCCGAGATTGGCATCTCACCCAATGAAACTACAGAAGATGGAAGGTTCGACCTGGAGAGGGTGGCATGTCTCGGATGCTGTGCACTGGCACCCGTCGTCATGATCGACGATGTGATATACAGCAATATGTCTGTGATCAAGCTGAAGGACACATTGAATCAATATGAATAATTTCCTTTCACTCCAGAAAAAAGCTCTGGAGGAGTGGAACCAACTTGAGCAATCGACTGAACCGGTGATATACATCGGAATGGGAACCTGTGGGATTGCCTCGGGTGCAGGCAAATTATGGGATCAGGCGCAGGAAATCATTAAAAAGAAAAAGATCAAGGCAAAGATCCAGAAGGTAGGATGCATTGGTCCCTGTTACCTGGAGCCGTTGGTGGATATCCGAAAACCGGGGCACCCTCGGATGAGTTTTAATAATGTGGATGAGAAAAGGTTGGAAAAGCTCATCACAGAGGTGCTTTCAAACGACCAATCAAACATGAAACCCCTGGGTCATCTGGGTAGTCAAGGGGAAGTGGTGGATGGTATTACATCGATATGGGATCAGCCCATGCTTCGCAAACAGGAACGGATTGTGCTGAAGAACTGCGGAATTATCGATCCCGGAAGCCTTAATCAATATTTGGCACATGGAGGTTTCAAAGGTTTAGTAAAAGCATTCAGCTTGGGTGCAGAGGGTGTCATTGAAGAGATAAAGCTGGCTGGTTTACGGGGAAGGGGTGGCGCAGGATTCCCTACCCACGTGAAATGGCAGCTGTGCCGGAAGTCCAAAGGCGGTGTAAAATATCTGATATGCAATGCAGATGAAGGAGACCCCGGTGCCTTTATGAACCGGTCGCTGATGGAGGGAGATCCGTTTGCGTTGTTGGAAGGGATGATCATTGCAGCTTTTGCCATTGGAGCGCAAATGGGGCATATCTACATCAGAGCTGAATACCCGCTGGCCATTCAACGGCTAAGAGGTGCTATTGCCCGGCTGCTTGAATATGGTCTGTTGGGACACAACATTCTCCAGAGCGGTTACAGTTTTGAAATCCGGATAAAAGAAGGTGCCGGCGCATTTGTTTGCGGAGAAGAGACCGCGCTGATCGCTTCCATTGAAGGCCGGAGAGGTATGCCGCGAAGCAGGCCACCCTATCCTGCAAGCTCAGGACTCAAGGGTTGTCCCACCAACATCAATAACGTGGAGACCCTGGCCACTGTACCTGCCATACTTCGTGACGGAGCTGCTAAATTTGCCGCCATCGGAACAGAGAAAAGCAAGGGCACTAAGACCTTTGCTCTGGTAGGTAAAGTGCGCCGGACCGGACTGATAGAGGTTCCCATGGGAACCAGCCTTAGGGAGATTATCTATGAGATCGGAGGGGGAAGCCGTAAAGCCTTTAAAGCTGTGCAGACAGGAGGGCCCTCAGGGGGATGCCTTTCAGAAGAATTCCTGGACCTTCCGGTGGATTATGAATCCCTTTCCGGAGCCGGTTCCATCATGGGCTCTGGTGGCTTAATCGTGATGGATGAAGACACCTGCATGGTAGATGTGGCCCGGTACTTTCTCAGTTTTACCAGTCAGGAGAGCTGCGGTAAGTGTACTCCCTGCAGAGTAGGTACTTCTCAAATGGTCCAGATACTGGTAAAGATCACTTCTGGTGAAGTTTCACTGGAGGAGATACAAACCCTTAATGATATTGCCGATACCGTACAGAAAGGTTCTCTTTGCGGATTGGGTCAGACCGCTCCCAACCCGGTTCTCACCACACTCAAGTATTTCAGGGAAGAGTACGACCAGCATGTGGAGAAACACCGGTGTCCGGCAGCAGTTTGTCGTGGACTGGTAGAGTATTCTGTAATTAAAGGAAAGTGTACAGGATGTCAGCGTTGTGTCGAGGTATGTCCCACAGGTGCCATTACCGGTCCCCGCAGCGAACCCCATTTACTGGATCAGGAAAAATGCATCAAGTGCAGGGCCTGTTATGAAATTTGCCGTTTCGATGCAATTGCCGGTGATGCGATCGTCATTACATAAAGGGTAGGATTAAGGATGACTAATACACCACATAGCCACCAAGTAGCCACCATTGACCAACAAGAGGTAAAGGTCAGGAAGGGTGAAACTATCCTGGAGGCAGCCCGGAATACAGGTATCTACGTTCCCACGTTGTGTCATCTGGAAAAATTGGAATCATTCGGAGGATGCCGGTTATGTCTGGTGCAAGTGAAACAGATGAAAGGATTTCCTTCAGCCTGTACTACTCCCATTGAACCGGGCATGGATATCATTACCAAAACTCCTGAGCTTCAGAAGCTGAGGCGAGAGATCCTGGAGTTTACTCTATCTGAACACCCTTACACCTGCTTGATATGTAAAGACAAGCGTGAATGTGCCGATTTCATGCATAGTACCAGGAAAGTCAGCACCGTAACAGGGTGCAATTTCTGCACCAGTAACGGGGATTGCGAACTGCAGGATCTGGCAGATTACCTGGAGTTGGAAGATGTAAAGTTCCCCATCTCCTACAGGGGTATTCCGTCAGTACATGATAATCCTTTCTATAGTCTGGATTACAACCTCTGTATCCTTTGCGGAAGATGTGTAAGAATTTGCAATGAGGAGCGAAACAGTCACGTGCTCGCCTTTGTGGAAAGAGGCAACTCTACCCTGGTGGGTACAGCTTTTGGAGAGTCTCAGACAGAGGCCGGATGTGAATTTTGTGGTGCCTGCGTAGATGTTTGCCCCACAGGATCTATTGCCGAAAAAATGGGGAAATGGAGAGGAAATCCCGACAGAACAGTCAGAACCTCCTGCGTGCTCTGTTCGGTTGCATGCGAAATGAGTGTGAATTCCAGACAAGGAGATCTTGTTAATATCGGAGCTCCTCCGGGTTATCGGACCGATCCTCCCCAGTTATGCCTGAAGGGCAGGTTTCTCACGGCACAAATCCATGATCACCCTTCCAGACTCACCTCTCCACTTATAAATAAGGAAGGGAGATGGGTGGAGGTCACCTGGAAGGAAGCTTACGGAATTGTAGCTCAGAACCTCAATAAACACAAGGGAAACAGATTTGGCCTGATTGCATCGGGTCAGGATACCCTGGAAGATAACTTTGCACTTCAGAAATTTGCCCGGGAGGTGATGCATTCCAACCACGTGGATCTTCAGGCTTCCTATTCCGACAGAACTATCCTGGCACAGATTCACCATTTCATTACCCTGCACCCGCCTGCACGATTGGATGCGATCGAAAAAGCTGAAACACTACTAATCCTAGGCCTGGAGGCCTCCTTATCGCATCCGCTTCTTGAACATCGCATCCGTAAAGCATACAACAAGGGAAAGAAGGTGATCTATGCACATGCTTATCCCACCCGGACTTCCCTTTTCGCCACTGAGGAGATCCATTATCCACCGGGAGAAGAGGATACTATGGTGAATGGTTTGTTGAACAATCTGCACCGTCCGGAATCTGTACTCCGGGACTCTAAGAAACTGTTGATCATAGTAGGTGATGATCTGCTCAGGCATCCCTCATCCGGTCAGATCTTCCGGGATCTTTTGAAATTATACCACACAAAGAACAAAGATCATATGTGTCAGGTGCTGTTTGCAGGATATGAAGGCGGACACTATGGAAGTGTGCTGGCTGGAGTGCATCCTGACCATCTTCCAGGATTCAGACCAGTAGAGAAGGGAGAGGAGGGGTGGACATCCCATGAAATGATTCAGCATATCAAAGATGGAGGAGTAACAGCGATGATGGTGATAGGTGATTTACCTGCGGATCCCAGGTTATCGGAACTCGGTTTTCTGGTACAGTGTAATATGTTCAAAACGGAAATGTCAGAGTATGCAAACCTGCTTTTACCTATTACTGATTTCCTTGAAAATAAAGGGCACATCCTCTCTATGGATAGAAAGATGAAGAAAGTAAACAGAGCGGTTGACAGAAGAGGGATGGTCAAAACCATCACAGGAATCCTCTCAGGTCTGGCCACCACAATGAATGTACCTGGATTCAGCAGTGATCCTGCCAACATGTATAAAGAGTTCAGGTCATTGATCAAACTCCCGCCAGGACCCGTAAATAGCAGAGAGCCTGGTGATAGGAGAGTTGGGATAAGGCCTGATCATTTTACTTACAGAGGAAATCGCTTTACAGACCTGGTACCCGAACTCCAGTCCATACTACGGTTGCAAAAATTGAAAAGCTTAGATCCTGAGAAGTGAAGATTATTGACAAAACAGAAATAGCGCCCAATGTGCACACCTGCAAGGTCGATGCTCCTGATATAGCGAAGAAGGTGCAGCCAGGACAGTTCATCATCGTAATTCCCGATGAATACAGTGAGAGAACTCCCATTACGGTGGCTGACTGGGATGCCGACGGGGGAACGATTACTATCATATTCCTGGATATAGGTTCCAGCACAAACAGCCTGGCCGGGATGAAACCCGGCGATGAGATCTACTCACTCACCGGGCCCCTGGGGAAACCTTTCGAGATCAAGAAGTTTGGCCGGATTGGACTGGTGGGCGGATGTTATGGTATTGGGGGAATCTATCCGGCAGCCAGGGCACTCCGGGAGAAAGGCAATCAGGTAGTGTGTTACTCAGAGGCCCGCAGCAAATTCCTTCTCTACTGGAATGAGAAACTGGAAGAGGTGTCAGATGAGGTCAGATACGCCACAGTTGATGGGTCACTAGGCTATAAGGGGCATGCACATGACCTGTTGACCAGCGACCTTAATTCGGGAATGGAATATGACCTGGTCATAGCAGTGGGCTGTACCTTTATGATGTACCGCATAGCAGGAACCACAAAACCTTTCGAAATAAAAACCATCGTAAGCATGAATCCCATTATGATCGATGGAACCGGAATGTGTGGGGCATGCAGAATAGAGGTGGGGGGATCCACGAAGTTCGCCTGTGTGGATGGTCCGCATTTTGATGGACATCAGGTGGATTGGGATGTGATCCTTGCAAGAAGAAAAGCATACCTGGAAGAGGAGGTTATTTCAGGTGAACGATACACTCATGGCAAAAGTTAGTCCCATAAAAACCCCCATGAGGGAGCAACCGCCCAGGGACCGCATCAGGAATTATGATGAGGTCCCCTTTGGGTATTCAGCCGGGGAGGCAGTGGATGAGGCCAAAAGGTGCCTGATGTGTAAAAAGCCCAGGTGTATTGAAGGGTGTCCTGTGGAAATCGATATCCCAGGTTTCATACAGTTCATTGCGGAAGAGAAGTTCAGAGAAGGAATTAACCGGTTAAAAGAGAAGAATATCTTGCCGGCCGTATGCGGCAGGGTTTGTCCCCAGGAGGAGCAGTGTGAAGTGAAATGCATCGTAGGGGTGAAGAACGAACCGGTGGCCATTGGCAGGCTGGAACGATTCCTGGCCGATTGGGAAGCTAATCAAGGGGACCCCGAATTACCTCTGCCTGCTAAATCCACTGGAAAAAAGATTGTTATTGTAGGTGCCGGACCTGCCGGGATTACTGCAGCTGCCGACCTGGTGAAGCTGGGACACCGGGTAGACATGTTTGAAGCGCTCCATGAACCAGGCGGTGTCCTGGTGTATGGTATTCCTGAATTCAGATTGCCGAAATCCATTGTATTCAGGGAGATCAACTACCTTGAGCAGCTGGGAGTCAAGCTGTACACAGATCATGTGATTGGGATGATAAAAAGCATAGATGAACTTCTCGATGAATATGATGCTGTATTCCTGGGAACCGGAGCCGGTCTGCCCTGGTTCCTGAATGTGCCAGGAGAAAACCTGAACGGGGTTTACTCGGCCAATGAGTACCTGACCAGAGCAAACCTGATGAAAGCCTACCTTTTTCCCACTTACAAAACTCCCATAATAAAAGGGAAAAGGGTCGCCACTGTTGGAGGAGGTAATGTGGCCATGGATTGTGCCCGCACCGCCCTTCGCCTTGGTGCCGAAGAATCGATCATCATATACCGGAGATCCAGACAGGAAATGCCGGCCCGTGATGAAGAGATTCATCATGCTGAGGAAGAGGGGATTATCTTCCGGATGCTATCCACTCCTGCCGCTTTTCACGGAGATGACCAAAACTGGCTGGAAGAGGTGGAATGTGTTTCCATGCAGCTGGGTGAACCCGACGATTCGGGAAGAAGGAGACCCGTACCTATACCCGATGCCAATTACCGGCTACCCATCGACGTGGCGATCATCGCCATCGGGAATAGTCCCAATCCGTTAATCCCCTCCACCACACCCGATATTGAGACCGGCAGATGGGGCAATATTGTGACCGATCCTGAGACCGGGAAGACTTCCAAACCTGGTGTTTTTGCAGGTGGGGATGTGGCAACCGGGGCAGCAACGGTGATCCTGGCCATGGGGGCGGGTAAAATTGCGGCTCGTGGTATTCACGACTATGTAATGAACCGAACCTGAAAGTGAGATCAGTCCAACGAAATTTCATATTATGGATTGACGAAATGAAGAAAGAGACAGTTTACCATTCCAGGCTCTCTTCCAGGCGGATATCATCCATATCCTCTTTGCTTAAGCCGTGCCAGGTGCATCCTTTTTTCGAGCAGATGTAGAAGTCCACCAATCTTCTCGTCGCCCCAACAACCACCCTGGCCGTTTTGCTTCCGCACTCTTCGCACGCCTTTTCCTTCATCATAAGAGAGCCATCACAATGGATGCATTTGATATCACCAATGAATTTGTCTTCCGGCAGCCTGATGGTCGACCTGGAGGTAAAAATGTTCAGGTAAGGACTGAGCATTAAATAGCCTGTCTTATCCCCCCGGTTTACCTTCAGCTTAATGGAGTTCTCCTCAATGAGCGATTTCTTGCAATGGGGACAGTAGGTCATCAGGAAGGTGCCAGATCTCATGAGTTCAATCTGCTCCTCTTCTTCGCTTTTGGGCACCTCTTTCCTGGTAGGAATGGACATATCCTCCACATAGGGACGTCCCTGAAAACCCGCATCAATGTACAACTGCTTCAGTGCAAATGTGAGGTCCACAAATTTTACGAAATGGTTTCTACATCCTACACGGGAACAAATGGAGACATCACCCCCCAGCTCAAGAGCAAGTGGGATCATTGGAGCTTCACAAACATCACACTCCGTTGTGCCTTTGATCTTTGTGTTGCAATGGGGACAGGAAAGGTGAATAATCTGTTTCTTCGGGGTTTCGATGGAGCACACATAGTTATAACTCTCCCATACCGAACTGAGGTGTATTACCCCTGTATCCTCACCAATCGCTATATTCAGTTTAATGCTGGGACAGTTATCCACCGGACGATTCTCATCCATCAAGGAATGTCCACAAACGGGACACTTCACCCTCAATGAAACCAAGTTGGGTAGTTCGACCATTGGGGGAAAGTATTGGTTACAGTAAATGTATGAAATTCTCTAATTCCGCTCCAGTAATAAGGGTATTATTTCGCGAAATCGAGTATTTCTCCAATGGTCTTAAACTCTTTAATGAGCATGATAATATCTCTCACTTTCGCTTTGATATGCTTGTCCATGGCTTCAGCCGCTTTCCTGCCATCTCCCATGGCCAGAATCACTGTGGCTCCTCCCCTTACGATATCTCCCCCTGCAAAGATGTCAGGAATCGAGGTTTGCATGCTCTCCTTATCCACATTGATGGTTCCCCATGAAGAGACATCCAGTTCTTTCATGCTCTGCGGAATCAGTGGATTTGGAGAAACACCCACGCTCACCACCACCGTATCTACATCAATAATATATTCTGAACCTTCCAGCGGGATGGGCCTCCGTCGCCCCGAAGCATCAGGCTCTCCCAGTTCCATCTTCTGCAATTTCATCTGAGAAACCCTGCCATGCTCATCTGCATAATACTCTACCGGATTATGAAGGTTCAGGAACTCAATTCCTTCCTCCTGGGCATGCTTGATCTCCTCGACCCTTGCCGGCATCTCCTCAATAGAGCGGCGATAGATGATCATGGATCTTTCGGCACCCAGCCTTTTCGAGGTTCTTACTGCATCCATGGCTGTATTGCCGCCTCCAATCACTGCCACATTTTTTCCACTTAAAATAGGTGTGTCGGAATCGGGATTAGCCGCGTCCATCAGATTCACCCGGGTCAGGTATTCATTGGAGGAATAGATCCCGATATAGTTCTCGCCAGGGATGTGCATGAAATTGGGTAATCCTGCACCGCTACCCACCAGGAAAGCTGTAAATCCTTCCTCTTTAAGATCGTCAATGGAAGCTGTTTTTCCCACTATGAAATTTTTAATAAATTTCACCCCCATCTTTTGCAGGTTTTCTATCTCCACATCCACAATGCTGTTGGGAAGCCTGAATTCCGGGATACCGTATTTCAACACACCACCAATCTCATGCAATGCTTCGAAAACGGTTACATCATATCCCATCTTTGCCATATCACCTGCAAATGCAAGTCCTGCAGGGCCCGAACCAATAGAGGCCACTTTGATGCCATTTTTAACCGGTATGTCAGGAACCGAAATGTTTCCACTGTTTCTCTCATAATCTGCAGCAAACCTTTCCAGGTTTCCAATGCCCACCGGAGTTTTATCCATTTTCTGAGGATAGAAACAGACCTGCTCACACTGTACTTCCTGGGGACATACACGCCCGCAAACGGCTGGCAGAGCATTGGTCTCTTTCAACACTTTGGCAGCCTCCAGAAAATTCCCCGTTTCAATCTTCTTTATAAACTTTGGAATATTGATGCCCACAGGACACCCTGTAATGCAAGTGGGTTTGGGACAATCGAGACAACGCTTAGCCTCATGCACAGCCTGTTCCTCAGACAATCCTTCATTTACCTCAGTGAAATTCTTATTCCTTGATTCCGGAGCCTGTTCGGTCATAGGAATCCGCTCAAGCTGAGTTCTCTCCTTGTTTTTCAGCCGACTCCTAAGCTCAACTCTCCACTCCTTCTCTCTCTCCTTTTTTAAATATTCCAGTAAACCATCCATATCGGGGCTATTAATTCTTTTTACTAAAGGCCTCATATGCCTCTGTCTCAGAGGGCTTATAAGACTCCAGTCTCAACAACATTTCATCAAAGTCCACCTGGTGAGCATCGAACTCCGGACCATCCACGCAGACAAATTTTGTTTTGCCTCCTACGGTCACCCTGCACGCTCCGCACATACCGGTCCCGTCCACCATCAATGTATTTAAACTGGCTACGGTTGGGATATCATATTTTTTCGTAAGCAACGTGGCGAATTTCATCATGATGGCAGGTCCCACCGTTACTGCCAGATCTACTTTCTCACGTTCAATAATCTCTTCAAGGCCGTGAGTGACCAGTCCCTTCTTTCCATAGGATCCATCATCGGTCATAATCAGCACCTCATCGGAATGGTTCCTCATCTGCTCCTCAAGAATGATCAACTCCTTCTTTCGGGCTGCCAGCACAGTGATCACTCTGTTTCCGGCATTTTTAAAGGCTTCAACGATCGGGAGTAACGGGGCCACACCCACTCCACCTCCTGAAGCCAATACGGTTCCCACCTTTTCAATATGTGTAGGCTCACCCAGGGGACCTACCACATCTGTTATGTATTCACCCTTCTCCAGGCTACAGAGTTTGGCAGAGGTAACCCCTACCTCCTGAACGATAAGGGTAATAGTCCCCTTTTCCATATCTGCTTCGGCAATGGTAAGGGGGATACGTTCTCCTTTTTCACCCACGCGGACGATCACAAAATGACCTGCCCGTCGGTTTTTGGCAATACGAGGAGCTTCCACTACAAGTTTCACTACCGCTTCGGAGAAGTATTCCTTTTCAACTATCCTGTTCATCTGATAAAAGATTATGCTTTCAGTGGCATGCGAAAATAATTCAAATTTATCTGAAAAAATATGTTGGAAATCAATCTGCTGTTATTCAGAATAATTAAAAACAAAGCGTATGAAAATTGAGTGAAAAACCATATATTTCTTTCATGAAAGCCATGATCCTGCCATCGCTGACCGACCTTTCACAGAACATGAATCCTCTGGAATGGGTCAACCTTCCCGATCCGGTTCCGGGTCCCCGGGAAGTACTGTTGAAGGTGACTGCATGTGGGGTTTGTCATACCGAACTGGATGAGATCGAAGGAAGGACTCCGCCTCCCAGCTTACCAGTGGTACTTGGTCACCAGGTAGTAGGAGTAGTAGTATCAAAAGGCGAACAAGTCACACAGTTTGAGGAAGGTGACCGGCTGGGGGTAGCATGGATCTTCTCTTCCTGCGGCACGTGCACTTATTGCCGTGAAGGAAACGAAAACCTGTGTAGTGAGTTTAAAGCAACAGGCAGGGATGTCCACGGAGGATATGCGGAAAAGATGACAGTACCTGCAGATTCGGCATTCCGCATACCCGAATCCTTTTCCGATACAGAGGCAGCACCATTACTTTGTGCCGGAGCCATTGGTTACAGATCTTTGAGATTGACGGGAATCAGAGACGGTCAAAATCTGGGACTCACCGGATTTGGTGCTTCCGCACACCTGGTATTGAAGATGGCACAGCATATATACCCCGATACGGCGATCTATGTCTTTGCCCGTAGTAAAAAGGAGCAGGATTTTGCTCTGGAACTGGGTGCTGTCTGGGCAGGGAGTGCAGAGGAGAGACCCAATGAAAAACTGGATGCCATCATTGATACCACTCCCGTATGGAAACCTGTGGTAGAAGCACTTCAAC
>CAZURA010000099.1:0-22164 GCA_964622985.1 uncultured Bacteroides sp. | reverse complement strand
CATTAAATGTCAATGCTCCTGCTGTGGTAGCATAATCGCCATAAAGATCAATGTAGTTGTTCTCCCTGTAATATAAATTCCGAAGTTGACTGATTATTTCCCAGTCTTCATCCTGTTTATATTCAGCCTTCTGGTCTTGGGTCGACGACTCGGAGAACTGAACCACACCCCATAACTCCGGCTTGTGCATATTGATTTCATCGGTGGCAGACCATACCCAGTTGTATTCAGGAATCCGTTCTCCGTTGGGGCCCTTTTTCTTTTGGTAGCGTCCGTTCTCAACTATCATTTGCCACTCCACCCGGGAAAAGCCTATCCGCCACTGGTCACCCTCCACGGGAATATTGTGCCCGGCATCTGCTTCTTTCAGCACTTCCATAGGTATGGCCACTTCCACACACCACTTCTGATCCCTATCTGCCGGATCATTTAATGTTCCCTCGATATGAATCCCTGACTTTAATCCCAGTATATCCCAGCTGTCTATGGGCATTCCGTTATCGCGATAGGGTTTGGTTAACAGCAAATCCCACACTGTATTAAGTGCATTCATTTCAAACTCATAATAATTGTGGGTATCCCAATCCGGGTCAATGAAGATCTCGAAATCGTTATCGTAAAAAATAACCGTATCACGCTGACGAAGGGTCCCCCAGATATGGGGTTCAACCAGTTCGGCTGCCACATAAAGGTACTCGTCGTCCCATAGCATCTTTGCGCGGGTAGGATAGGTGGGATCGGGTTTTTTATCTCCTTCGATATCAACAAATTCTTTGGTCCAGGCGGCCTTTTGCCAGTCGATCTCATCCATTCTGCCATCCACAGCGATATCTCCGGACCGTTGATAACATATATAGGTTTCAGGATGGAATTTCTGCGATACGGCTAACTCTTCAGGTAGCGTGTTTGTTTCGGTGGTGGTGCATCCTGCCATCAGGAGCAGTGATACACATATACCGGGCAGATGGATCAAACGCATCGATTCAGAATAATAGTTACTTAGCGGTGTGTCTGGAAACCAGCCACAAAGTTTAAACGGCAGCAGAATGGTACTCCTATTCCTCGCCTATTTTCTGATCAACCAGGATTCGGCCGCAATATTCGCAGACAATGATTTTTTTCCTGGAAGCAATGTCAAGCTGACGCTGAGGGGGAATCTTATTGAAGCAACCACCACATGCATCTCTTTCAACTGGTACTACAGCCAATCCGTTGCGGGCATTTCCCCTGATTTTTTTATACGCACTGGTAAGTCTCTCTTCGATGATGTCTTCCAGACTGGCTGATTTTTTCTCCATTACCTCCTCTTCCTTCTTGGTCTCATCAATGATATCTTCCAGCTCCTTTTTCTTGTTCTCCAGATCCAGTTTCCGCTCATCCAGTACGCCGGTGGACTCATCTATCACAACCTTCTTCTCATCGATCTGCACTGTGAACTCCCTGATCCTCTTCTCACAAAGTTCAATTTCCAGCGTTTGGAACTCGATCTCCTTGGATAGGGAGTCATACTCTCTGTTATTCCTTACGTTGTTCTGCTGTTCTTCATATTTCTTTATGAGTTCCTGTGCATTGGTGATCTCCTGCTTTTTCCCGCTGATAGATTTATCTAAACCCTCAATGTCTTCGTCATACTTGGAAACCCTTGTCTGAAGACCCTCAATCTCATCTTCCAGGTCCTGAACCTCCAGGGGTAACTCCCCACGCAGGATTCTAATCTTATCTATGGCAGTATCCACCAGCTGAAGGTCATACAATGCTTTCAGCTTTTCAGCCACTGTCATATCAGTAACTTCTGCACTTTTATTTGCCTTGGCCATCTATTAAAAATATTTAATTGGATTTGTCTCTGTTTCCGATAAACGGACTGCAAATTTAGGGAATTTTTTAATAAGTAGATCATAAAAAAGTTCGCGTGTAAAACGCTCACTTTCATAATGCCCGATATCCATCAGAATGATCTTCCCTTCGGGGTCAAAAAACTGATGGTATTTCATATCGCCTGTCACAAAAACATCAGCACCTGAAGCTATAGCCTTGTGCAGTAAAAAACCACCCGCTCCCCCACATAGTGCTACCTGCTTCACAGGCTTACCTGACAGTGCAGAGTGCCTAATGACAGGTATCTCGAACCGGTCCTTTATAAAACTCATGAATACCTCCTCCTCCATAGGGTCTCCCAATTCCCCAACCATCCCCATCCCTCCTTGCTCATTGAGGTTTTCAAGAGGATAAATGTCGTACGCCACCTCCTCATAGGGATGGGCCCGGACCATCGCCCTTACTACCTTATTCACCAGAGGAGCAGGCACAATGGTCTCCACCCTGGTCTCCGGTTCCTGGTGTATCTTCCCCTTCTCTCCCACAAAAGGATCGGTTTCTTCCAATCCCCGGAAGGTTCCCCTGCCCTCCAGGTTAAAACTGCACATGTCATAGGCACCTATCTTGCCCGCCCCTGCATCAAACATCGCCAGCCGCACCTCTTCCAGGTGCTTATCGGGTACAAAAACCACTAATTTTTTTAGTTGTCCGGGCATGGGATCCAGCACCCTCTGATTGACCAGTCCCAGGCGGTTGGCCATGGCCGTGCTAACCCCCCCGACAACCGCATCGAAATTGGTATGTCCGCTGTAGATGGCAATATCTTTTCGGATGGCCAGCGTGACGATACGCTCCGAAGCATTCCTCCCCGTCAGAGATTTGAGTCCCCCGAATATCACCGGATGGTGGGAAACGATCAGATTAAAACCCAGCTTTTCAGCTTCGAGAAGTACTCCTTCAGTAACATCCAGGGTGACCAGTATTCCACTGACCTCCATTTCCCTGTCACCCACCTGAAGTCCCGAATTATCATAGGATTCCTGGTATGACAAGGGTGCCAGACTTTCCAGATAACTGGTAATCTCCTTTAACTGTATCATGAAGTTAGGATTGATGATAGTCAGGTCAAGTCGGTTTAGAGACTCTCCCGCACTTCAATAAGCATCTCCTTGATGCTCTCCAGCGATTTTACGATTTCAAAATTATGTTCAGTATCCTCCTTATTCTCCTTCATCTTCTTCTTAGCTCCCTTCAAAGTCATTCCCTTTTCTTTGACCAGGTGATAGATGATATGAAAATTGTCAATATCTGTCTGAGTAAATAACCGGTTACCTTTCTTGTTCTTTTTAGGCTTGATAATATCAAACTCCTTTTCCCAGAACCTGATGAGAGAAGTGTTCACATTAAACATGCCAGCTACCTCTCCAATCGTGTAATAAAGCTTCTCGACTTTTGTTTCTTTATAAGGCATACTGCGCTAGTTTTCAAAAATATAAAAAAACTAATTTAACGATTTCCTTAAAGAAATCAAACCCGACTGGTCAATGTTCAGTTCCTGATCCGGAAAATCAGATTCAGTGAGTTCGATGAGCTTGTTAATAGCCCTTCCTGAAGGATCGATTCTGGGTCCCCCCTCACCAGGTTGATATACGGGGACCACCTCTCCTTTCAGGAAAACTCCCCTTCTATTGGTATATACTTTAACAATGGGCGCAATGCCATTGGGCCCACGCAGATTGAATCGCCGGTAAGTGGCAAAATTACCCAGGCTGTAACAGATCAGCCGATCGTTATAAAGTTCAATTGCCCGGGTCACATGAGGACCATGACCAAACACCACATCCGCTCCTGCATCCACCACCGTATGGGCGAACCGGTAGACACTTCCCCGGTTGTAACCCAGGTACTCCTCATCGCCGTGTATCACATGCTGGTGATCTTTCCCCTCTCCTCCCCCGTGAAACGATATGATGACCACATCTGCCAGCGAATCCAGCATGTGAGTAATTTGTGCTGCCTTGGTATAATTCTTCAGGTCCATGGTCCCTTTGTTGGGGGCAAATGCCGCAAATCCATAGGTGATACCCCCCTTCTCAAACACGGTCCACGGATGTGTGATGAAACCTGCGTAGGCAAAACCCAAAGAGTCCAATAAAGTGGCTGTTGATGCCCTCCCTTCGACTCCGAAATCATTCACATGATTATTGGCTACACTCAACAGATCATACCCTGCATCCATCAGACAGGATGTAAAATGATCGGGCATCCTGAATACATAACACTTCGTGGTATCCTTACATTTTTTCGGTGTGCCTCCTTCGGAACAAAATACACCCTCCAGGTTTCCGAAAAGCAGATCGCCCGACTGCAGGACATGGTGAACCGGGCTTAACAACGGGGAGCAATCCTCATCTGTTGGTAAGTAGGTCCGGGAAGGATAATTGGTACCCAGCATAATATCCCCTGTCCCGATAATACAGAGGGTGTCCTTCAGGTACACTTCCAGATCCCCAGGGGTACCCAACAGCCCGAGATCTAAAGAATCATATGCGGGATGATCAGAGAATCCTGGTCGCACGTATTTAGCAGCATTTGGTTCCTGGGCCAGCACTGCGATGGAGATCATTACCAAGGTGCCAACCGCTGCAAATCGCATCATGTATGCAATGGATCAATTAATATCGAAGGTAGGATCGGCTTTGGAAAGCAGATCGATCATATGCTCATATTCTTCAGCCGACAGGTTATTGGCATAGTAGTTGACAGGATTTACCGGGCGACCATTCACATGCACTTCGTAATGCAGATGCGGAGACTTCGAAAGTCCGGTGTTGCCTACCATACCAATAATTTCACCACGTTTTACCTTTTGTCCCGGCTTTACCAATACTTCGTTGCAGTGCCCATACAGAGTACGATACCCATGTCCATGGTCCACCAGTATTTTTTTTCCGAAACCTCCGGCCCTGTATCCCGCCTGCATAATGGTCCCGTCAGCAGTAGCATAAATATTAGTTCCACTGGGAGCTGTCAGGTCAATGCCTTCGTGGGGTCTTACTACCCCTAAAATAGGATGTAACCTCATCTTAAATGCGGAACCGAAGCGGGTCAGGTCTTTCAGGCTGATGGGCAGAATGGCCGGACGTGCAGCCAATCTCTCCTCTTTGCTCTCGGCCATATCTATGACCTCGTCGAAAGAAGTGGATTGCACCACCAGCTTACGTTCTATCTGATCAATATTCCGATAGGTCTGCATCAGCAGATCGGCATACTTAAACTGCCTCAGCCAGGTGTATCGCTGCGATCCCCCCACACCAGCATTTCTCATGGTAGAGGACCAGGGATCCACTTCAAAATAGACGCGATAAATATGGTCATCGTTGAAAGCCACATCCCTCAGTTGCTGCTCATAATACTGGATATCACGGTTCAGGAGATTTAATTCATACGTGATTTGCTGTTGTTCCACGGTGAGTTGCTCTGAACGTGGAGTGAGCATCTGCCGGTCTCGAAAAAACAATACTCCAATGGCAATGAAAAGGGTTAATCCTGTAAATGCAAGAAACCGGAACAATTTCTGCTTTCCGGTCGGCTCAATTCTTTGGTAAGATAGTGTTTCAGGGTTAAAACGAAATCTCTCCATAGGAGACCAAATATATAAAAAAAGTGAGTTAATCGAAAGACTGACCTGACATTAGTGAAATCAGGATGAGTCGATCATATTCTCCCGGATCCAGTTCCAGGAAAAAAAAGTTTATAGGATTTACAGGCTCTTCATTGAGATGAACCTCATAATGGAGGTGTGGTGCTACACTTAATCCGGTATCTCCCACTGTACCGATAACATCCCCTCGATTAACCTGTTCTCCTCGACGTACATGGAGTTCATCCATACAGGCATACAGTGTTTTATATCCAAATCCGTGATCTATTACAATCCGGTTGCCTAATCCACGGCCAGAACGGGTTATCGATTCCACCACTCCATTGCCGGTAGCATAGACGGGAGTCCCCACCGGAGCAGAAAAGTCAATGCCTTCATGCATTTTCCGGATCTTGTAAATGGGATGAATGCGGTGACCATATCCCGAAGCAATGAGGGTCAGGTCCCTGTTTTCAATGGGTTGGATGGCAGGAACGAACGGGAGCATCTCTGCCCGGCTTTCACTCTTGATTAACATCACATCATACAGGGAGGCCGTCTCCTTATCGTGAGAGATCATAGAGTCCAGTTTCCGGGCCGATTGAACTACGATCTCTTCATAGGGAGTATGCAACAGCCTCTTGAAGGTGAGTTCAGCATCGGTGTGTTTTCCCGACTCCACTGGCTCAGTTTCAAATATTACCCTGTAAATATCCTTGTCAATTCGTTCTACTTCATGCATCACTGTATCTACCACCTGCTTCCTCTCATTAAGGAGTTCATATTGCTCGGTCAGCATCTCATTCTCACGCCTGATTTGTCGCTCCCTCGGGGTATCAAAGAAGAGCGAGTAGACTACATTGAGAAGGATGGCTATCACCAGAATAGCTGCTACGTAGATGGTAATTTTCCAGACACGGGAACGCAAACTGGTATCCAGCTTATCGTAATTGAGGTCCTCGGGATTGAACTTGAAATGCTGCTGAGCCATTCGCGCCACAAAATAAACAGGAAATATGGTGCGAAGATAGAAATTATTTCTGGCTCATGGCATAAGGCTGATAAGCCTCTTCGGGGTTGACCCGGGTAGCGAGCTGGGTGTATTCTCCAGCCGTAAGATTTTCATAGAAAAAATAGATGGGATTCACCGTTCGCCCATCTTTCCTCACCTCATAATGCAGATGTGGTCCTGTGGACCGCCCTGTGCTTCCCAGGGTGCCAAGCACTTCTCCACGCTTAAGTTTTTGCCCCGGTTTTACCTTAATCTCCTGCAGATGAGCATATCTGGATACATATCCATATCCATGGTCCACCAGTACCTCTTTTCCATAACCGTGCCTGTTGATATGTGCGGCCAATACGGTTCCTTCCCCCGTACAATGCACATTCAATCCATAGGGACCAGCCAGGTCAATTCCAAAATGGGCGGTACGCCGATGGGTAAACGGATCCTTCCTGTATCCGTAGGTGGATGTAAGCCAGTATGGATCGGCCGACGAGATGGGATTGATGGAAGGCTTGCAGGCAAGAAAATGCTGATTGGTTACTGCCTCCTCATATACATTAGCCAGGCTGCTGGACTGGATCAACACCTTGTTGGAGATCTTGTCGATCCGGTGTGATACATTCTTCACAAGACCCGGTTCTCTGAGATTACGCAGATGAATGTCCCTTTCTGAACCTCCGGTTCCTGCTTCCCGAATGGATGACGGTACCGGATCGAGGCTCAGGATGGAGCGATAAAAACGGTCGTCCCGGTTTCTCAATTTTGCCAGTTGGGATTCCACTTCCTGCAACTGGGTATTCAGGGCCACATAGTCGGCACGCAGGATGGTATTCTCTTTTTCATACTTGACCTGCCTGGGGGTGGGATAGTAACGTTCAAATCCAAACCTGAGCACAACGGCAAGGGCAATCAATCCAATGCTGAGTATAAAGGAGAAACGAATTCGCTGCTGCAGAGACAGCTTAACACGCTCAAAACGAAGAGTTTCTGGATTTATATAATACTTTCGGTCAAACATTTATTCAATTCCGGGTGCTAAAAATAAAAAACCGCAGGTAATATCGCAACTATTAGTCAAAAAAATTATTTTTGCAGCTCTGTGGCTATTTTTACGTAACTTACCGTTCCGGGTTACGTTTTTTTTAAATTCTAACTGACTGACATCGATGACTTCACAGGAAATCCGGACTTCATTTTTAGACTTTTTTAAAGAGAAAGATCATCAGATTCTTCCCTCTGCTCCCATGGTACTTAAGGACGATCCCACCCTTATGTTTACCAATGCAGGGATGAATCAGTTTAAAGACTATTTCCTGGGAAACCGAAAACCGGCTGACAGAAGGGTAACCGACACGCAGAAGTGTCTTCGGGTAACCGGAAAGCACAATGACCTGGAAGAGGTGGGGCATGACACCTACCACCACACCATGTTCGAAATGCTGGGGAACTGGTCCTTTGGGGATTATTTCAAAAAGGAAGCCATCGACTGGGGATGGGAGTTCCTGGTAGACCGTATGAAGCTGGATCCTGATCGGCTCTATGTGACCATATTTGAAGGGGATTCCGGTGACGGTATTGATCGGGATGTGGAGGCATATACGTATTGGAAAGATCATGTGAAGGAGGAGCATATCCTCAACGGATCAAAAAAGGACAACTTCTGGGAGATGGGCGAAACAGGCCCATGCGGTCCCTGCTCCGAAATACACCTGGACCTGCGGGAAGACTCTGAACGCTCGGCTGTCCCTGGCGCCGAATTAGTGAACCGGGACCACCCCCTGGTGATCGAGATCTGGAACCTGGTGTTTATCCAGTTTAACCGGAAAACCAGCGGGGAGCTGGAAAACCTGCCTGAGAAACATGTGGATACGGGGATGGGATTTGAGCGCCTTTGCATGGCCCTGCAGCATAAAAAATCCAATTACGACACCGATCTGTTCCAACCCATTATCCAGAAGATCGCTGAACGCTCATCTCTGGCATACGGCACAGAAAATCAGGCTGATGTGGCCATGCGGGTTGTGGCCGACCATTTGCGGGCCATCTCCTTTTCCATTGCAGACGGCCAACTCCCTTCCAACAATAAGGCGGGATATGTGATCCGCAGGATCCTGCGCAGGGCGGTTCGGTACGGCTTTACTTATCTGGGTCAAAAAGATCCCTTTATGCACACACTGGTCCCCTCACTGGTGGGTACCATGGGAGATACTTTCCCCGAATTGAAAGCACAACAGGAGTTGATCCAGAGGGTGATACGTGAAGAGGAGCAATCCTTCCTCTCAACCCTGGATACCGGGATCCGGTTGCTGGATCAGTTGGTGCACAAAGCAAAAAAGGAGAAGAGCGGGATCATCGCCGGAAAAGATGCTTTTGAATTGTATGATACCTTTGGCTTTCCCCTGGACCTCACTGAGCTTATCCTGGCAGAAAAGGAGATGGAGGTGGACCGGAAAGGGTTTGAGGAGGAGATGAATGCACAGAAGAACCGCTCCAGGCAGGCTGCTGAGACTGAATCGGGTGACTGGACACTTTTGGAGTCAAACGAAGGCAAAGACCAGGTAGCTCCGATTGATGATTCACAAGAGGAGTTTGTGGGATATGACACACTTTCCACCGAGATACAAATCACCCGCTACAGGAAGGTGGTTGCCAAAAACAAGGAGCTCTACCACCTGGTATTCAATGTGACCCCGTTCTATGCGGAAAGCGGGGGTCAGATCGGTGACCGGGGTTTGATTGAGAATGAGAAGGAGAAGGTGGAGATCCTGGATACCAAAAAGGAGAACAACCTCACGATTCATGTGGCAAAGAAACTCCCTTCGGATCCTGTGGCCAGGTTTGTGGCCAGGGTGAACCAGGGCCGCAGGGTGAATACAGCCAACAACCATACTGCCACCCACCTGATGCACCATGCTTTGAGAGAGGTGTTGGGTACACATGTGGAGCAAAAGGGTTCCCTGGTCGATCCCCAATACCTCAGGTTCGACTTCAGCCATTTCCAGAAAGTCAATGATGAGGAGCTGAGGGAGGTGGAGCTGAGGGTGAACCGGTTGATACGTCAGAACAGTCCCCAGGAAGAATACAGGGCGATCCCCATGAAAGAGGCAGAAGAGATGGGTGCCATAGCGCTATTCGGCGAAAAATACGGAGATAGGGTCAGAGTTATTCGGTTTGGAGAGACTGTGGAACTTTGCGGGGGAACTCATGTGAAGGCCACAGGTCAGATCGGTTCTTTCAGGATCACCCGCGAGTCGTCCATTGCTGCCGGGATCAGGCGCATCGAAGCCATCACGGGTGAGGCGGCCGACCGTTACATCGACGATCACATAGATATGATCCGTCAGATCGCCGGTACCTTTGAAAAACAGAAAGACCTGGTGAAAGCGGTTAGAGGAACGGTGGAAGAAAATGTAAAACTCACCAAACAGTTGGAACGGTTCCAGAAAAATGTGCTGGGGGTGATCGCCAGAAACCTGGAGGATAAAATGGAAAGAATCGGGGATGTGATGCTGATCGTCTCCAGGGTGGATCTGGGCCAGGCTTCCCAGCTTCGTGACCTGGCTTTCCAGATGCGATCCAAACAAAAACAGATCTGCATGGCATTGGGAGCAGAAATAGACGGAAAGGCCCATCTGGCAGTCATGCTTTCCGATCAGGTACAAAAGGAATATGGTTTAAATGCCTCTCTACTCATCCGCGAGATCGCCACCGAGATCCAGGGCGGCGGAGGGGGGCAGCCCTTCTTTGCCACAGCAGGAGGTAAAAATCCCAAAGGGATCGATAAGGCGTTGGAGAAGGCGAAGAAGATGGTGCATGCAGTGATTCAGCAGAATTAATCCTTCACACACCGGATGGAAAAACTGGGCCAGAAACAGGGTTGCATCTCACAATAGATCGTAGCTAACTGGGTGTTGAATTCGCTCATCCAGTTACCCAGGGTGAGGTACGGGGGAGAATCGTATTCAAGTGGGAGTTCTCCCTGAGTATACCACATGGTTCTGCGACCTTTATCTTTGAATGTGAATCCGGAAGCCCCGAATAAAAATCCAGCAGGTTGTGCATTAAATCCACTTGCGTTGTTGATCTCCTGATTATATCCCACAGTGCCATCAGTAGTATAGAAATCCCAGCCGGTAGCGGAAGCCATGGCCTTGGCAATAAAGGGAGTCTCCCCGCCATAGAAAAAGGATAAATAGTTTGCCAGGGTCTGCCACTCCCCCCGGTTGGGGATGTGCCAGCCTGCCGGACAAAGGTTATCCGCACAAACGGCATAGGCGTTGTACAGGGCACCATAGGTCACCGCGTTGGCTGCTTCATCATGGTCGTACCAGCAATAATTGGCCACATGCCTGTTATTATCCGTTGCATAGTCAATGGGCGTTCCGTCATTGTATTTGGTGGTCCTCAGATTCTCCGCCATCCAGGTCTGCGTTCCCAGTTCCACTACCTGGTAGATATTTCCGTTCACATCGGTTACTACCTCATCCAGGGTAGTGAATTCCACCACGCCACCATAACTGGTTGCTTCCCTGTTCGTGGCATAGGCGCGAACATAGTAGGTGGTGGAAGGCTCCAGGCCGCTGATGGCACTGGTGTAGCTACCTTCACCGGTCCCTTCATCGGTATGATCATGATCAATGGTCGGGGTGTGCCAGGTGCTCCAGCATACCCCTCTCCGGGTTTCCGGATCGTTTCCGTTACTGATGACAGTCCCTCCTCCCACGGCTGATGTATCTGTAATTTCCTGTATGCCTGAAGTAGATACTACAGGAGCCGTAATGACACAGGTACTGGTTGTAAAGTCCACCTGTTCTCCGTAGCCTGTGCCGGAAGAGTTGGTGGCATAAGCCCTGACATAATATTGGGTTCCGCAGGTTAATCCTTCCATTAAACTGGTATAACTTCCCGTACCGGATCCGTCGGTGGTATGGTCATCAGCTAGGGTAGGATTAGGTGAGGTTGACCAGCAGCTACCTTTGGCAGTTACTTCACTTCCTCCATCATCGGTCACATTCCCCCCGCCCTGGGCAGAGGTTTGCGTAATGTTATTTATGGCAGCCGTGGCAACTACAGGAAAACAACTTAATGTGTTGAGGGATACTTGCTGTCCATAGCTTGTCATTTTGACGTTGGTTGCATAGGCCCGCACAAAGTAAGTGGTGTTACATGAGATACCGGTCAGCGTATCCGAGAACAAACCTGTACGGTTCCGTTGTCCCAGTTGGGAATGAGTGTCTGTTAGGGTTGGATCTTCTGATTCTCCAATGCAAAAACCATATTGTTCGACCTCACCTCCGCCCAGATCCACAATCTCTCCTTCGATGACACAAAAATCAATACCCACCTCCTTCACTGATCCTGTCACGACCTTGATCTCCAGCTCTCCTTCAATTTTTTTACAGGAGGGTAGTAACAACAGAGCGAGGGTCGCAACGAGTCCTGTGTGCCGAAATGCTCTTTTTACCATATTATTTCTTTATGAAAATGAAGTCTCCCCCCTGGTCTCCCACATTCCTGATCTCTCCATATTGCGGGATACCATCGCTGTTATGGATCACTGCAAGCCTCAGACTGCTGAACAGCTGTTCGGCAGAAAGATACTTCAGCTTGTTCTTTCTAAGCCTTTCCAGCAAGTATTTGGTAAAGGGGCTTTCATCCGGGACCTCAGAGAGGGAACCGCTGGTCATGGCTTTCCGGCTTGGAAACTCGTACAGTTTTTCAATGGCTTTGGGTGCATTCTCAAAGGCTTTTCTTGTCTTAAAGATCGATCCCCCGAAACATGCATCTGTAATAAGCAGCGTATGCCGGGCATTTACCTCCTTGAGATAATCAACCAATGTGCTGTTCCGGAACCACTCTGCTTTGCTGATCCTCCTTGCATCGGATGGTAACCAGTATCCTATATTTGCTTCATCATCCCACCATCCATGCCCTGCATAAAAGATAAGCAGGTTGTCTTCCGGAGTCACCCTCCTCGACAGGTAATCCAATGAGTAGATGATATCGCTCCGTTTTGGATCTTTCAGAAACTGAATGTTGTCTTTCTCAAACATATAGTCATTGATGAGAATGTCATATAGATCCTGCGCATCGTCGATGGGATTATCAAGGGAAGTAATGGCAGGGTCGGCATAGTTATTGGCACCTATGATCAATCCGTAGAATACGGAATTGGCAGCAACCTCTTCATAAAACGAGCCTGTTTTTCCTTCAATCACACCCTCTGCAGGAGCGTCACCTGTCTGGCTGAGCTCTATAAATACTTTACCGCTCCTGAATTCCTGAGCCCATGAAAAATGAAACAACCCCAGGAATACCAAAGAAAAGGTTACTTTTTTTACCATCATAAGGCGATATTTATAATACAAGCTCGTTTCATATCAAGGTCAAAACGTATACCTGAGTGAGATCAACTGGATTCCGGAAGAGGTGTCATAATCAGATGCCAGTGAAAGTCCGGCATACTGCATACCCCTGTATGCCCCTGATTTCGTCCCGGGTCTTACAATGGTCCAGACCACATCCGTGATCCAGATAGCCGCAGCAGTAAATCCTAATACCCTGGAGGTCATATCCTGTGTCTCATAGGTATGATAGATGGACTGTCGTTCTTCCGGATCCACGGAGTCCAGGTATTTGTTATAAGTGTTATATGCCTTAGCATTGAAGACAAATGCACCGGCCAGTGAACCATATCCCAGCACACCTTTAGCCAGATGCAGTTTGTTTCCCGAATTACGGCTCAATCCCCAACCGGGAAATGCCACGGATCTTAAGACCGCACCCATATCTAAGCTTGCCTTACTCTCCCTTGAAGCAACAGAATGGTATAGAAATTCTCCAATCAGCTCCACATAAATACCCTGGTTAACATGCACCTGATCCGATGCAAAATTCCACCTGATCACCTTATGCTCTCCCCCGGGTATATCCCTGCCCACATCCCCGGAAAGGGAGGTGGCTTCCACAGGCGTTCCGGTGGAATCAGTAATCTCAATACGGATATGGTAGAGTTCGGAAGGTTCACTGTTCAATATATCGTACCGTATGATCAGGTATCCGTTCTGCAATACCAGTTCAGGGGTGGAGAATTCCGGTGAAATTTGCCCGTGACACACCGAAGAGATCCATAAAAAAGCAAACACCTGGATCAGGGGAATAAGATGCTTCATGGTTAGATTATTGAGGCGACTAACATTGCAATTTACAAATTCTGCGCTAAACCTGTCAACCGGTCTGCTTTCTACTCGTAAGCAATAGCGCCAGGAACATAATCCCTCCATTTACAATCAGCAATTCAAACCCGAACCGGTACCCGTTAAATATCTGCTCAGAAAAGTAGCTTAGTAAAAAGGAGATTGCGGGTGACAGGATGGCCAGCAGGGGGACCAGACGGTCGCGAACCTGTAGCTTTGTGAAAAGCCCGAAAGCATAAAGGCCCAGCAGAGGACCGTATGTATATCCAGCCACACGGAAGATGGCAGAGATCACGCTTTCATCGTTGATCAGCCTGAAAAGCATAATGACCAGTCCCAAAACAACGGACATGGCCAGATGCACCCGCTTCCGGGCCCGGGTGAGCTTTCGTTCCTCCCAGTGCTGTGCTTCCAGGACATCCACAGTGAATGAAGTGGTCAGTGCCGTAAGGGCAGAATCGGCACTGGAGTAAGCTGCAGCCACCAGCCCCAGAATAAAAAAGACACCCACAACATTAGGCAGATAGCCTCCGGTAGCAATCATGGGGAAGAGGTCATCCGTAGCCTCCGGAATGGCAATCCCCTGGAATATCGAATACTGGATCAGCACCGCACCCAG
This sequence comes from uncultured Bacteroides sp., assembly GCA_964622985.1. GTDB lineage: Bacteria > Bacteroidota > Bacteroidia > Bacteroidales. The sequence goes on along the minus strand of CAZURA010000099.1, from coordinate 7,882 downwards.
GAACATAAAGATCAGGTTTGCAGGTACCAGGGAGATACTCATCATGTACATGTTCTTCTTCGCCTCCCTGATGTTTTTACAGCTCAGGTTCTTCTGCATCATATCCTGGTCCAGTCCCGTCATCACAATGGTAATGAAAGCACCGCTTATAAAATGTTTAAAAAAGTGGTTCTCCTGTTTCCAGTTATCAAAGAACCAGATCCTGGAATGCTCACTGGCAGTCACCTTTCCTATCATTTCAACCAGCGAGAGGTCCATGGAACGGGTGATCAGAATCACAGAGACTACCAGGGCTGTCAGCATGCTGAATGTCTGCAATGTATCGGTCCAGATGATGGTCTTAATACCCCCTCGTTGGGTATAGAGCCAAATGAGAGCAATGGTCACCAGCACTGTAATATAAAAAGGGACGTTCCAGGCATCAAATAATGTGAGTTGAAGCACATTGGCCACAAGGAACAACCGGAAGGATGCGCCAACAATCTTTGAGAGCAGGAAAAATGAGGTTCCTGTTTTATAAGAGAACCTTCCAAATCGCTCCTCCAGGTAAGTATATATGCTGGTGAGCTGAAGCCTGTAGTAGAGAGGCATCAGCACGTTGGCGATCACGGTATATCCTACCAGATATCCCAAAACCATCTGCATGTAGGAGAACTGGCTATCCACCACCCATCCGGGTACCGAGATAAAGGTTACCCCGGAAAGTGAAGCTCCGATCATACCAAAGGCCACCACATACCAGGGTGATTTCCTTTCCCCCAGAAAAAAAGCGGCATTTCCAGCACCTTTGCTCGAGACTAAGGAGACCACCAACAGAAGTGCAAAATAGGCAACAATAACGGATACAATGATTGAAGCTGGCATTTGAAGTGTAGTTTAAGCGACCAAAATTGGATAAAATCGGGCGAAGATGAAAATTATAAGTGCTATTTTTGGAGGATGCAACACTCCTATTCATCAAAATTGCTGGAAGAAGCTGTGGAAGAGTTTGCCACTCTGCCGGGCATTGGTAAGAAGACCGCCCTGAGGCTGGTATTGCATTTGCTTAAACAGGAGGAGAAGGATGTAACACATTTTGGCAACACTATTCTGCGAATGAAAAAGGAGATTAAAAGCTGTAAAGTGTGTCATAATATCTCTGATACGGAGGTATGCTATATTTGTGCCGATCCTTACAGGGATAATAGAACCATTTGTGTGGTCGAATCGATCCGGGATGTGATGTCAGTGGAAAACACGCAGCAATTTACGGGAGTGTATCATGTGCTGGGAGGGATCATCTCCCCCATGGATGGTATTGGACCAGCCGACCTGACCATCGACTCCCTGGAGCAGAAGGTGAAATCGGAACAGTGTAACGAAGTGATCCTGGCCCTGAGCACCACCATGGAAGGTGATACCACAAATTTTTATATATATCGAAGACTGAAAGAATACCCCGTAACTGTATCTACGCTGGCACGTGGAGTAGCCATCGGGGATGATCTGGAATATGCCGATGAAGTGACCCTGGGCCGCTCCATTCTGAACCGCACCTCTTTCGAGGACACCTTTAAAAACAACACGCATGGAACTTAAAAGAAATCAGTATGTGATTGACGGGATACCGGTGGTGAAGCTTGCTGAGAAGTACGGATCTCCACTCTATATTTATGAAACTGCAGGAATGATCCGCCAGTATAAGAGGATCACTGAAGCATTCAAGAATACCAGGGTAAAGATCCACTATGCATGTAAAGCACTTACCAATATCAATGTGCTTAAGCTTTTCCGGGGATTGGGATCGGGACTGGATGCAGTTTCGGTACAGGAAGTCAAGCTTGGTTTGAAAGCCGGATTTGATCCACAAGAGATTATCTATACACCCAATTGCGTCTCTCTCGAAGAGATTGAACTGGTGGTGGATCTGGGTGTGAGGATCAACATTGATAACATTGCTATCCTGGAAGAATTCGGCCATAAATATGGAGCAGCTGTCCCCGTCTGCATCAGAGTCAATCCACACGTGATGGCTGGAGGACATCATAAGATATCTACCGGTCATATGGATTCAAAATTCGGGATCTCCATCTATCAGATGCCCCATGTGCATCGAATCGTGGAAACCAACAAGATGAAGGTGGAAGGGGTCCACATGCACACCGGATCAGATATCCTGGATGTGGAAGTTTTTTTAAGAGCCACCGAGATTCTGTTTGAAACCGCCAAACAGTTCAAACAGTTAGATTATATTGATTTTGGCAGCGGCTTCAAAGTCCCCTACAAAGCAGACGACTACTCCACCGATGTGGAAGCCATGGGAGAACATCTCTCGAAGCGGTTCAACAGTTTTTGCGACGAATATGGGAAAGCGCTTACCCTCATTTTTGAACCCGGGAAATTCCTTGTCAGTGAATCGGGTTATTTTGTGGCCAGGGTGAATGTGATCAAACAGACTACCGCCACCGTATTTGCCGGATTGGACACAGGCTTGAATCATTTTATCAGGCCCATGTTCTACGATGCCCATCATGAGATTGTTAATATAAGCAAACCCACAGGCAAAACGCGTATATACACGGTAGTAGGCTATATATGCGAGACAGACACCTTTGGCTGGAACAGGAAGATTGCAGAAGCCTCGGCAGGAGATTACCTGCTCTTTAAGAATGCAGGTGCATACTGCTACTCCATGTCATCCAACTACAACTCCAGGTACCGTCCGGCTGAAGTGATGGTGCATGAAGGGAAAGATCATCTGATCAGAAAAAGGGAAGATATGGAGGACCTGCTGCGCAACCAGGTAGAACTGGACATGCTATAGCCCATGGAATTGTCGGTTGTCATCGTAAACTATAATGTCAAGTATTTTCTTGATCAGTGCCTCCATTCCGTTGAGCAAGCGATCAACGGTGTGAAAGCAGAAGTGTTTGTGGTGGATAACAACTCGGCTGATGGCTCTGTAACTGAGATCCGGCAGAAGTATCCGTGGGTTACACTGATAGCCAATAAGGAAAACCTGGGATTCAGTAAGGCCAATAACCAGGCCATCAGGGAATCTAAGGGACGATATGTACTTTTGCTCAATCCCGACACCGTGGTTGAGGAGGACACATTCAGGAAGTGCATTGACTTTATGGACTCACATCCCGATGCCGGAGCACTGGGTGTGAAGATGATTGATGGTAAAGGAGAGTTTTTGCCCGAATCCAAACGTGCATTGCCCACTCCTGAAGTCTCTTTCTACAAAATGTTTGGACTCTCTACCCTCTTTCCCAGGTCTCACCGGTTCGGGAGATACCATCTTGGATTCCTGGATAAGGACCAGACTCACTCTGTGGAGGTACTGGCAGGTGCATTTATGTTCCTGCGAAAAGAGACCGTGGAAAAAACAGGGCTTCTGGACGAGACCTTTTTCATGTACGGAGAAGATATCGACCTCTCCTACCGGATTATCAAAGCTGGTTACCGCAACTACTATTACTCCGATACAACCATCATACACTACAAGGGTGAGAGCACCAAGAAAGGGAGCCTCAACTATGTGAAAATGTTTTACCAGGCAATGATCATTTTTGCAGGTAAACACTTCACCTCCAGAAAAGCACGTACGTTCAGCGCATTGATCAACCTGGCCATCTATTTCCGGGCAGTCCTCTCCGTAGCCCGCCGCTTTTTTACAAAAATCTACCGCCCTGTAATTGACGCCATGATCATCTATCTGGGGTATATGTTTGCCCTTCCTGTCTGGGAGCAGGTCTGGTTTAATACGCCGGGCTATTATCCCTCCGCCTTTCTCAACGTGGTGGTTCCCGCTTATATTCTGGTCTGGCTCTTATCGCTCTATTACTCAGGCGGATATGACAAGCCGGTCAAGCTCTTTTCCTTTTTGAAAGGCCACCTGATAGGCACACTGGTGATCCTGGTCACTTATGCCCTGCTCCCCATGGAGTGGAGATTCTCACGCGCGCTGATCTTTTTGGGATCGGCATGGGCCATTCTTTCCACTCTCAGTATAAGAATTCTGCTCCATCTGGCCCGTATGAAAGATTACGAGATTGATTTGAATAAACAGAAACGAATGGTGATTGTGGGTAAAGCGGAGGAAGCCACCAGGGTAAGCAACCTCCTGTCGGATACCCAGGCTACACACGATATCATTGGATTTGTGGCTCCTTCCGCCGAAGAGAGCGGTTCAGGATACATGGGGCATATCGAGCAGATTGATGAGATCACACGTATTAACCGTATCGACGAGATCGTCTTTTGTGCCAGAGACATTTCCTCTCAGGGAATCATTCGGATCATGACCCGTGTGATCGGTACTTCAGTGGATTTTAAAATAGCCCCACCCGAGAGCCTCTCCATCATCGGAAGCAACTCCATCAATACAGCGGGCGATCTCTATACCATTCATTTTAACTCCATAGGGAAAGCCTCCAACCGCAGAAGTAAGCGGCTCTTTGATTTAGTGTCTGCTCTTCTCCTGTGTATTACCTTTCCCCTCTGGATCCTTTTTGTTAAGGGACACTTCAGGAGTGTTGGAAACAGCCTTAGAGTGTTGCTTGGATTCCGTACCTGGGTAGGATACATGGATGCTCAGAACAGCGATTTTTCAAACCTCCCCCATCTAAAAAAAGGGATCCTGAATCCAGGAGTTCATCTACCTGAGAAACATATATCCCCTGACCGGATCAAAGAGATTAACGTGGTGTATGCCAAGGATTACAAGGCCTTCAATGACTTGTTAATAATCACCCGGAATTTCAGGAAGATATAACGGGATATTTGACTAAATTTAGCGAAATTGCTAAATGGTATGAAAAGGATTCTGTTCTCATTTTCCCTGATTTTTTTGCTTTCCCCGGGCACCCTTTTTGCCCAGCGAGATTCATTGCGTAATCTTTTTCTAGATGCGGAATCGTGGTTCCTTTTTGAAGAATATGCCGATGCACTTCCACTCTACATGCAGCTGTTGGAAAGTGATCCGGGAAACGACAACCTCAAATACAGAATTGGAGTCTGTTTACTTAATGATCCATACCAAAAAGACAAGGCGATTGAGTACCTCCTGGATGCCAGTGATAATATCAATCCGGACCATAAGGAGAGCAGTTTAAAGGAGAGTACAGCTCCACAGGATGTACTCTATTACCTGGGTGATGCTTATCTGGTGAATGAATTGCTCAACAAGGCTATAGATGCCTACCAGCAGTTTTTGGAGATCATGGATCGGGAAGTGTATGACGAAGAGCTGGTATTGGCGCAAATCACCGCCTGTGAAAACGCAAAACGTTTAAAGACAATGCCGGTGGATTTTGACCTCCTGCTGCTCGATTCGTTGATCAATACCCGCTATTCAGATATCCAGCCGGTCATATCGGGCGACGGTACAAAACTGGCCTTCACCACCGAACTCCCTTTTTACGACGGGGCCTTCTTTTGCGAGAAGACCGACGAAGGGTGGTCTTATCCCCAATCCATTACCCAGATACTTGGATTTGATGCCGACGTCTATCCTGTTGGACTCTCCTACGATGGTACTGAAATGATCCTTTATTACGACGACCAGTATATAGGGAACCTCTATTACAGCAAGTACGAGGAGGGCAGGTGGCAGGAAGCCAGCAAACTGGGTGAAAACATATCCACGAAATACTGGGAGTCCCACGGATGTTTCAGCAAAGATGGTAGAACTCTCTATTTCACGAGCAACAGAAAGGGTACCTACGGCGGACTTGACATTTATACCTCAGAGCGCCAGCCTGACGGAAAGTGGGGAGTACCTGAAAATCTGGGGCCCACCATTAACAGCCGATATAACGAAGAGTCACCTTACATTGCGGAAGACGGACAAACCCTCTATTTCAGTTCTTATGGGCACTTCAACATGGGCGGATACGATATCTTCTTTTCCAGGAAGGATGCCAATGGAAACTGGAGCGAGCCCATTAACCTGGGGTATCCCATCAACACCACGGACGATGACCTCTTTTTCCAACCGGTAAATAGGGGAATGGGGGCCTACTACTCCCTCTACAGTCCCAACGGTCGCGGCAGGCATGATATTTACTTCATGGATATCTACTCCGCAGATAATCCACGCATGTATTTGGTAAGCGGAAACTTCAAAACGGCCGATGGTATGATTGATTCAACCCAAATGGCCATTTTCATAGTGGATGCTAATACTGGCGATACAATCATCTATACTGCACCTGACCAGGAAACCGGAGAGTTCAGTTTTAACCTGCAACAAGGTTTCTATGATCTCCATTTTGTGGGTGAAGGGTATGAAGAGCTGATAAGACCCCTGCATATCACCAGGCATTCCAATAAGGAGGGAATTCAGTTAGACGACAATATTGAACTCGCCCTGATAAAGCATGAACCCATCATTTTTGAAGGAGCAGAGAGTCTGATCCAGTTGAAAGACACACTGTATAAAGCCAAGGCAGGAGAGACCGTAAAAGTTCCGTTGAAGCTTGAGAAAGGAAACTTACTGATCACTAAAATATACCAGGATTCGGTACTTGTGAATATCGATACGATGGAGGTAGAGAAAAGACGCACTGAACTGGAGGTTTCACCACTGGCCGGAGAAAACAGGATCGAGCTGGAAATGATAGATTCGGAAGACAATATCCACAAACAAGCATTTACGGTTATGGGCGAAGAACCTGTCAGGGAGATCATAGAACCAGAACTTGTGGATGTGGGCGTTCCTGATGGTGATCTGATGGAACCTGCGCACCCTGAAGAGGATCCAATGGGAGCCACCCTCTTCAATTTAAAACAGAACACTACCGGACCTCTTGGCGACCTGTTAGGAGATCTGGATCCGGATAAGGAGGGTATAACGACCCAGTTAGATTTGTTCGGGTACCTACTCGAGCAGGCTGAAGCCAAAGGATACAGCAAGGAGGAAGTGGACCGGGTACTGGCTGATGTGGTTTCGGAAGGGGATGTTGAGCTGCTCAGGCAGCGTTTGATTAATCATTCACAAGGTTCTCTGAAGGAGTACCTGGAGCAATTGGATCCTGAGGCTGAAGGCATTGAAACTCCAGGGGACCTCCTCAAGCATCTGGAGCAAGTGGCAGATGAACAGGGATTCTCCATGGAGGAGGTTAGAGAAGCGATGCTGCAGAGCCTCAATCAACTGGAAAAAGAGCAGATTGATAAGCAATTAATCGACCGGATCGGAGAGGGTGATCTGAAGCTCTATTATCAGCACTTGCTGGAGAATAGCGAGGGTACTCTGAAAGAATACCTGGAGCAGCTGGATCTGGAAGCCACGAATATTAAGACACCGTATGAACTTCTGATACACCTGGAAGAAGTAGCAGAGGAGAAAGGATTTACCATGGATGAGGTACGTGAGGCCCTGTTGGAAAGCCTGGAGAAACCCCTCGTGGTGGTAAGTCTCTTCAATGAGCTTCTCAAATCCACGGAAGGTCCGGTGAAAGAGGTACTGGACGCTATGGATCTTCAGAAAGAGAAAATAGCTACCGTTGAAGAGCTGATCCGTGCCATATATGATGAGCTTGAAAAGCAAGGTTACAACCGACGAGAGATTGAAAAAATGCTCATGGAACACTTTGAATCCCATGCTGACTTCATAAAGAAACTGGGTAAACAGAGAGGGAAAGAAGGCAAAGGGAAGGGCTTCCCAACACTCCTGTATATTGGTTTTGGTGCGGGACTTATACTGCTTATCCTCTTTTGGAGAAGACGAAGTAAGAACAATCCGAACACACACGAATAACTCCCGGTTAATCATAACGTGAATCTTGTTCGCTCTACCCCGAAGTGAGCTTCGGTGAAGAGGATCTTCTATCATTTTAATCTTATCAATAGTTCGTTAAACAAAGACATAAAATTCTGATTTTCAATGAAATAAGTG
>CAZURA010000098.1:0-22201 GCA_964622985.1 uncultured Bacteroides sp. | reverse complement strand
AGAAAGAAGAGGCAGCCTATTTCTATACCGATCTGGTTACCCTGGACGGTACATCAGACCGTACGCTCTTCTTCCCATCGGCCTACAGACGGTCCATTCAGTACCAGCAAACTGATGAAGCGAACATTATAACGCGGACTCAAACTCTGCGTCGGCTGGCAGAGCGAAGAGTATCCAGTTTCATTATTTCCTATGCCGAAGCACTGGTTGAATCGGTAGTCACCAAACGACAGCTGGGTGAGACCACCCTGGAAGTACAACTGGGAGAGAAGATCGATAGGGCTTTTCTGGAGGAGGTCCTCCAAACCTATGGATTTCAGCTGGTCGATTTTGTATATGAACCGGGACAATACTCCATTCGGGGAGGAATTGTGGATGTCTTCTCCTTTGCATCCAGTCACCCGTTCCGACTAGATTTCTTTGACGATGAAGTGGATTCCATACGGATCTTTGATACAGATACTCAACGTTCCCTGGAGACCGCGAAAAGAGTGAACATCATCCCCAACATCCAGTGGGAAAATGAAATGGGTGAGAAACGAATCTCTTTTCTGGATTATATCCCGTCAGGAACTATGCTGTGGCTCGATAATCCTGACCTGATTACCGAACATATTCAAACCCTGTACGACCGTACCGAATTAAACTCAGATCAGGATAATCTCATCGATAAAGCTAAATTTCTGAAGTCAGGGAGTGAGATAAAAGCGCAGATGGAGCACTATCGGCAAGTGATATTCGGCATAGCATCCAGGGAAAATACACGAAAATCCTGGATCTTCCACACCTCACCCCAACCGGCATTTCAGAAGAATTTCGATCTGCTTGCCTCACACATGAAGGAGCGCTCCGGTGAAGGATTTACCAACTTCATCCTCTCTGAAAACGAAAAGCAACTGGAACGCTTGAATGACATCTTTCACGAAATCGATCCTGAACTCCAGTACCACTCCCTCTCCCACACCATCCATGAGGGATTTGTAGATCATGACCTGAAACTCTCCTACTATACTGACCACCAGATTTTCGAACGTTACCACAAATTCAGGTTCCATGACCGGTTTAGCAGAAAGGAATCGGTTTCCATCAAAGAGTTGATCGGACTGAATCCGGGCGATTATGTGGTACATGTGGACCATGGGATAGGAATGTTCGGGGGATTGGAAAAGATTGATGTGAACGGCCGGGTCCAGGAGGCCATTAAACTGGTATACAAGGACCGTGATGTGCTTTATGTGAATATCCATTCGCTCCATCGCATCTCCAAATACAAAGGGAAAGATTCAGGTCCGCCTAAAATCTATAAGCTGGGGAGCGGCGCCTGGCAGAAGCTGAAAAGCAGTACAAAAAAGAAGGTAAAGGACATTGCCCGTGAATTGATACTGCTCTACGCTCAGAGGAAGGAACAAAAGGGATTCTCTTTCTCGGCAGACACCTACCTGCAACAGGAACTGGAATCGTCATTTATCTATGAGGACACACCTGACCAGTTGAAGGCCACAACCGATGTGAAAACGGGCATGGAAGCGGGATTCCCCATGGACAGACTGGTTTGCGGCGACGTGGGATTTGGCAAAACCGAGGTGGCCATCCGGGCTGCTTTTAAGGCGGTCACTGACAGCAAACAGGTAGCTGTACTGGTCCCCACCACAGTACTGGCTTTCCAGCATTACAACACCTTCCGTGAGCGATTGAAAGGATTCCCGTGTACTGTGGATTATCTGAGCAGGTTCAGAAGTTATGGTGACCAGAAAAAGATTGTGGCCGGTCTCACAGAAGGGAAGATCGACATCGTTATCGGAACACATAAACTGGTGGGCAAAGATATCTCTTTCAAAGACCTCGGTTTGCTTATCATTGATGAAGAGCAGAAGTTTGGTGTAAGCGTGAAGGAGAAACTGAAGCAGATGAAACTGAATGTGGATACCCTTACTCTGACAGCCACTCCCATTCCGCGGACCCTGCAATTTTCTTTGATGGGATCCCGTGACCTATCCATCATCCATACCCCACCCCCCAACCGGCATCCCATCATCACCGAATTGCACACTTTCAACGAAGATCTCATCAAGGAGGCCATTGAGTATGAAGTGAGCCGTGGCGGACAGGTATTTTTTATTCACAACCGGGTACAGAATATCTCGGAGATCAAAGAGATTGTGGACCGTTTGGTACCAGGGATCCGATCGGTGGTGGCACACGGACAGATGGAGGGGAAGAGACTGGAATCGGTCATGCTCGATTTCATGCAGGGCGATTATGATGTGCTGATCGCCACCACAATTATCGAATCAGGTCTGGATATTCCCAATGCCAACACAATAATTATCAACAATGGACATAACTTTGGTTTAAGTGACCTGCACCAGCTCAGGGGAAGGGTCGGAAGGTCCAACAAGAAGGCTTTCTGCTATATTTTTTCCCCTCCTATCACGCTTCTGTCCCAGGAAGCCCGAAGAAGGCTGAAAGCGGTAGAAGAGTTTTCAGCATTGGGAAGCGGGTTCAACATCGCACTTCAGGACCTGGATATCCGCGGAGCGGGCAACCTGCTGGGGGCTGAACAGAGCGGTTTTATTGCAGATATTGGATTTGAGACCTATAACAGGATCCTGACCGAAGCGATGATGGAACTGAAAGAGACTGAATTCAGCAGCCTTTATGCCGAACCCGTGCAAACCCACAGTGAGGACAAAGTGTTTCTCTCTGATTGTCATATCGATACCGACCTGCAACTTTTGTTTCCCGACAGTTATGTTTCCAACATAAGTGAGCGGGTGGAACTCTACAGGAAACTGGATGCTATCAGTGATGAATCATCACTGGAAGAGTACCGGGCCATGCTGGCAGACAGGTTCGGACCTTTGCCTTCTGCTTCGGAAGGATTATTGAAGGTGGTACAACTGCGATGGCTGGCTCAGCGGTGTGGTGTTGAAAAATTAATATTGAAAAAGAGCATACTGATCACGTATTTTGTAAGCAATCCGGAGTCACCATTCTACAGCTCTGAAAAGTTCAAGGAGGTGATCGGGAATATTCAGGCTAATCCCGGTATTTTCCGAATGCGTGAGGACCAGGAGAAGCTGAGCCTGAGAAGCGACCACGTAAATTCTGTGCAGGAAGCCTATCAAGTCCTTCAGAAACTGAGTAACGGATAGCACCAATGAATCTTATTCTTGACCTGGGTAATAGTTACGGAAAGATCGCTGTTTGCGACGGAGATCATGTGGTGGAGTCTGCCACCTATGAAAAAATCACCAATAGAGAACTGGCCTATTTTCACACTCGTTATACCGGTCTGAAAGGAGCCATCATATCTTCGGTGGTGAACTACTCCAGGGAGATCATTGATTACCTGAACACCCTCTACTCTCCCTGCATCGAGTTGGACCATTCCACCCCCATTCCTCTGAAGAACAGGTACCGGACCCCGGAGACCCTGGGTTACGACCGGATTGCTGCTGCAGTGGGGGCATATACCATATACCCCGGTAAAACCGTTCTTGTGATAGATGCCGGAACAGCCATCACCTATGATATTGTTAATTCGGAGGGTGAATACCTGGGAGGCAACATTTCTCCGGGACTGGAAATTCGGTTTAAGTCACTGAATAAGTACACCAACCGGCTACCGCATCTGGAACGTCCCGAAGAGAAGCCACCCCTGGTGGGAGAGACTACCAAGGAGGCTATTCAATCGGGTATAGTGAACGGCGTGCTCTTTGAGATGGACGGATTTATCGAAGCAATGAGTCAGAAATACCCTTCTTTACAGGTAGTTTTGACAGGTGGGGATGCAAAATACTTTGCTGGAAAGTTAAAAAGTAGCATCTTTGTGGACCTAAATCTGAACCTGATCGGACTTAACAGAATTCTGGAACACAATGCATCAGAGCAAACATAACATACAGATTAGTACTTTTTTTGTCCTTTTATTTCTTTTGTTTTTTACCTCCATACCCCTATTAAGCCAGTTTAATACCTATTCGCCCTATACCAGGTTTGGCTTGGGCGATCTGGCAAAGCAGGGAGTGGGACAGAATCAGGCCATGGGAGGAACAGGGATTGCCATTCATCAGCCCAATAAGATCAATTATCTGAATCCCGCCTCCTTTTCCTCGATGGACAGTACTTCGGTCTATTTTGATTTTGGACTCAATTCGTTTCATAACCAATATAAGACCAAAGACTTCAACAATACCTGGTGGAACATGAATCTGCACCATGTGACTTTCGCATCCTCCATGGGGAAATACATGGGTCTGTCAGCAGGGATTGTTCCATACAGTAGCATTGGTTACAACATCAAACAGGAGTACAATGATTTCTCATCAGGACTGGCCATGGATACCTATTTTAAAGGGGATGGAGGTATCATGAATTTTTATGTGGGCACCTCTTTAAAGCTGTTTGACCGGATTTCGCTGGGAGTTACCATGAACTACCTGATGGGAAGGCTATCCAGGGAGCGCCAGATTGACTTCCCCAGAAATTCCATATATTCCACCACCACCTCACAGGAAAAGTTGGATCTTCAACAGCCTCTGTTTACTCTTGGAGTGCAATACAAGGAGGTGATCAAGGATAAGTTTTTCTTTACTCTTGGAGGTGTGTATGACCTGAAAACCAACATAAATGCCAGTCTGGACTACAATATAATTAACAAGGTATACCTGACCGATACCATTTCTATGGGCAGTACCGATATCATTAGCCCGCAATATAGCCTGAGTCATGATACTACCGTGAGCAGCTTCACTATGCCGCATAAAATAGGAGCGGGTATTGCCCTGGGAATACCGAATAAACTAACCATAACTGGTGATTATTATATGCAGGACTGGACAGGTATGATGTCCGGTGAGAACTACTCTACAACAAATACATCCTCCATGCATTTTGGCATAGAGTACGTTCCTGATGCAGAGGCTCTTAGAGGTTATCATAAATTTGTCTCTTACCGTGTGGGCGGATATTATTCAGACTACTATCTGATGGTGAACGGGCAGCAGTTACAGGACTATGGCATAACTTTTGGAGTAGGATTGCCAGTAAGAACCATGAAGACAAGCATTAATGTGGCGTTTACACTGGGAACCAGAGGTATAACAGAGCATAATTTGATCCAAGAAAATTATGGTATTGTCACATTTAATGTAACTTTACACGATCTGTGGTTCCGGAAACGGAGATTTGATTAAACCATATAAATACTGAACGGTATGAAAATGAAAGCCTTCAGAATCATTGCTTTGGCAACACTATCCCTTTTGTTTGTCCTACCTGCTATATCACAAAAAGGAATAGAGGACGGATCCAAATACGGAAAAGGCAAGGATAGCATCAATTGTATAAAGAACCTCTCTTTATACCGGGAGTTCTTTAAACACAACAACTACAAGGATGCCATTACTCCCTGGAGGGTTGTATTCAGCGAATGCCCTGCGGCCAGTGAACGAATGTATGTGGAAGGGATTACCATGTACCGCGGTTTTATTGACGCAGCTTCAAACAATCCGGCCAGGAGGGGAGCATTGATCGATACCATGATGCTGATCTATGAAAGGAGAGCGAAGTATTTTGGTGGCGAAGGGAATATTCTGGGACGAAAAGGTATAGACCTCCTACGCTATCGTCGGACCGATAGTGACGGCAGGCCTGATATTGTTGCCATGGAAGAGGGTTACGGGTATCTGAAGCGCAGCATAGAATTGCAGAAAAATAAATCCAGGGATGCGGTAATGGTTACTTTCATTTCGGCCGCCATCACACTGAATAAGTCAGGTAAGATTGAGGACGGACAGGCCATCGAAGACTATTTTATTGTCACTGCCCTTCTTGATCAACTGATTAAAAAAGGAGGTTCCCGTTGGCCCAAGGCCAAAGGAATGATTGATGAAAACATGCTCAATAGCGGTTTGCTGACCTGCGATGCACTTAATAGCTACTTTGAACCTCAGTTCGAAGCCAACAAGTCAGACAAGGAGTTCCTCCAGAAGGTGATCAGATTCTATGCCTCTTCAGGGTGTGACAGGTCTGACGTCTATGTGGCAGCATCGGAACAGATGTACGAGATTGAGCCCGGGCCTGAATCGGCTCATCAGCTGGGAATTCTGTTTATTGCCAAAAGCGATTTCAAAAAAGCTGCCACCTATCTGAAGATGGCGGTAGCAGGAGATAATATTGACAATAGTACGAGGGCAGAGTGGTTTTACGAATTGTGTATTGTGAGCAGTGCAAATAAGGACTACTGTGAAGCCATAACTTACGCACGCGAAGCCATTGTGAATAAGAGTAATTATGGGAAAGCATACCTGGCTCTGGGTGATGCCATCATAGCATCCCGCGACAATCTGGGTAGCGATTTCGAACAAAGGACTGCATTCTGGGTGGCTGCGGATAAATACACTAAAGGAAAGTCGGTGGATCCCAGTGTTGCCAGTGATGCCAATAAAAAGCTGAACGATTATGCCAGTCAGTATCCCAACCATGAAGAGGTTTTCTTCCGGGATATGAAAGACGGCGATTCTTACCAGGTGAAAGGGTGTATCAATGAATATACCACCGTTAGATCAAGAAAATAAGGGAAATTAGTTACATAACCAGAAGGCCGTCTCACCACTGAGATGGCCTTCTTCTATTTATAGATGCACGTTGTGATATTACATATGCGAAAGGCAGTGCTTTTTGCTATCTTTGTACAGATGAACCTGCTATTGCGATATAGTGCCGTAATCCTTGTCATGATGGGGCTATTGAGTGGGTGCGAGAATGACATTGAACGGATCAACTTACTTACCAGTGAGACTGAGATACCGAAGATTAAAGGTACCAACATCAAGGTCATTTACAGTGACTCGGCAAAGGTAAAAGTCCAGATACTGGCACCTGCCTACCTTCAATTCCCCGACATTGAAAGGCCCTACCAGGAATTTCCTGATGGCCTTGAAGTCTATTTCTATAACGATACCATGGAAATATATTCAGAGATTATGGCCGATTATGCCATCTACTATTTTGAAGAGCAACTTTGGCATGCTACCGGAAACGTGGTGGCACGCCGGCTGGATAATGGAGATGCCCTCAACACTGAAGAGTTATTCTGGGACGAAGAAAAGGAGCTTATCTATTCCGATTCATATACCAAGATCCAGAACGAAGACGGCACATTCTATGGGAAAAGGGGATTCGAATCAGATCAGGATCTCAACTGGCAGCTGAAAGGAACCAGTGGAACCGTAAAAGTACAGGATGAAGAATAGGGTATCAGGATTGTTTGAAGTGATTTGGTTCGTTCTGGGCGGACTTCTTCTATTTATTGCGGTGGATGTAACTCTCAGCGGTGGCATTAAGGAGAGTTGGTATTATTTCCTCTTTTCCATACTCGCACTAGCTATGTATTATCTCCGAAGAAGAATGCGAATTTCAAGCAAGTAAGGCATGTCATATCTCATTCTGATCATACTTATTTCTATTCTTTTTTCTGCATTCTTTTCAGGAATGGAAATCGCTTTTGTTTCGGCCAACAAACTGAGGATTGAGATAGACAGGAAGCAAAAGAAGGTATTTGCAGCCATTGTCAGTTCCTTCACGAAGCACCCCTCCAGGTTTATAGCTACCATGCTGGTGGGAAATAACATTGCACTGGTTATCTACGGGATCACTTTCGCCATGCTGCTCGAACAGCCCATAAGGAACCTTATAGGAGGGAACTCGGATGCAGCGCTTTTACTGGTACAAACCCTGATCTCCACACTGATCATACTGCTCACCGCAGAGTTCCTGCCCAAAATCCTCTTCAGGCTCAATCCCAACAATTCTTTGCGCCTGCTCAGTGTACCCATTATGGTATTTTATGTGCTCCTCTATCCTGTAACCCTGCTTACTATAGGAATCTCAAACTTTACCATGAGGTATCTGTTACGGGTTCGACCCGCTACCGATACCTCTGAGCCGGTATTCAGCAAAGTGGATCTGAATCATTTTCTGACCACCATACAACCCGAACAAAAAGCAGATAGTGAGGAGATCGAAGACCTGAAGATCTTTAAGAATGCCCTGGAGTTTTCCAACCTGAAGGTGAGGGATTGCATGATCCCCCGAACTGATGTGATCGCCCTCGAGATCGACACTACCATGGAAGAACTTACTCAGAGGTTTATTGAATCGGGTCTCAGTAGAATTCTGATATACCGGGACACCATCGACAAAGTGATCGGATATGTGAATTCGAAAGACCTTTACCGTAAACCTGAACAGATAAAGTCGCACCTGAAACCTGTACAGATCGTCCCCGAAACACTACCTGTTAATAAACTGCTGACCAGTTTCATTAAGGAAGGAAAGAGCATTGCACTGGTGGTGGATGAATTCGGCGGAACTTCGGGAGTGATCACTACAGAAGATATCATTGAGGAGATCTTTGGAGAGATTGAAGATGAACATGATACTAGCGACCTGGTAGAGAAACAACTGGATGAAAATCATTACCTGTTATCTGGACGCCATGAGATTGATTACCTCAACGAGAAGTATCTGCTCCATATTCCAGAGTCGGAGGAGTATGAAACCCTGGCAGGTTACATCATTTATCATTATGAGAGCATCCCCGATAAGGATGCCACCGTAGCACTGGATAACTTCCTGATAACCATTACGGATGTAAGCTCCAACCGGATCGAGGAAGTAGAGTTGAAAGTGATCCCGTCGTGATCTTAAAATTTTCGTTCCGTCAATTTTCAGGAAACAGATCATTATTACTATATTCGTACGCTCAAATTTTTAGAAAACAGATCATTAAACTATTATACATAAATGGCCACATTACAGAATATTAGAAACAGGGCGGGATTGCTGATAGCCATTGTGATCGGAATGGCGCTTTTTGCATTTATCCTTGGAGATATGATGGGTTCAGGATCTCCCAGGGTGGGTAAAAGAACCGTTGCCGAGATCAACGGAAAAGGCATAGGGGTCTCAGACTACCTGGATCGTGAAAAGAGTCTGCGTGAATTCTACCAGTTAAATGCGGGCGGACAGTCGCTGGATGCTGAACTGGAGAGCCAGATCCAGCAGGAGACCTGGAGAAGGTTGATCAGGGAAACCATTATGGAACGTTCCTACCAGGGCTTAGGACTCACTGTGAGTACTGATGAATTGAAAACCATGGTTACGGGTGACCAGACCCTGGGTATGGGTTCGAATCCGGCATTAAGCCAACCACACCCCATTGTTCTCCAAATGTTTTCCAATCCGGAAACAGGACAGTTGAACAGGGCCGTGATGACCAACTATTTCAATGCACTGGACAATCCTCAGTTTGAGCAGGAGAAAAAGCGCTGGTTATTTATTGAGAAGGAGATCGTGGATGAGAAGATGAACCAGAAATACTTTAACCTGGTGAAAAAGGGATTTCAGCCCTCCTCTCTGGACCTAAAAGATCATGTATCAGAAACCGGAAAAAGTACAGATTTTACCTACATGTCCAAGCCATTTTCCGAGATCCCGGATGAAGAGATCACCTATATCGAATCGGACCTGAAACAATATTATAAGCTACATAAAGAGAGCTATAAACAGGATGCTTCCAGAACTTTCCAGTATGTGGTATTTGAAGTGGAACCCAGCGAGAAAGATGTGGAGAACGCCAGGTACTGGACTGAACAAACCAAAGAAGAATTTGCTCGTATTTCCAATGAAGAGGTCCCCAGGTATGTGAATGGAACCTCAGACGAACCTTTCGATGTAAGGTATTATACATATGATGAACTGCCCGACATCATTAGGGATTCGGTATTCAATGCTTCCGATGAAGAGATTTTCGGACCCTACCGGGAAGAGGAATCGTTTAAACTGGCACGCCTTCAGGAAGTGCAAATGAGGCCAGACTCAGTAAGGGCCAGGCATATCCTGCTTTCACTTCAGGCCTTCCAGGGAAACAAGCAGGCAATAAGTGTGCTGGCTGACAGTCTTGTAGAAGTCATTGAAAACGGAGGGAACTTCAACCAGATTGCCCTGGAATACTCCGGTGATGAAAGCAACCGGACTATAGGTGGTGACCTGGGCTGGTTCTCAGAGGGACAAATGGTCACTGAGTTTAACGACGCCTGTTTCGAAGGAAAGAGAGGAGGGCTGGTTACTGCTGAAACACAGTTTGGAACACACATTATCAGGATCACAGAGCAGAGCAGGCCGGTTCGCAAGATCCAGATGGCCAGCATCATCAGGAATGTCTATGCCAGTGATGAGACCAATCAGGATTATTACAACCGTGCCGTGAAGTTCAGGGGAAAAGCCACTGATCTGGAGAAATTCACAGAGCAGGCCAGAGAGTTTGGACTCGATCCCAGATTTGCCCCCAATATTTCTAAAGACCAGCAATCGATCCCCGGAATTGTAGATCCCATTAGTTTAACAAAATGGGCCTATACGGAAGAAGTAAACAACGTGAGTTCGATTTTTAGTCAGAGTGATGAGAAATACATAGTGGCCGTTCTTACTGAAGCTCATGAAGAGGGTTATGCCGACCTGGAAGATGTCCGGGCAGAGATCATACTGGCAGTGAAGAAAGAGAAGAAGGCTGAAAAACTGGTGGAGATGCTCAACGAAAAACTCTCCGGAGTAACAGATCTCACCCAGTTTGGAATCGACAACAAGGAGAATGTGGGAGAAGCCACTCAGGTGAAATTTGCCAACACCTATGTTACAGGTGTGGGTCTCGAACCCTACATTGTAGGTGCTTCCATGTACCTCCCGGTGGATATGGTTTCTCAACCTTTGGTAGGAGAGAGTGGTGTATTTGTATTATCTGTGACCAACCGCACAGAACCTTCCTCCGCGGAAGAGGATACCAACCAGGCGAAATCCAGGTTGAAGTACTCCATGGAGTCCAGAAGCAATTTTGAAGCCTATAATGCACTGGTGGAAGCAGCCAAGGTGCAGGACTACCGCCTGGATCTGTTTTACAACTAGGTATTCGCATTTGTCAGGACACAACGTGGTTATTCACTGCGTAAATAACCGAGCATGCGAGCTCAGCGGAGCTAATCCCAGGTTTTTAACCTGACAAATACTCATAATAGAAGATTCAGTACATAACACATTATAGAGGGCACTCAAATCGGGTGCCCTTTGTTAATTCTGAACCGCAGTTTGACTAATTAGAGCTTCCCTGTTATCTTGCTTAATTATGTTGAATTTCAAGTGTATCATCTTCGATTGCGACGGCGTGCTTGTCGACAGTGAATCCATTTCAGCTTCTGTATTTCAGGAGATGGCCAGGGAACTGGCTATTGACCTTGATTTTGATACTGCTGTTGAACGGTTTACAGGAACTTCGATGAAAGAGAATCTTCAGTTTATTGAGGACCATATTGAGGGAGAACTTCCGGGCCATTTTGAGAAAGAATTCAGGAGACGTACTTACGAACGGTTTGAGGCGGAATTGAGACCCGTAGAAGGAATTCATGATTTGCTTGACAAAGTGAATGTGCCCTATGGTGTCGCGTCCAGTGGACCCCGTGAAAAAATCATTCGAAATCTGACCAAGACAAACCTGATCAGCAGATTTTCAAACCGCATTTTCAGTTCCTACGATATCGGAAGCTGGAAACCGGAACCCGGGATCTATTTATACGCCGCAGAAGAAATGGGATTTATACCAGGTGAATGTGTGGTCATTGAAGACAGCGCAGCTGGAATAAAAGCTGCTGTTGCAGGTGGTTTTAAAGTATTCGCACTGGCAAATAAAAAAAAGAAAGATGAATTTGAACAACTGGGGGTAAAGGTTATTTTTACGTTAGATGAGCTTTTACCTTTACTCGGATTGCATTGACCTGTGAAGAAGTCACGAACCACCATAACTGATATTGCAAGGGAGCTGGGGATCTCACCTTCCACGGTATCACGTGCCCTGAACAATCATCCGGCCATCAGTGAAAAAACGCGTAAAGCGGTGGTTAAGCTGGCCAGAAAAAGGAATTATCAACCCAACCTGCTGGCTCTGAATTTATTAAGAAGGAAAACCAATACTATAGGTGTCATTGTCCCGGAGATAACAAGCTACTTCTTCTCCTCCATAATCAGCGGCATCCAGGACCAGGTAAGTCCCATGGGTGTGAATATGATTATCGGGCAATCCAATGAATCGTATGAGGAGGAAAAAAGCATTGTCCAGGCATTTACATCGATCAATGTGGATGGTTTCCTGATCTCACCCTCATCCGAAACCGATAAAACTGATCACCTGGAAATGCTTGTAAATAACGACATCCCCCTGGTGGTTTTCGATCGTGATTGCGTAGGCATTGAAGTAGACAAAGTCTTTGTAGATGAATACAAAGGGGCATTTCAGGCAGTTGAATATCTGATTCAAACCGGATGTAAAAGAATTGCCCACATTGCCGGCCGTCAAACCCTTTCCACTGCCAGGCACAGGTTACAGGCCTATAAGGATGCATTAAGAAATCACCACTTACCCTTCGATAAAAAATATGTTATCGAAGCTGAAGGATTTGCACCTGAGCATGGAATTGAACCCACAAAAAAGCTGCTGTCACTCCCCAAACCTCCCGATGCTCTATTTGCCATCAACGATGGAGTGGCCATTGGCTCCATGTATGTAATCAAAGATGCAGGCATCACTATCCCGGATGAAATATCTGTAATTGGTTTTGATGATGATCCTCATTCTTCTTACTTCAAACCTTCCCTGTCCACAGTTTGGCAACCCACTTACGAAATGGGGACACTATCTGCCCGCCTGCTGATGAAGCGAATCACCGCACCCCACGATCTTCCCAGACCCCGGACAGAAAAACTATACCCGGAACTGGTTGTAAGGGGCTCCTCAAAACAGTAGCAGGGATATCCAATACAAAAACAATCGTTTTTTATGCAAACCTTTGCATAGAGATTTCTTGCAACATGCTATGACAGATGTAAATAATAGTTTACATTGAACCTTTGTTTTGTTAATCAGGTATTACAGATGCTCGTTTCTACCCGGGATATTTTCAGAAAATGTTATGGCAAATACGGAGTAGCCGCTGTGAATGTATGGCACATGGAACAGATTATCGGGCTGTTCAGTGCAGCACAAAAGGCAAATGCTCCATTTATCGTTCAAACCACACCTGTCGCCAGGAATTATGCTTATCCCGGGATGCTGATTTCAATGATCTCGGCTGCTGCAAAGATTTTTCCCAACACCGTGTTTGCCATTCATCTCGACCACGGAAACACGGCACATGCGCTGGCGGGTATTGAATCAGGTGATTACACTTCAGTTATGATTGACGCGTCGCATGAACCCTTTGATTCCAATATCACCACAACCAGAGCAATCGTTGAAAAGGCCAATGCAAAAAACATTGCGGTTGAGGCAGAACTGGGTGTATTAAGCGGTGTGGAAGATGATCTGACCATAGACGAAAAGCAACAGAAGTATACACAGCCAGAAGAGGTGGAGGAATTTGTTTCACAAACCGGGTGTGATAGCCTGGCTGTGGCCGTGGGGACAAGCCACGGTGCATACAAATTCTCAGGAGGACAGGGGCTTCAGTTTAATATTCTAATGGAAATTCAGGAGAGATTACCCGGATTTCCTTTAGTGCTTCACGGGGGATCAGCTGTAAACAAAGAGGAAATTCAAAGGATAAACGCTGCCGGTGGTCAACTGGGGGTCGATGCAAAGGGTGTAACTGACGAAGAAATCCTCAAGGCAATCCAGTATGGTGTTTGCAAGATCAATATTGCCACCGATGCTCGGTTGATCTGGACACGTGTTAACCGGGAGTTCTTCAAATACAACCCGGCCCAGTTCGATCCCATTGTGCCTGGCAAATCGTATATGGATGCCTTTGAGGAATTTAGCCTGAGAAAATTTGAATTACTCAAATCCTCAGGAAAAACAAGTGAATTTAGATAACAGATCATGATAAGAGACAAGAAATATTCGCTTCTGGTTAAGCCTGATCCAGGTAACGGAGTTTATCAAAGCGTGAGGAGAGAAGAAATCGGATGGCAGTTTCTCAATTTTCAGGCCCGGCTGATGACAAAAGGTGAAAAATGGACCGGGAACACAGAGGGAAATGAGTATGCCTTCATTTTACTGGGAGGTAACTATTCGGTAAAAACAGGAAAAGGAGAGTGGGAAACGATCAACGGACGCAAAGATGTGTTCAGCGGAATGGCACATGCGCTATACCTTCCCAGAAATACAGATTTTGCATTTACTGCTGAAAGTGAAATATTGGATCTGGCGTACGGATGGTGCGAAACCGACGAGGACCACCCCGCCTGCTTTAAGCGCCCCGAAGAAGTGGCTGTGGAGATCAGGGGTGGCGACAATGCAACCAGGCAGATCAATAGCCTGATTCAACCCGGTTTCGATTGCCATCACCTGGTGTCGGTGGAGGTTTACACTCCGTCGGGCAACTGGAGCTCTTTTCCGGCACACAAACACGACACACGGAAAGTGGATCGGGAAGACCATGTGGTGGAGGCCTGCCTGGAGGAGACCTATTTTTACAAAATAAACAAGCCTCAGGGATTTGCTATTCAACAGGTGTATGACGACGATCGCAACCTTGATGAGATCGCAGTGGCCCGAAACAACGACATAGTAATGGTGCCGAAGGGTTATCACCCGGTGGTGGCAGGGCATGGTTACCATGTGTACTATCTGAACTTCCTGACCGGCAGCGACCAGTCTTTGGCCAACACGGACGATCCCGACCATAAGTGGATCTACGGTTCATGGAAGGGGCTCGATCCCCGAATCCCCATGGTTACAGCTGAAATGAACAACAACAAACAATAAGATGAGCAATCAGGAAAAGACATACGATGTCATAACATATGGGAGGTCTTCCATCGATCTCTATTCACAGGAAGTGGGTGCTCCTTTTGAAGAGATTCCCGGATTTCATGCTTTTGTGGGCGGATCGCCACTGAACATTGCAGTGGGTTGCAGCAGGCTTGGGTTACAAGCAGCACTGATCACCGGAGTTGGAAAAGATAAAGTAGGAGATTTCCTTCTCAGGTTTTTACAAAATGAGAAGGTAATCACCGACCATATTCCCATAATTGATGGGGCCAGAAGTTCTGCTGTAATCCTGGGGATAGAACCTCCGGACCGTTTTCCCCTTGTCTATTACAGAGATAATTGCGCCGATTCGCAGATAACCATTGACCATGTATTAAAAGCCGGGATCGAAAAAACCAGGCTTCTGGAAGTCTCGGGAACCGCATTAAACAGGGAGCCCACACGCAGCTCTGCTTTCCTGGCCGCTGAAATTGCCCGGAAGCATCACATACCGGTGATACTGGACCTCGATTTCAGAGCGGACCAGTGGCATGATATCAGGGCATTTGGTGTCACATGCCGTTCGTTCATGCGGAATGCTAATTTGGTCCTGGGTACCGAGGAGGAGGTGCTGGCGGCCTATTTATCTGATGAATCCCAGCTTCGCATCAGTCACCAGCAGATTTCTGC
Organism: uncultured Bacteroides sp.; assembly: GCA_964622985.1. GTDB lineage: Bacteria > Bacteroidota > Bacteroidia > Bacteroidales. The sequence goes on along the minus strand of CAZURA010000098.1, from coordinate 6,708 downwards.
TCCTGAGATCAAAGGGGATATCCAGGAAGCCATCCAGGGGATCCTGAAACTGGGAGTGGAAGCTTTGATAGTGAAAACGGGTTCCCGCGGAGCCACAGTCTATCTGTCCGACGGGACCATACAGGAGGTGCCCGGATTTCCGGTGGATGTAGTCAATATCCTGGGTGCCGGTGATGCCTTTGCAGCCGGTTTTATTTATGGCTATTTAAAGGGGTGGGACTTGTATAAGTGCTGCAGGATGGGGAATGCCTGCGGGGCACATGTGGTAACCCAACTGGGATGTGCCAACTTCACTCCCTATGAGAAGGAGATCCTTGCATTTATCCAATCCAATGGTGGGTTTTAATCTTAACACTATGAAGACCAAGAAACTAACAGTGGCACAGGCCACCCTGGCCTACCTGAAAAACCAATACTCTGAAAGAGACGGAGTTGAGCAACCTTTTTTTGCAGGTTGCTTTGGTATTTTCGGTCACGGAAACCTGGCCGGTTTTGGACAGGCGTTACAGCAAACACCTGATTTCAGGTATTACCTGGTGCGAAATGAACAGGCAGCGGTTCATACTGCTGCAGGATACGCGAAAATGAAAAACAGGCTTTCTACCTTTGCCTGTACTTCCTCCATAGGCCCGGGAGCGACCAATATGGTTACTGCAGCGGCAGGGGCAACCATCAACCGTTTGCCTGTGCTGTTAATGCCGGGTGACCTGTTTGCTCAGCGAACTGTGGCCCCGGTGTTGCAGCAGCTGGAATCTGCAGCTTCCCAGGACCTGTCGGTAAACGACTGCTTCAAACCGGTCTCCAGGTACTGGGACAGGATCAACCGGGCCGACCAGCTGATCGCAGCATTACCGGAAGTGATGCGTGTGCTGACCTCTCCGGCCGATACCGGTGCCGTTACCCTTTGTATTCCGCAGGATGTACAGGCAGAAGCATACGATTACCCGCTGGCTATGTTTGAAAAAAGGGTATGGCACGTTCCGCGGCCACGACCGGATAAAGCTGCACTCCAAAGGGCTGTTGCATTAATACGCTCAGCTGAAAAGCCGATGATCATTGCAGGTGGCGGAGTGATCTACAGCGAAGCTGAGGAGGTACTCAGGCAGCTGGTTCATGAAACCGGCATCCCCGTAGGTGAGACATTCGCAGGAAAAGGTTCTCTTCCTTACAATGATCCGCACAACTTAGGTGCCACCGGCGCCACAGGGACCGAAGGGGCAAATGCGATCAGCAGTGCTGCAGACGTGGTCATTGGGATTGGTACCCGTTACAGTGATTTTACCACCGCTTCAAAAACTGCATTTCAGAACGAAAATGTCAGATTCGTTAATATCAACATCACTGAATTCGATGCCCACAAACAGAGTGGACTGGCAGTCACCGGTGATGCAAAAGTGGTCCTGGAAGAGCTTCGGCAGGAACTGAAAGGTTATACAGTGGAGAATGCATACAGAAAACGGGTAGCTGATTACAACAAAAGCTGGGATGAAAAAGTAGCACTTGCTTACCTGGCTGACGATAGGGATATCCCAAGCCAGGCAGAGATTATCGGGGCAGTCAATGAATTCATACAACCCAGGGATGTGGTGTTGTGTGCAGCCGGCAGTGCGCCGGGTGACTTACACAAGCTATGGAGGACCCGCGATTCCAAAGGTTTCCACCTGGAATACGGTTATTCTTGCATGGGGTATGAGATTTCGGGCGGACTGGGAGCCAAAATGGCTTGTCCCGATCGTGAGATCTATGCGATTCTGGGCGACGGGGGCTACCTGATGATGCCTTCTGAAATCATCACCTCTTTACAGGAAGGGTACAAACTCACCATTGTGCTGATAGATAATAACGGATTTGCCAGTATTGGAGGCCTGTCAAAATCCATAGGAAGCGAAGGATTCGGCACAAAATACCTCTATCGTGATCAGGGATCCGGGCAATTGACAGGAGAGCCGCTGCCGGTGGATCTGGCAAAAAATGCCGAAAGCCTGGGTGCAATAGTGTTTACAGCCACCGACGTGGCTTCTTTCAACAGGGCGCTGGAAGAGGCAAAACGCGAGGACAAGACGACCGTGATCTGCGTAAAAACCGTTCCGGAAAGAAAAATGGCCGGATACGGGTACGCCTGGTGGGATGTTCCGGTGGCTGAGGTATCCACATCAGGATCAGTGCAAAAAGCACGTGAGGATTATGTGGAGCAGAAGAAAAATCAACGCTACTTTTTCTAACGCACAAATTATATGCTTACCGTAATCACGTTTGTTGCTTTTACAGCCTTTGTAGCATTCTATGCCTGGATTAAACTTCGAAAAGAGAAGTTGGATTCTTCCGACGGTTATTTTCTAGGCGGCCGGAGCCTTACCGGAATTGTTATTGCGGGTTCGATGCTGTTGACCAATATTTCCACCGAGCACCTGATCGGCATGAACGGCTCTTCCTATAAAAACGGATTTATCATCATAGGCTGGGAAGTTACCTCGGCACTGGCACTGGTGGTTGCGGCTATCTATTTCATTCCCAAGTACCTGAGACTGGGGCTGACCACCATTCCTGAGTATCTCGAAAAGAGGTTTGATGGCGTGTTGCGCAGCCTGGTCGCCTTTTTTCTGGTGGTCTCCTTCGTGGTTACCCTGCTGCCCATCGTGCTATACACCGGAGCCATAAATCTCGAAAGCATATTCAATATTTCTGAAGTTTTAGGCGTTTCCAAACCGGAAGGATTGTGGATAACTGTGGTAGCCATAGGAATCATAGGATCATTATATGCCATATTCGGGGGATTAAAAGCGGTAGCCGTTTCCGACACCATCAATGGCTATGGGTTGCTCATTGGCGGAGTCCTTATCCCTGTTATCGCTCTTGTAAGCATTGGAGGGGGCAATCCGTTCACAGGACTTGCCAAAGTGTTTCAACATGCGCCTGAGAAGTTCAATGTGGTCGGTGCCAAAGATTCTGTAATGCCATTTGGGGTGTTATTTACAGGATTAATCATTAATCAGCTCTATTTCTGGGGAATGAACCAGACCATCATTCAAAGGGCACTGGGCGCCAAAAATCTGGTAGAGGCCCAAAAAGGATTGCTTTTTACCGGTGTACTGAAGATATTGGTTCCGATAATAATTGTACTACCGGGGGTGATCGGATTCTACTATTTTGGCGACTCCATGTACGATAACCAGGACCATATCTACCCGGCGCTTATCAAAAAAGTCCTTCCGCTCGGGCTTGCAGGCTTCTTTGCAGCCGTGGTAATGGGAGCTGTTTTAAGTACGTTTAACAGCGTATTGAACAGTGCGGCTACTATTTTCAGTATCGATGTCTACAAACGGCTTATTAAACAAGACGTGAAAGAGAAACGGCTGGTTTGGATTGGAAGGTCGGTTTCCTCTGTACTGGCCATATTTGCCATTCTCTCAGCACCATTGGTTGCCAAAGCTCCCGAAGGATTATATCAGCTGCTTCAGCAACTTAATGGTATATTTTTCATCCCGATAGCATCCATCATGCTCGCCGGATTTTTTATGAAGAAAGTCTCCGCTGTCGGAGCAAAAGCAGCCCTGATCTTTGGCCTGGTATATTACATCGTTACTACCTTTATTCTGAAGATAGATATTCATTTCATCCACAACTGGGGAATCGAATTTGTAATGAATGTGGTGATCATGTATGCGGTGTCCTATTTCTATCCGCGCAAAAATTTCAGTATCCGTACCGCCCCCGAAAAAATGGAAATGGTGTTCTGGAAATACGCCAAACCGATGTCAGCCATACTTGTGGTGGTAACCATACTGATCTATATACTGCTCGGGAGCAGATAGAATTTGAAAATATGTTAACAAATAAGAATATGAAGATTTTAAAGAACTACATCAACGGAAGCTGGAAGGAGAGCAGGGAGAAGAGAACCCTTGATGTGGTAAATCCTGCCAGTCAGGAAGTCCTGGCAAAAGTGCCATTGGGTGAAAATACCGTTTCTGATGCTGAGCAAGCAGTTAAGGCTGCCGGCGAGGCACTCAGGGAGTGGCGCAACACGCCGGTAATGCAACGTGTCCAGCCCCTGTATAAACTTAAGGGATTGCTGGAATCACACCGGGATGAGATTGCCAGGTTAATTACCCTGGAATGCGGCAAAACCTACGCTGAGTCGGTGGCTGAGATGCAGCGCGGGATAGAGAACGTCGAAACCGCCTGTGCCACCCCAACTTTGATGCAAAGCGAATTTTCCGAAAATGTGGCCACCGGTATCGATGAATTCATGGTACGTCAGCCTGTCGGTGTGTGCGTCTGTATTGCCCCATTTAATTTCCCGGGCATGATTCCTTTCTGGTTTTTGCCATACGCCCTCGCCTGCGGCAACAGTTTTATCCTGAAACCATCGGAAAAAGTGCCGCTAACCATGATGAAGGTATTTGAGCTCATGAACCAGTTAGACCTGCCCAAGGGATTAGTCAATATGGTTCATGGGGGAAAAGAGAGTGTCGACACCCTGTTGGATCATCCTGATGTAAAAGCAATCAGTTTTGTGGGCTCCACACGGGTGGCAAAGTATATTTACCAGCGTGGCACCGGCAACGGCAAACGTGTTCAGGCGCAGGGAGGAGCTAAAAATCCTGTGATCATTATGCCCGATGCCGACATCGGGATGTCAGCCAGGATCGTGGCCGACAGTGTGTATGGCTGTGCCGGACAGCGGTGTCTGGCTGCTTCAAACATTATTACAGTTGGAGATACAAGCGGCGTCATCAGAGAGGCTCTGGTTGAAGCAGCAAAACTTAAAACCACCGGTTTTGGACTGGATGAGGGCGTTGAAATGGGTCCTGTTATCACTCCCGAGAGTAAACTGCTTATTGAACAGCTCATCGGTAAAGGGATTGATGAGGGAGCTAACCTGCTGTTAGACGGAAGGAATGCATCCGTCAGCGGATATGAAAATGGCAACTTTCTAAAACCTACCATTCTTGACAATGTGGCGTTGGACGGAGAAGTGATTGAAACTGAGATTTTCGGACCGGTGATGAGTTTGCTGTCCATGGATTCGCTCGACCAGGCGATCGATTTCGTCAATGGGAACAAGTATGGCAACATGGCCTGCCTTTTTACTTCCAGTGGTCTGCACGCACGCACCTTCCGAAACAGGGCAAATGCAGGAAATATCGGGATAAACATCGGGGTGGCGGCCCCTATGGCACAGTTCCCCTTCAGTGGATGGAATGAAAGCTTCTTTGGTGACCTGCACGGGCAGGGAAGGCATGCCATTGAATTTTTTACGCAAACCAAAGTGGTCATCGAACGGTGGCCGAAAGAGTGGACTCGGAAATTTTAATGCTTTATAACTACTGTTATGATTAAAATAGCCAATGCACCCTGTTCCTGGGGAGCCCTTGAATTTGACCTGAACGGAGATGCTCCGGATTATGTTCAGGTGCTTATTGAGATGAAGGAAACGGGGTATGCCGGAACTGAGCTGGGGGATTGGGGATTTATGCCCACCACAGCCTTTGATCTGCGAAAAGCGTTACAATTGGTTAACCTTCATCTTCTTGGAGCATTTGTCCCGGTGGCACTCTCAGATCCCGGAAAGCATGACCAGGGAGTCGAAATGGCCCTGAAAACTGCAGCGTTAATGTATGATGCGGGTTTTGAAAAAGCATTTATTATCCTGGCCGATGATAATGGATCGGTGGATGAACGTACCCAAAATGCCGGAAGGATCACAGATGAAATGGGACTCTCAGACGAATCGTGGAAGATCTTTGCTGCAGGTGCTGAAAAAATAGCTTCAACAGTCAGGAAGCACACTGCATTAAGGACCGTTTTTCACCACCATTGTGGGGGGTATGTGGAGACCCCCATGGAGGTGGCGAAGCTAATGGAACTTACCGATCCTTCACTACTGGGATTATGCCTGGACACAGGACACTACGCATTTGGAGGAGGGAATCCTGTGGATGCTCTAAAAATGTATGACGACAGGATCTGGCACGTCCATTTCAAAGATTATAATCCACGAATAGATGAAGAGGCTGCCAGGGAAGGATATGACTATTTCAAATCTGTGGAAGAGGGGATTTTTTGTGAGCTGGGCAAGGGAAATGTGGATTTCAACACCATTGTTGGCTTATTGAATGAGAAAGGCTATGAGGGTTGGATCGTGGTTGAACAGGATGTATTGCCCGGAATGGGATCGCCTGAAAGCTGTGCACTTAACAACCGCAAATTCCTCAAAACACTGGGATTATGACAAACAGGGCAGTAAAGATCGGATTAGCCGGACTCGGACGTCTTGGCTTCCTCCATGCACAAAATATACAGTTGAGGGTGGAGCATGCTGAGCTTTCAGCTGTGTGCGATGTGAATCCTGACCATCTTGCCTTGGCCCGGGAAAAGCTTGAAGTTGAGCATGTGTATCATACATTTCCGGAGCTATTGGAGCATAAGGAACTCGATGCAATTGCCCTTGTGACACCTTCGGCACTCCATTGCGACCAGATAGAACAGTCTCTTCAGGCCGGATTACATGTATTCTGTGAAAAACCTCTGGGAATAGGGTGGGAAGATAGTATCCGGGCCAAGGAGGCGGTACTGAAACACCCCGGTCGTGTCTTTATGATCGGTTTTATGCGAAGGTATGATCCTTCATATCAATATGTAAAAAAGAAGATCGATGAGGGGGAGATCGGACAACCCATATTATTCAGGAGTTACAGTGTAGAT